>NZ_JBVJIA010000039.1:20132-74599 GCF_055586505.1 Streptosporangium sp. NPDC050148 | reverse complement strand
CCCCCCCCCCCCCCCTCCCCCCCCCCCCCCCCCCCCCCCCCCCCCCCCCCCCCCCCCCCCCCCCCCCCCCCCCCCCCCCCCCCCCCCCCCCCCCCACCGCCGTGAAACGCTTCAGCATGAGGTAAAGCTGACACCTGGAAAGGGTCACGGCAAGGTAAGGACTCCACGCTCGTGTCACGGGTGGTACGGGCGAGGGCCGACCCGCCCGCGCCTACGCGTGGCCGGAGATGCCGCCGTCCACCGGGATCACGGCCCCGGTCAGGTAGGCGCCGGCCCGGGAGGACAGGAAGATCGCGGTGCCCGCCATGTCCTCGGGAGTGCCGATGCGGCCCAGCGGGACATGGGACGCCACGGCCGCGCGCATCTCCGGGTCGTCGAGGGCGAACGCCATCATCTTCGACTCGAACGGCCCCGGCGCGATCGCGTTGACCGTGATCGACTCCTTGGCGAGCCGCTGGGACAGGTGGCGGGTGAGCATGTGCACGGCGGCCTTGGCGGCCGAGTAGGCGTAGTTCTCCATCGAGGGCACCCGGATGCCGTCCACCGAGCCGATGTTGATCACTCTGGCCGGGTCCTGCGGGGTCGCCGAGGCGCGCAGCATCGGCAGGAACCGCTGGGTCAGGTGGAACACGCCCTTGACGTTGATCCCCCAGAGCTTGTCGAACGCCTGCCCGGGGTACTCCTCCAGCGGTGCCCCCCAGGTCGCCCCGGCGTTGTTGACCAGCACGTCCAGGCGGGACTCGCGCCCGGAGACCGCCTCGAACAGCGCGGACGCCCCGTCCTCGGTGGACAGGTCGGCCGGTACGGCGACGCATCCCAGTTCGGCGGCGGTCTTCTCGACCTCGGCCGCCTTCCGCGAGGAGATGTACACCGTGGCCCCCGCGTCGACGAACCCGGCCGCGATCATCCGGCCGATTCCACGGGAGCCGCCGGTGACGACGACGGTCTTGCCTTCCACGGAGAACAGAGTCATGTTCGGTAGCATGCCGCACGCCCCGCGACCCCGTCCATACCGACCGGTCGGTTCCTGACCGGGACGGCACGGCCGAGCCGATGGGATCGGTTTTTCCCGGGCTTCGTGCCCGTACGGGAGAAACGTCCTGAAAAATAAAGCCGGAGAATAAAAATAGAATGAAACAATCTTCCAACGCTCATTGACAGGAGCTGTTCGGATGGTGTGCCTTCGTTGTCAGGGATCATCGACGCGAAGGCGAGGCACACCATGGCCGCAACGGGTGCGCGGATGGCGGCACTGGGTCTGGCGCTCTCGGTGTCGATCCTCCCGCCGATCCAGGCGCCGGTCCCCGCCCACGCCTCGGCCGCGCATCCCCGATCGGCGCCGGCCGCCGAGCCGGACGGGACGGCCGGCCGGAGGGCCGAGGCACCCCCGCCGGCCAGGAAGGTCGTCCGGATGGGCGCCACCCAGAGCGTGGACTCGATGAACCCGTTCCTGGCGGTCAGGCTGATCTCCACGGCGATCCACCGCTGGACCTACGGCCAGCTCACCATGCCCGACCCCAGGACCCTCGCGCCCGCCCCCGACCTGGCCGAGTCGTGGAAGACCTCGGCGGACCGGCTGACCTGGACCTTCACCATGCGCGCCGGCGCCACCTGGTCGGACGGGCGGCCCGTCACCGCCCACGACGCCGCGTGGACCTTCAACAAGATCATGACCGACGACGCGGCCAAGACGGCGAACGGCCCCGCCGTGGAGAACTTCGACACCGTCACCGCGTCCGACGACCGGACCCTGGTCATCAGGACCGAGAAACCGCAGGCCTCCATGCTGGAGCTGCCGATCCCGATCATGCCCAGGCACGTCTGGGAGGGCGTCGGCGACGTCGGCACGTTCGAGAACGAGACCTACCCGGCCGTCGGCAACGGCCCCTACATCCCCGTCGAGCACCGGAAGAACGCGTACGTGAAGCTGAGGGCCAACCCGTCGTACTGGCGCGGCGCCCCCGCGATCGACGAGCTGCACGTCGTCTTCTACGAGAACCCCGAGGCGGCGATCGCCGGTCTGAAGAAGGGCGACGTCGACTGGATCGGCAGGCTGGCGCCCCCGCAGTTCCAGGCCCTCGCCGGCCACCCCGACATCGTGCAGTGGAACACCCCCGGCCGCCGGGCCGCCTACCTGCAGCTCAACCCGGGGGCCGAGACCTCCGGCGGCGAGCCGATCGGCGACGGCCACCCCGCCCTCAAGGACGCCCGGGTGCGCCGGGCCGTTCACCACGCGATCGACAAGAATGCCCTCGTCCGGCAGGTGCAGAACGGGCTGGCCGTACCGGCCGACGGCTCGATCGTCCCGCCGATGTACCGGGAGTTCTTCTGGCGGGCCGAGGGCGACGACGCCGTCACCTTCGACCCGGCCGAGGCCGGTCGCATCCTCGACGAGGCCGGGTACGCCAGGGGGGCCGACGGGATCCGGACCATGCCCGGCGGCGGGCGCAGGCTGGAGATGCGCTTCAGCGTCCGCACCGAGGAGCCCGTCGAGGAGAAGATCGCCCAGTACCTGACCGGCTGGCTCCGCGACATCGGCATCTCGCTCACCGTCCGCAGGATCGACGCCAACAGGTACACCGAGGAGACCGGGAGCACGGCACTGTACGACATCGCGATCAGCGGCTGGTCGGTCAACCCGGATCCGGAGGAGGTGCTGGCCACCCACCTGTGCGGCCGCAGGCCCACCGCGAGCGGCCAGGGCGGCGGCACCGAGTCGTTCTTCTGCGACGACGAGTTCGAGCGGCTGTACAGGGCGCAGCTGGCCGAGCTCGACCGGGCCGAACGCGTGAAACTGATCAAACGGATGCAGCGGCGCCTCTACACCGAGGCCCCGGTCATCGCGCTCTACTACCCCAACAACCTGGAGGGCTACCGCAGGGACAGGATCGCCTCCATCACCCCCCTCCCCGAGGACAGGGGCCTGCTGTACGGCGCCAGCGGCTACTGGCCGGTCTACTCCCTGCGGGCGGTGGAGCGTCCCGCGGCCCCCGCCGGGAGCGGCACGGGCACCGGTGCCGCCGTGGCGGTGGCGGCGATCGCCGCGCTGGCCCTCGGCGCCGGGGGAGTCCTGCTCGCCAGGCGCCGCCGCGCCCGCGCCGACGACCGCGAGTGACGCCCGTGCGAACCCCGGCCCCCTCGCCGCGGACCCCGCCGCGGACCCCGTCGCGAACCTCGTCGCGAACCTCGTCGCGAACCCCGGCGTGGGCCTGTCCGCGTACCCTGGCGCGACAGTGGAACAGCGGCCCGGACGGACAGGGCGAACAGGACGGACAGGACGGGCCGTGGGGCGCGCGCCGGAGCCTGGCGCGCTACGCGCTGGTCAAGCTCGGCGGGGCGCTGCTCAGCATCGCGCTGGTGGTCGTCGCCACCTTCTTCCTGTTCCGCCTGATCCCCGGCGACCCCACCATCGCCTACACCCGCGACGTACCGGTCACCCCGGAGCAGCTCGACCTGCTCCGCCGCCGGATGGGGCTGGACCGGCCGCTGGGCGAGCAGTTCCTCGACTTCGTGCTGCGCACCCTGCGGCTGGACCTGGGCACCTCGTACGAGTACCGGCGGCCGGTCACCGAGCTGATCGGCGAGCGGGTGGGTCCCACGCTGCTGCTGGTGGGCACCGGGCTGGCCGTCGCGGTGAGCCTGGGCATGTGGCAGGGCACCAGGGCCGCCTGGCGGCACGGCGGCAGGTTCGACCGCGTCTCCACCGGGACCGCGCTGACCCTGTGGTCGGTGCCGACCTTCTGGCTGGGACTGCTGCTGCTGATGGTCTTCGCCGCGGGGGCGGGCCCGCTGCCCGGCCTGTTCCCGACCCGGGGCATGCAGGACGTCGACGCGCCCGGGGGGCCGATGTACCTGCTGCACGTCGCCCACCACCTGGTGCTGCCCTGCCTCACCCTGGTGGCCGTGGTCTACGCGCAGTACCTGCTGGTCATGCGGTCGTCGCTGCTGGAGGAGATCGGCCAGGACTACGTGACCACGGCCCGCGCCAAGGGACTGCGCGACGACGACGTCCGGCGCTGCCACGCCGTGCCGAACGCGCTCCTGCCCACGGTGACGCTGGTCTTCATGCAGATCGGGTTCGTGGTGGGCGGCGCGGTCTCGGTGGAGTTCGTCTACTCCTGGCCCGGCCTGGGCCTGCTGTTCGTCGAGGCCATCAAGGGACCCGACTACGCGGTCATGCAGGGGACCTTCATGCTCGTCTGCGTCGCGGTCATCGTCATGAACACGCTGGCCGACGTGGTCTACCACGTCCTGGACCCGAGGGTGAGGTCGGCATGAGCCCGGACGCGACAGGCCCGTCCGGCACGGTGACCCGGCGCGGCGTCGCCCGTGCCCGCCGCCGCGCCGCCCTGGCCCGCTTCTGCCGCGCGTACGCCGCGAACCGGTCCGGGCTGTACGGGGCGGCGATCCTGCTGGCGGCCGTCACGGCGGCCCTGGTGACGCCGCTGGTCACCGACCCGGCGGGGATGGACGTCACCGGGGCCACGGGCACCGCGATGGCACCGCCGAGCGCGGAGTTCCCGCTGGGCACCGACGAGTCGGGCCGCTCGGTCCTGCTCATGCTGCTGTGGGGCTCGCGGGTCTCGCTGCTCATCGGCTTCATGTCCGCCCTGCTCAGCATGGTGATCGGCACGGTCTTCGGGATCGCCGCAGGGCACTTCCGCGGCCCGCTGGGGGCCGTGCTGATGCGCGTCACCGACTGGTTCCTGGTGCTCCCCTCGCTGGTCCTGGCCATGGTGCTCGCGGCCGTCCTCGGCGGCGGCGCGTCCACGATCATCCTGGCGATCGGGGTGACCTCCTGGGCCTCCACGGCGCGGCTGATCCGGGCCCAGACGCTGGCGGTCGAGGCCAGGCCGTACATCGAGAGGTCCAGGGCGCTGGGGGCCGGGCACTGGCACGTCATGACCCGGCACGTGCTGCCGAACGTCGCCCCGCTGGTGCTGGCCAACACCACCCTGATGGTGGCCAGCGCCATCGTCGCCGAGTCCACCCTGGCCTTCCTGGGCGCGGGCTCGGGCCAGGTGTCCTGGGGCGGCATGCTGCGCGGCTCCTACGACTGGGGGGCGGCCACCTCCGGCGCCTGGTGGTACGTGCTGCCGCCGGGCCTGTGCATCGTCGCGGTGGTGCTGGCGTTCACCCTGTGCGGGCGCGCCCTGGAGGCCGTGCTCAACCCGCGGCTGCGGGGGGTGGCCCGGTGAGCCTGCTCGAACTGCACGACGTGTCGGTGACCTACCGGGGCGCGGCCGGGGACGTGCCCGCCGTACGGGGCGTCTCGCTCGGCCTGGCGGCCGGTGAGGCGCTCGGCGTGGCCGGGGAGTCGGGGTCGGGCAAGTCGACGCTGGCCATGTCCCTGCTGCGGCTGCTGCCCCGGGACGCGCGGGTGTCCGGGCGGATCCTGCTGGAGGGCGAGGACGTGCTCGGCATGAGCTGGGGACGGCTGCGCGCCGTCCGGTGGGCGTCGGCCTCGGTGGTCTTCCAGGGCGCCCAGCACGCGCTGAACCCGGTGCGGCGGATCGGGGACCAGATCGCCGAGCCGCTGCTCGTGCACGGCGCGGCGACCCGGGACGGGGCCCGGCGCAGGACGGCGGAGCTGCTGGAACAGGTCGGCCTGCCCGCCTGGCGGGCGCGCGGCTACCCGCACGAGCTGTCCGGGGGGCAGCGCCAGCGCGTGATGATCGCCATGGCGCTCGCCTGCTCGCCGCGCCTGATCGTCGCCGACGAGCCGACCACCGCCCTGGACGTGATGATCCAGGCGCAGGTGCTCACGCTGATCCGCTCGCTCATCGCCGAGCACGGCATCGGCCTGATGATGATCTCTCACGACCTGTCGGTGCTGGCGGCGACGTGCGACCGGCTGGCGATCATGTACGCGGGGCGCGTGGTCGAGTCCGGCCCGGCGCGGCGGGTCTTCCGCGACGCCGCGCACCCCTACGGCCGGGCACTGGCCGGGGCGTTCCCCGTCGTCGGCGACGCCGCCTCCCGCAGGGCGCCCCGCGGGCTGGGCGGAGACCCGCCCGACCCGGCGCACCTGCCCGCCGGGTGCTCCTTCCATCCCCGCTGCCCGGTCTCGCTGGTCTCGTGCGCCTCGGAACCGGTCGAGCTCCGGCCGGTGACCGCGCAGATCCCCGGCCCGGCGCACGTCGCGGCGTGCGTGCACGTCGGCGAGGAGGCCCGATGACCCTGCTGGAGGCGCGGGACCTGCGCGTGGAGTTCGTCTCGCGCGGGCGCCGGGCCCGCGCGGTGGACGGGGTCAACCTCTCCCTGGCCGAGGGGGAGATCGTCGCGCTGGTCGGCGAGTCCGGCTGTGGCAAGACGACGCTGGCCCGCACCCTGCTCGGCCTGGAGCGGCCGGTCTCCGGCTCGGTCCGCTACGGCGGCACCCCGCTGGCCTACTCCTCGCGGGCCCTGAAGGCCTACCGGCGCGAGGTGCAGCTCGTGCTCCAGGATCCCACCGGGGCGCTCAACCCCCGGCACACCGTCTACGAGGCGGTGGCCGAGGGGCCGCGCATCCACCGCCTGCCCGACGAGGGCGAGCGGGTCGCGTCGGCGCTGTCGCGGGCCGGGCTGCGTCCCCCGGAACGGTTCTTCGGCCGCCACCCGCACGAGCTGTCGGGCGGGCAGCGCCAGCGCGTCGTCATCGCCGGGGCGCTGGCGCTGGAGCCCAGGGTGCTGGTCGCCGACGAGCCGGTGGCCTCGCTGGACGCCTCGGTGCGCGGCGAGATCCTCTCCCTGCTGCTGCGCCTGCGCGCCGAGCTGGGGCTGTCCGCCCTGGTCGTCACCCACGACCTCGGGCTGGCCTGGAACATCGCCGACCGCGTGGCCGTGATGTACCTGGGCAGGATCGTCGAGTCGGGGCCCGTGGAGCACGTCCTCACCGCGCCGTCGCACCCCTACACCCGGGCGCTGCTGTCGGTCCTGCCGGACTCGCCGGCACCGGTGGTGCTCGGCGGGGAGCCGCCGGACGCGACCCGCGTCCCGGCGGGCTGCCGCTTCCACCCGCGCTGCCAGGTGCTGGCGTCGGGCGCGGCGGCCGCGGCGGGGGTCGACGGGCTCTGCGCGTCCAGGCCGCTGCCGGTCCTGCCGTCCTCGCCCGGCGCCCACGTGGCCTGCCACCACGCCGAGGCCACCATGCTCACAGGCCGGGCAGACGACCGTTCCTGAACAGGTCGACGAAGAGCCCGTGGTCGGCCCTGGCCCGCGCCCCGTAGGCGTGCGCGAAGTCGACGAGCGTGCGGGTGAAGCCCTCGGCGTCGTCGCCGATCACGGCCACGATCGCGTCCTCGGTGGAGAAGTCGACCAGGTCGTGGCTGGACTCGTCGTCGGCCACCGAGTGCATCCGGGCCACCGCCCGGCCCAGGTCGCCGATCACCGAGGCGAGCTCGTCGGGCTCGTTGACGTCCCCCCAGTCCAGGTCGGCCGAGTACGGGGAGACCTCGGCGACGAGCTGGCCGACGCCGTTCAGCGTGGTGTAACCGAGCCAGGGGTCGGCGTACGCCTGCAGGGCCCGCTGCGACTCGGCGGTGCGGTGGCCCTGGTGCTCGAAGTGGCCGTGCACCTTCTCGTCGGCGATGTGCCGCGCCACGGCCGGGACCTGCGCCTGCTTCATGTAGAGGATGACGTCGTTCTCCAGCGCCTGGGTGTGGCCCTCCAGCAGCATGTTGTACGACGGCAGCCCGGCCGAGCCGATCCCCACACCGGTGCGGAGCGCGAAGTCCTTGATCCTGTGCTCGATCTCCGAGGTGGCCGGCAGCGTCGTCAGGTAGTCCCGGAAGGCCGCCTCCACGGCCCGGCGGGTGTCGGCGTCCACCGGGTGGCGGCCGTCCATCACGGCGAACCTGCGGTCGAAGTTCTCGACGGTGGTCTCCAGCTCCAGCAGCGCCACCCGGGTGTGCAGCCGGGCGTGCTGCAGCACCCGGTGGAGCACGCCGGTCGTGGTGTCCAGCGTCAGCGAGCCGATCGCGTCGTCCCCGCCGTGCGAGACGGCGGTCAGCTCGGCGAGGTAGGAGGCGGCGAAGCCGGTCACCAGGCCGGTGATGACCTCGTCCGACAGCGCCTTGGCGTACCCGATGAGCGCGACGCTGGCCACGAGGCGCCGCAGGTCCCAGATGTAGGGGCCGACGTAGGCCTCGTCGAAGTCGTTGACGTTGAAGACCAGCACGCCCGAGGCGTTCATGTACGTGCCGAAGTTCTCCGCGTGCAGGTCGCCGTGGATCCAGACCCGGCGGGTCGGCCCGTCCAGGAAGGCGTCGTCGGCGAACGCGCCGGTCATGTCCGCGTAGAACAGGCTGGCGCTGCCCCGGTAGAAGGCGAAGGGGGAGGCGGCCATCTTGCGGAACTTGCGCCGGAAGGCGGCCGGGTCGCGCCTCATGGAGTCGCCGAACTCGGTGACCAGGACGTCGAGAATGTGCGCCGAGCGCCCATCGGTGTTCATGGTGCGCACCGTAGGCGGTGGAACCGGGTGCGTGCCAGTCCCGGCGCGTCACGAATGTGGAACGTGCCAGGGCACGGGCCCCGGGTGCGGGGCGGCCGTGCCGCGGATCCGGGCGCGGCCGCCGGGGCGTCGACAACCGCGCCCCGCGATCATAGGGTCGAAGGCGGAAGGACCGTGCGGCCGGTCGCCGGGGCCGGCGAGGCCGCGGAGACCGTGGAGGCGGGCATGTCGGTGCTGGAGGGCAAGGCGGCCGTGGTCACCGGGGGGTCCCGGGGCATCGGCAGGGCGATCGTGGAGCGTCTCGCCCGCGACGGGGCGGACGTCGTCTTCGGCTACGCGAGCGACGCCGCGGCCGCGGCCGACGTGGAGCGCACGGTCAAGGAGGCGGGCGGCAGCGCCCGCGCCGTCCAGGCCGACCTCGCCGAGCCGGGCGCCGCCGAACGGCTGATGGAGACCGCGGGGGAGATCCTCGGCGGCCTGGACATCCTGGTCAACAACGCCGCGCCGTACCTCCCGCCGACCCCCCTCGCCGAGACCACCGAGGAGCACTACGACCGCGCCATGACGGTCAACGCCAAGGCGCCCTTCCTGACCATCCGCCACGCCGCCCGGCACATGCGCGACGGCGGGCGCATCGTCAACATCTCCACCGTCAACACGGTCAGGGCCGCTCCCGGCAGCGCCTCCTACGTGGCGAGCAAGGGCGCCCTGGAACAGCTCACCGCGGTCGCGGCCCGCGAGCTGGGCGGGCGGGGCATCACCGTCAACACGGTCTCCCCCGGCGCCACCGACACCGACCTGCTGCGCTCCAGCAACCCCGAGAAGGTGCTGGGCCAGATGGCCGCGATGACCCCGCTCGGCCGGCTGGGCACCCCCTCGGACATCGCCGACGTCGTGGCCTTCCTGGCGGGGCCGGACGGGCGCTGGCTGACCGGCCAGAACGTCCGCGCCGACGGCGGCCTCATCTGACGGCGGGAACGGCGCCGCGGATCACCGGCAGCCCTTCGCGTACTCGCGTCCGGGGAGGGCGCCGCCGGGAAGGCGGTGCAGAGGCGTCCCGGCGGGTCCGGGCCCGCCGGGTGCGCCTC
The DNA here is from genome assembly GCF_055586505.1 of Streptosporangium sp. NPDC050148. NCBI lineage: Bacteria > Bacillati > Actinomycetota > Actinomycetes > Streptosporangiales > Streptosporangiaceae > Streptosporangium > Streptosporangium sp. NPDC050148. The sequence continues at coordinate 65,080 of NZ_JBVJIA010000039.1, read as the reverse complement.
CGTGAGGGGAAGCGCGCCCTGGCGGGCGTGGGGGACCCGCCAGGACGCGTTCCGCTCCGGCGCGGCGGCGGAGGACCCCGGCGAGGGATGGGGTCCTCGGCCGCTAGTCGCGCGCGGAGTCTGTGGCGGTGAAGGCGCGGACCGCCTGGTCCGCCTCCTCCTCCGTGAGGTCGTCGCCGGGCGCGGGGGACCGGTAGTGCCGTGAGATGAGCCGGGCCGCACCCACCGGGTCGTCCGCCGGATGGGTCGACTCGTGGCCGTCCTCATTCCAGACAAACATCCCGTTCTTACACCAAACGGTCAGTTCAGTCAGTACCGACAGCACCGACATGCCGCTGGCATTGCTCTGGTAGGTGTGCGTGAATCCCTGACGGTGCAACGCGTAGCGCAGGAGACGCGTCGCCTCGCGGGGATCGCGCCAGGGCAGATGTGGCGTACCCGTGCGGGCCGACAGCACCGGCCTCCACCCCCTCGCTGACCTTTCGATGGATTTGTACCAACGATTGGATGATGCGGGTCTTGGGAGGTTGGGTCAAGGGGCTGTTCCCCGCTAGAACCAGATCGTCTAGTTTTGTTGGCACAAAGGGGACTTAATGGCGCGGTCAACGCTGTATCAACTGGTGGCCTCCGACCTCCGGAGAACCATCTACTCCGGTGCGCTCGGGCCGGGAGATCAGCTGCCGACCGAGGCGGAACTCATGACCACCCATCAGGTGAGCCGCAACACCGTGCGGCTGGCCCTCGGCGAGCTGGTGAACGAGGGCCTGGTCACCCGCACCCCGCGCCGGGGCACCGTGGTGCGCGAACGCCGCCCGCTGCTCATGCACCCCCAGCGCGAGCTGCAGCCCCGGCCCGAGCGGGTCCGGGCGGACGGGGAGTACAGGGAGGCCTTCGCCTGGGCCGTCTCCCAGGAGGGGCGCGTGCCCAGCCAGGAGATCGAGGTCTCCATCGTGGAGCCGCCCGAGGAGATCGCCAGCAGGCTGGAGCTCGCCGACGAGGAGCTCGCCGTGGTCCGCCGCAGGCTGCGCTTCGTGGACGGCCAGCCGTACAACACCAACGACTCCTACTTCCCGCTCACGCTGGTCGCCGACTCGGAGATCGCCCGGCCAGGGGACATCGTGCGGGGGGCGAACAAGGTCCTCGAGGAGCTCGGCCACCGGCAGGTGCGGGTGGTGGACGACATCTGGGCGCGGATGCCCAACAGCGCCGAGACCGAGCGGCTCCAGCTCCAGCTCGGCACGCCGGTCGTCGTCTACGTCCGGGTCGGCTACGACGAGGAGGACACCCCCGTACGGGTGGCGATGTCCGTCCTGCCGGCGGACAAGCATCTGATCAGGTACGAGCTGGAAAGCCGTTGACGTCTCCGTGACCGCCCGCACGGGCCGGCCCTGGCTCCGCCCGCGACGCGGGCGACCACCGGGCCGTGTCCGACGGGCGCCCGGACACCACCCGTCCCTCCCCGGGCCCCTCCCTCTGCCCGCGGTCCCCGCGGCCCGCGCGGTGCCCCCGCCCTCCGCGGCCCGCTCGCGCCCCACGGTCCCCCGGCCTCCCGCGGCCTTCCCCGGCCCCCCGGACCCCGGACCCCCCACGGCCTTCCCCGGCTCCCCGGGCTCCCCGGCCCCGGTCTCCGGACCTCCCGCGGTCTTTCCGGGCTCCGTCCTCTCCGCGCCCTCCGCGCCCTCCGCGCCCCCCGCGATCTCCCCGATCGCCCCGAGTCCCTAGGCACCCGCCTAGTCCGGCACGGACGCCGTACGTCGTCGTACGGGCACTCTCCGTGTCATCTCGTGTACCGAACGCAACGAAGGGAAGAACCATGCACTCGAACACCGCCGGTCTCACCACCGCGCGTCCGCTCACGCTGCGCCGGGCCACCGGCGGCGACCTCGACGGGGTGCTCGCGCTCCTCGCCGAGACCGCCGCCTGGCTGAACCGCCGCGGCGTACGGCAGTGGCCCGCCGGGGGCTTCCCCGCCGGCCGCATCGCCCCCCTGATCGACGAGGGGACCCTCTACCTGCTGGAGGGCCAGGACGGGCCCGCCGCCACCCTCGCGCTGGACGGTCACGCCGACCCCGAGTTCTGGACGCCCGCCGACGACCCGGGCGCGGCGCTCTACGTCCACAAGCTGGCGGTGGCGCGCGACCACTCCGGCAGGGGGCTCGGGGAGGCGCTCCTGGACTGGGCGGGCCTGCGGGTCCTGTCCTTGGGAAAGAGATGGCTCCGGCTTGACTGCTCCAAGGACAACCCGGGGCTGCAGGGCTACTATCGGGGGCAGCGTTTCACGCACCTCCGCACGGTCGACCTGCCGCACCGCGCGTCCGGCGCCCTGTTCCAGCGGCCGGGAGGTCTGCGTGGTCGCGCGTCCGGTCTGGGGCTGCCCTTCTCGGACCGTCGCGGGGCGCCCGTCCCCGAGCACGTCTGAACCGGGGCGGTACAGGACAAAGGCATCGGATAGCCTCCATTCATGACCGGATCCTTGCTTGAGGTGATCACGCTCAACGTGCGTGACGCCGTCGCGGCCGAAGCCGGCGGCGCCGACCGTCTGGAGGTCGTGGCGGACATGGCCTCCGACGGTCTCACCCCGGCGGCGGAGACGGTCGCGGCGATCGCCAAGGAGTCCGCGCTGCCGCAGATGGTGATGTTGCGCGGCGAGGCCTCGTTCCTGGCCACGCCCGAGTCGCTGAAGGCCCTGAGCCGTGAGGCCAGGGCCCTGGCGGACGCGGGCGCGGCCGGGTTCGTGTTCGGTTTCCTGGACGGGTCGGGGGCGGTCGACCTGGCCGCCACCGAGGCGCTCATCCACGCGGTGGCGCCGCTGCCGTGGACCTTCCACCGGGCGGTGGACCACGCGGCCGACGTCCAGGCGAGCTGGCGGGCCGTCCGCCTGCTGCCCAACCTCGCCACCGTCCTCACCGCGGGCGCCCCCGGCGGCATCGGGTACGGGCTGTCGACGATCAAGACCCGGTGCGAGGCCGGTGACGGCCCGTTGATCATGGCGGGCGGCGGGCTCCGCCCGCGCTACGTCAGGACGCTCCTGGAGTACGGCGTGCGCGCCTTCCACGTCGGCAGCGCCGTGCGGGCCTCCTGGTCCGACCCGGTCGAGGTCCGGCGGGTCCGCGAGTGGCGCGCCATGATCGACTAACCCTCCGCCCCTCCCGCGCCAGGACCGGAGGGCGGGACGTCGCCCAGCACCAGGTCGGCGCGGCGCAGGGCCGCGGTCATCGTCGCGATCGTGGCGGGCTCGTCCATGACGCCCCCACCGGCGTCGCGCCGCTCCTGCCAGGCCCGTACCCGGCGGGCGTACTCCCCGCGGCGGGACAGGTGGAAGGCGTAGACCGCGGCGTACCGGCTGACCAGGTGGGAGGGGTGCATGTCCCAGCCCTGGGGGAAGCCGTGCGCCAGGGAGTGCCCGACCAGCCGCGCGTGGCGCCGCCACAGGCCGCGTACCGCAGGGCCGTCGTCCGAGGCCGGGGTCGCGGCCAGCGAGCCGTCGGACAGCTCCACCCCGGTCCCGGCGAAGACGGTCTGCATGACGTGCCGGGCGTGGTCGCACGCGGGGTGGTCCAGCCGCTGCTCGTGCGGGGGGAGCCCGCAGCTCGCGGTGTAGTCGAAGACGCCGAAGTGCGCCGCGGCCAGCCTGCCCTCCAGGGCGGTGACCAGCCCCGCGTCGAGGAACCGTACCGTCTGCGGCGCCTCCACCTGGATCTCGAACCGCAACCGCCCGCGGTCCAGGCCGAGCCCGTCCTCCAGCGCCCCCAGGCAGTCGGCGAACTGGTGCAGGTACGCCCTCATCAGGACCTTGGGGAAGGTGACCGTGAACCCCTCCGGCAGGTGCCCGGCCCGCTCCATGACGCCGGTGAGGAGACCGTCCAGGGTCCGCAGGGAGCGGACCGGGTCGCCGTCGGCGAACGACTTCACCCGCAGCCCCCAGCGGCGGGGGAGCGTCCCGTCCGCGTCCATGGCCGCGATCGCCGCGGCGGCGGCCGAGACGTGGCCGTCCTCCTCGCCGGGACGCACCCCGTAGCCGTCCTCGAAGTCGACGCGCAGGTCCTCGACGGGCTCGCGGCCCAGCTTGGCGGCCACCCTCGCGTGCACCTCCCCGGCGAGGTCCCCGGCCAACGCCCCGCCGGCGCCGCCCGGCACCGCGCCGATGACCGGGTCGATGACCGAATCGACGACCGGGCCGAGGATCGCCGCCAGCTCGCTCTCCGGCAGGTGCCGCCGGAACAGCTCCAGCGCGGCCTCTCCCCACGCGCGCACCGTCCCGGCGCCGAACCGGTCGGCCGGGACGTAGACGGTGTGCACCGGCTGCCACCCGGCGGGCCGGTACGGGTACAGCGCGCGCTGCTCGCGGTGGACCCGCTCGAAGTCCGGGATCAGGGCGGACGGGTCGGCGAGCGTGACGCGCATGCCGGTGCTCTCCTGGTCGTACCCGCCGGTCATCGGCCGTAGGCGGTGCGCATGGCGGCGAGCCCGAGGAGCTTGACCCGCTCGCCCCGGTCGAGGGACCTGGCCAGCGCGGTCTCGGCGGCCTCGATGGCCAGCCAGTGCTCGTAGGTGACCGGTGAGACGTCCCGCTCGGCCAGCAGGTCGTCCAGGTCCGCGCGGCGTACCGGCTCGCGGCCGGCCAGATCGGCCAGCAGGGTGCGGACCGTCTCGGCGGCGTCGGACTTGTTGGTGCCGATCACGCCGGTCGGGCCGCGCTTGAGCCAGCCCGCGACGTACTCGCGGTCGCGGACCCGCCCGGCCTCGTTCGGCACGGTCATGGTGGTCTCGGAGAAGGGGACGCCGGGCAGCGGGACGCTGCGGTACCCGACCGAGCGCAGCACCATGCCCACCGGGAGGGTCTCGAACTCGCCGGTGCCGCTCACCCGGCCGTCCACCAGCCGGGTCCGCTCCAGCCTGAGCGCCTCCACCCGCCCGTCGCCGAGGATCTCCACCGGGCGCATCCAGAACCGCACCTCCACCCGGCGGGGACGGCCGGCCGGGGTACGTCCGGCCCAGCTCTGCAGCACCTCGACGTTCCCCCGGATCTGCCGGGACGCCGCCGAGACGTCCGCGGCGCACTCGTCGCGCCGCACCCGCACGTCGGCGTTGGCCAGCTCGCCCAGCTCCCGCAGCTCCTTGAGGGTGAACTTGGCGTGCTCGGGCCCGCGGCGGCCGATCATGTGGACGACCTTCACCTCGCTGGCCGCCAGCCGGGACAGCACGTCCTCGGGGACGTCGGTGGCGCGCAGCTCGTCGGCGGTCTTGGCCAGGACGCGCACCACGTCGACCGCCACGTTGCCCACGCCGATCACCGCGACCTCGGGGCTGTCCAGGACGAACCGGTCGGCGGGCATGTCGGGGTGGCCGCAGTACCAGTTGACGAAGTCGGTGGCGGCCACGCTGCCGGGCAGGTCCTCGCCGGGGATGCCCATCCTCCGGTCCAGCATCGCGCCGGTGCAGTAGACCACGGCGTCGTAGCAGTCGAGCAGGTCGGCCACGTCGACGTCCTTGCCGAGCTCCACGCCGCCGAGGAAGCGCACCTGCGGCATCTCCAGCACCCCGCGCAGGTAGCCCGCGATCGACTTGATCGAGGTGTGGTCGGGGGCCACGCCGTACCGCACCAGCCCGTACGGCGTGGGGAGCCGTTCCAGCACGTCCACCTCGAGGGGCACGGCGGCCTGTTTGATCAGCGCCTCGGCCGTGTAGATCCCGGCGGGCCCTGATCCGACGATCGCGACTCGCAGTGACACATCGCCTCCTCGGCGTTGGATGTCATGAACGCGATTCCCCGTCTGATTCTGTATCACCGCGGGGCCGGGCTGCCAGCCTCGCGCAGTGCGTTCTTGCCGATCTTCCCATCGGCGTCGGCGGGTGGCGAACCGACCACGACCACCTGCCCGGCGGCCGGACCGGCCACGCCCGGCTCACCGGCGAACCGCTCCAGGGGGCGTCCGGACGGGGGCAGAAGGGCGCGGACGGCGTCGCGAGGCTCTGACCGCTCGCGGGAGAGACTCGTGGAGGAGAGGGCGCCGAGGCAGCGTGACCAAGCGACCACTTGCTTTTGGAAACTTGGCCCGTTTTAGATGTTATCGCAGGTCAGATATACTTCCCATGGCCACGAGAAAACATGATCGGGGGATCAGTGGCTTTGGTTGAACACGATTGTGCCGTTGACTTCGCGGCCAGGGACCGCCGGGATCGCCTCATTCTCCGGCACATCGTCCTCTCGCTCTTCGCGGGGATGCTGCTCGGTGGCGTCGGGGCCCTGCTGCTCTCCGGGCCCGAAGTTGTGCACACCCTTTACAACCCCTACGCCTACATCCTGCTCGTCGTCGTCATCGGGCGGACCGCGGTCGGATTCGGGTGGGCGGTCCTGTCCGGCATGCTGGCCACCTTCGGGACCATCCTGTCGCTGCTGCTCGCCACCGGTTTCCGCTCGGGGACCTGGTCGATGAGCCTCGGCGGTGACGGCACCGCGGTGAACCTCACGATCGCCAAGCTCGTGGCGATCGGCGTCCTGTCCTACCTCGCCAAACGCCGTGACCGCTGGGGGGACCTGGCGGCGGGCGGGGCGGCCGGGCTGGCCCTGCTCAGCGGCATCGACAGGGCGCTGCCCGGCGCGGCGGACCATGTCCCCGGCTTCCTGGTGTGGGACGCCCTGATGATGACCGCCCTGGTGGGAGGGATGATCCTCTCCCTGGGCCGCGGCTGCGACCGGCTCTGCTCCGGTGCGGTCGCGCTGGTCCTCGGGGCCTCGTACTTCGTCTTCCTGGCCGGTCTCTGAGTCGGCTCCGGCGCGGTCCCGTCAGGCGGGGCCCCGGAGCCCGTCCCGGAAACGGTCCCTCAGGTCCTTCGATCCCTTCACGGCCATGTCCCCGGCCTCGGTCCCACCGTGGCCCCGGAACGATCCCCCGGCGGTCCGGGAAGGGGCTCGGATGCCGCCGACCGCCGACAATGGGCTTGCGGTACTCGATAGCCTGTAGAACACCGATTCCCGCTAGCTAGGAGTAGCCGTGCTGCTGCGCATGTCGTCGCTGTTTCTTCGAACGCTGAGGGACGACCCGGCAGACGCGGAAGTCCCGAGCCACAAGCTGCTCGTCCGCGCCGGATACGTCCGCCGCGTCGCGCCCGGCGTCTACTCCTGGCTGCCGCTCGGCAAGACGGTGCTGGAGAACGTCACCCGCGTCGTGCGCGAGGAGATGAACCGGATGGGCGGGCAGGAGGTGCTCTTCCCCGCGCTGCTGCCCCGCGAGTACTACGAGGCCACCGGCCGCTGGACCGAGTACGGCGACACGCTCTTCCGTCTCAAGGACCGCAAGGGCGCCGACTACCTGCTCGGCCCCACCCACGAGGAGATGTTCACCGACATGGTCAAGGGGGAGTACTCCTCCTACAAGGACTATCCGGTGACCCTCTACCAGATCCAGACGAAGTACCGCGACGAGGCCCGTCCCCGCGCCGGCATCCTGCGCGGCCGCGAGTTCGTCATGAAGGACTCCTACTCCTTCGACCTCGACGACGAGGGCCTCAAGCGCTCCTACGAGCGCCACCGCGAGGCCTACATCGCGACCTTCGACCGGCTCGGCATCACGTACAAGATCTGCTTCGCCACCTCCGGCGCGATGGGCGGGTCGGCCTCCGAGGAGTTCCTCGCCCCCGCCGAGACCGGCGAGGACACCTTCGTGGCCTGCCACGCGTGCGGGTACGCGGCCAACGCCGAGGCCGTCGTCACCCCCGCGCCGGCCGCCGAGGGCGCCGGGGCGGCCGACCGGCCCGCCATGCGGGTGCTCGACACCCCCGACACCCCGACCATCGAGTCGCTGGTCGAGCACGTCAACACCCACCACGGCCTGGGCATCACCGCCGCCCAGACGCTCAAGAACATCGTGGTCAAGGTGACCGTCCCCGGCTCGGGCAAGACCGAGACCCTGATCGTCGGCGTGCCCGGAGACCGGGAGATCGACTTCAAGCGGCTGGAGGCCTCCCTGGCCCCCGGCGAGCCCACCATCTTCGAGGCCGAGGACTTCGCCAGGCACCCCGGCCTGGTCCGCGGCTACATCGGCCCGCAGGTCCTGAAGGATCTCGGCATCCGCTACCTCGTCGACCCCCGCGTGGTCGACGGCACCGCCTGGGTGACCGGCGCCAACGAGCCCGGCAGGCACGCCGCGGACGTCGTCGCGGGCCGTGACTTCACGGCCGACGGCACCATCGAGGCCGCCGAGGTCCGCGAGGGCGACGCCTGCCCGGTCTGCGGCTCGGGCCTGTCCATCGACCGCGGCATCGAGATCGGCCACATCTTCCAGCTCGGCCGCAAGTACGCCGACGCCGCCCGGCTGGACGCGCTCGGCCCCGACGGCAAGCCGATCAGGATCACCATGGGCTCCTACGGCATCGGCGTCTCCCGGGCCGTGGCCGTGCTGGTCGAGCAGCGCCACGACGAGCTCGGCCTGCTGTGGCCGCGCGAGATCGCCCCCGCCGACGTCCACGTCGTCGGCACCGGCAAGGACGGCCAGGTCGAGGCGGCCGTCAAGATCGCCGAGGAGCTCCAGGGACGCGGCCTGCGCGTCCTGGTGGACGACCGGGCCGGTGTCTCGCCGGGCGTGAAGTTCAAGGACGCGGAGCTGCTCGGCATGCCGACGATCCTGATCGTCGGCCGTGGCCTGACCCAAGGCGTGGTGGAGCTGCGCGACCGCGCCACCGGCGTCAAGGAGGAGATCCCGCTCGCCGAGGCCGTCGACCGCGTCGTGGCGGCCTGCCAGGAGTGACCCCGCGGGCCGGGGGCGGGGCGGGCGCGGGCATGCCCCCCTGTCCCGTTCCCGTGCCCGGCCGCGGTGTCCACGGAACGTCAGTAATGGTGGTGATGGCGGGAACGGCCGCCGATCGTCTTACCCACGTGGAACCCGCCCGGCAGGTTGACGGTCACGTACTTGCGGCCGTCCGGGGTTCTCGTGACGTGGAATCTGCGGTTGCCGAAACTCTGCCCCACCCCTCGCGGGGACAGGTCGATCCGGAAGGGACCGACTTTGATCGACTTCCTGTAACCCCAGCCCATTGTTCCCCCTCGATCTCGTGATCTGCAAGAAGAACGACCCGCGTCCGCCATGGGTTCCCGCAAGGACGGATCAGCGCTTTGAGCTGCCGCTCAGCGTCTTGCGCCAGTGGAAGCCGCCGGGCAGGTTGACGGTGAGCGTGCGCCGTCCGTCGGCCGTCTTGGTGACCCGGAAACCACGGCCTCCGACGCTGTGTCCCACTCCACTCCGCGAAAGGTTAAGACGGAACGGACCGAACTTCATGGATTTGCGGTATCCCCAGCCCATTGTTTCCTCCTCGACGTGTTCGCGATGATTGAGCTACCCGGTATTCCCCGGTCAAACGTGACCGGAAGCCGTCGCGGCGACCGCCGCGGGCCGGGTTTCCCTTTCTCTCCGCGCTGACCAGCGCCTTTCTCTCCGCCACGGAAAATCACCCTTTTTCCGGAAAGGCGGCTGACCGGAGGGGGGAGGGCCGCAACGGGGTCAGGAGGGGGCGCCGGGGGTGCCGGGGGTGCCGGACGACGGGGGCGCCGAGGACGCCGGGGACGACGGGGGTGCCGGGGACGTCGAGGGTGCGGAGGGCGCCGGGGACGTGCCCCCGGGCCCGGACGGCATGCCGGGGAACGCGTCGATCTCCGGACGCAGGCCGTAGGACCGGGTGGCGCACTCCTGCATGGCCAGTGCCGCCATCGTGCGCAGGGCCGTGTCCGCGGAGGCCGCCAGCTCCAGGTAGGCACCGGTCACGCCCCGCTCGACCAGCACGGCCAGCTCCACCGCCTGGGCCGCGGTGGAGGGGGTGACCGGGAGCTCGTAGGCCGCGTTCGGCTCGGCGGGCGTGCCCCCCGCGGCGACGATCATGGAGCGGAGCCGGTCCCGCCGGGCGCGGTGGGCGTTGTAGGCCGCGGTCGTCGTGGCGCGCAGGCCACCGGTGGTCCTGGCCGCGATGACCCCGTAGGCGTACACGGCGGCGTACTCGGCCGCCAGGGCGACCTCCAGCCCCCGCCCGGCCCGCCGCGCCCTGCCGGCCCCGGACGCGCCGGCCCTCACGACGTCCTCCGCTTCGCTCCGCACGGCGCCCTCACAGCGACCTCGGCAGGGCCACGGCGTGCGCGGCCTCGCAGGCGCCCATGGAGGCGATCAGCTGGGCCAGCGGGGGCGAGGCCCCGGCGATCTGCCGGACCCGTGAGGCCGCGGCCCTGCGCTCCAGGTCGCGCAGGGACCGCAGCGAGGCCCTGCCGCCCCGGGCGGGACCGTCGGACGGCGTGGGCGTCGCGCCCGGCGACGCGGCGGAGGGGGCGGCCGAGGGCGTCCGGTCGGCCGGCGGCAGGCGGCGGCGGAGCTCGGCCAGGTGGGCCTCGTGCCGCTGCCGGAAGGGCGTCAGCCGCTCCGAGGCGGCCGAGGCGTACAGCGCCACGGCCCGTTCCTTGCCCGCGATCAGCTCCCGCAGCAGCACCGTCTCGGGATCGGGCGGCACCGGCCTCCCGGTCGCGGGCCCCGCGGCCTCCTCGGCCGCGCATCCGGCCGTCACCGCGACGGTCACCCCGAGGGCGCCGCCCCGCAGCAGGACGCGCCGGGAGACGGAACGCACGGACGACCTCCGGTTCTCTGTCGGCAGCTGACGCACCCAGCATCGTACGGGCAGCCGGGAGATTGGAATAATGGCACTCACTTCGCTTCTCGGGCGGCTCCGCCACACCGAGTGGCGCTGTTTCTACGCCCTGGTGTGGATAGGCTGGTTAATCGCATGGGCGAGGTCCGCCCGGCTGAGATCGTGACAATGGGAGGTCGGCATGGGCAGCGCCACATCCCGCGACCGCCTGATGAAGCTTCTGGAACCTGTCGCCGAGGCCGAAGGGCTCGACCTGGAGGACGTCACGGTCACCCCGGCGGGCAAGCGGCGGCTGCTGCGCGTCGTCGTCGACCGTGACGGAGGCGTCAGCCTCGACGACGTCGCGGAGGTCAGCCTCGCGGTCTCCGCGGCGCTGGACGCCGACGACGCGATGGGAGCCACCCCGTACGTGCTGGAGGTCTCCTCTCCGGGGGTCGACCGCCCGCTCACCGAGCCGCGCCACTGGCGCCGCGCGGTGAAGCGGCTGGTCAAGGCCGACCTGAAGGACGGCACCGTGGTGGAGGGCCGGATCGTCGCCACCGACGAGACCGGCGTGGAGCTGGACGTCGGCGGCGCACCGCGCCGCATCGACTATGAGGACCTGACCCGAGGACGGGTTCAGGTGGAATTCCGCCGGCTCGACGACGCCGAAGACGACGGCGAAGACGGCGACGAGGGCTAAGGGGGAGCCTCGTGGACATCGACATGAGCGTCCTGCGCAGCCTGGAGCGGGAGAAGGACATCTCCTTCGACCTGGTCGTCAAGGCGATCGAGGACGCGCTGCTGATCGCGTATTTCCGGAGCGAGGGCGCGGCCGCCAAGGCGCGGGCCGAGCTCGACCGCAAGTCCGGGCACGTGACCATCTTCGCCGCCGAGCTCGACGGTGAGAGCGGGGAGGTGCTCAGGGAGTTCGACGACACCCCGGGCAACTTCAGCCGCATCGCCGCGACCACCGCCAAGCAGGTCATCCTGCAGCAGCTCCGCGACGCCGAGGACGAGATCAACTTCGGCGAGTTCGCCAGCCGCGAGGGCGAGCTGGTGGCCGGGGTCATCCAGCAGGGCAAGGACCCCAGGGTGGTCCTGGTCGACCTGGGCAAGATCGAGGCCGTGTTACCGCACAGCGAGCAGGTCCCGGGCGAGGAGTACGTGCACGGCGACCGGCTGCGCTGCTACGTGGTGCAGGTCAAGAAGGGCCACAAGGGCCCCTCGGTCACCCTGTCGCGCACCCATCCGGGCCTGGTGAAGAAGCTGTTCGCGCTGGAGGTGCCCGAGATCGCCGACGGCACCGTCGAGATCGCGGCCGTGGCGCGCGAGGCCGGCCACCGCACCAAGCTCGCGGTCCGGTCCCGGCGGCCCGGGGTGAACGCCAAGGGCGCCTGCATCGGCCCGATGGGCTCGCGGGTACGGAACGTGATGACGGAGTTGCACGGCGAGAAGATCGACATCATCGACTGGTCAGAGGATCCCGCGGAGTTCGTGGGGAATGCGCTTTCTCCGGCGCGCGTTACCCACGTAGAGGTGATCGATTTCGACGGCCGCGCCGCGCGCGTGACCGTGCCGGACTACCAGCTCTCCCTGGCCATCGGCAAGGAAGGGCAGAACGCCCGGCTGGCCGCCCGCCTCACCGGCTGGCGCATCGACATCCGTCCCGACACCCAGCCGGGGGACGCGGCCGGTTCCGCAGATGCGTCCACACGGTAAGCTGGAATATGGTGGCCAGGCTGCCCCACTGAGAACATGTGTGGGGTGCCGGGTTCGCACGGTTTCCTCCGAGCTGCTCCGCCTGGTGGTGGTCGAGGGCGTTATCGTCCCTGACCTGCGACGACGGCTCCAGGGGCGTGGTGCTTCACTGCATCCAACCCTGAGCTGTCTCGAACTCGCAGAGCGTCGCCGAGCGTTTCCGCGCGCGTTTCGCGTCGCGGTCCCGCTCGACCTGTCGCGGCTGCGCGGCCACCTGGAAGGGCAAGCAGGCTGAAAGGATCGGGTGAAATGGTTACCGACTGTCATGTAGAACGCCGATTTGATGGGCTGGTCAGATAGCTATGAGCGCCTGATGAGCATGCGGCGATGAGTACGTCAACGTAACGACGGTCCGGCGGCACCGCCTCCCGGGCCGAGACAAGGGAGTGCAGTGGCGAAGGTCCGGGTATACGAGCTCGCCAAGGAGTTCGGTGTGGAGAGCAAGGTCGTGATGGCCAAGCTCCAGGAGATGGGCGAGTTCGTGCGTTCGGCGTCCTCGACCATCGAAGCGCCGGTGGTCCGCAGGCTCACGGAAGCTCTGGGCGGTCCCAGCAAGGGATCGTCCGACAGGGGCAGAGGCCCCAGGCCGCCTCAGGCGGCTCCTCGGCCGGGTGACGGCCAGCCCAACGGCGCCCCTTCGGCGTCGACATCCATCCCCAAGCCGGGACCGGCACCCAGGCCGGGTCCCCGTCCTGGCCCGGCGCCGGCCCGTCCCGCGGCGCCCGCGCCGCAGCAGGCGCCGCCGGTCGTGCCCGAGGCCCAGCAGCCTCCGGCTCCGCCCGCGCCGCCGAGGCAGCAGCCTCCGCAGGTGCAGGCGCCGCGTTTCGAGGCGCCCCGTGCCGAGCCCGGCCGTCCGGCGGCCTCCGGCCCCGGTCCCAAGCCGGGCCCGCGGCCCGCTCCGCGCCCCGGTCCGGCCCCGCGCCCCGAGGCGCGTCCGGAGGGCCGTCCCACCGGTGGTCCCGGTGGGGCGCCGTCGGGTCCCAGGCCCGGTGCCGGTGCTCCCGGTGCGGGTCCCGGCCCCAAGCCGGGTCCGCGTCCGGGCCCGCGCGGCCCGCGTCCCGGCAACAACCCGTTCTCGTCCAACGCCAGCGGCATGGGCCAGGCCCGTCCGCCGCGTCCGGGCGGCCCCGGTGGTCCCGGGGGTCCCGGCCGTGACGGCGGCCCCGGCGACAGGGGCCCGCGTCCCGGTCCCCGTGAGGACCGCGGTCCTCGCCAGGACCGCGACAACGCCGGTCCCCGTCCGCCCGGCGCCCGTTCCGGCCCGCCCGGAACCGGTGGCCCGCGTCCGGGTCCCGGCGCAGGCGGCCCGCGTCCCGGCGGCGGCTCCGGTGGTCCCGGTGGCCCGCGTCCGGGTGGGCCGCGTCCCAGCCCGATGATGATGCCCCAGGGCCGGCCCGCCGGTCCCGGCGGCGGTGGCGGCGCAGGCCGTCCCGGCGGCGGTGCGGGTGCCGGTCGTCCCGGTGGCGGCGCAGGCCGTCCCGGCGGCGGTGGCGGTCGTCCCGGTGGCGGTGGCGGCGGTTTCGCCGGCCGTCCGGGCGGCGGTGGCGGCGCAGGCCGTCCCGGTACCGGAACCGGTGGTCCCGGTGGCGGTGGCGGCGGTTTCGCCGGTCGTCCCGGTGGCGGTGGCCGTGGCCGCGGTGGAGGCACCGCGGGAGCGTTCGGCCGTCCGGGAGGACGCCCGACCCGCGGTCGCAAGTCCAAGCGTCAGAGGCGCCAGGAGTTCGACAACATGCAGGCCCCGGCGATCGGTGGCGTGCAGGCTCCCCGCGGCAACGGGCAGACGATCCGCCTGTCGCGCGGCGCCTCGCTGTCGGACTTCGCCGACAAGATCGGCGCGATCCCGGCCTCCCTGGTGCAGATCATGCTGCACCTGGGCGAGATGGTGACCGCGACCCAGTCGGTCAACGAGGAGACGCTGCAGCTCCTCGCCGCCGAGCTCGACTACAACCTCCTCGTGGTCAGCCCCGAGGAGGAGGACCGCGAGCTGCTGGAGACCTTCGACATCGAGTTCGGCGAGGACGAGGGCGATGAGTCCGACCTGGTCGCGCGCCCGCCGGTGGTGACCGTCATGGGTCACGTCGACCACGGTAAGACCAAGCTGCTCGACGCCATCCGCAACACCAACGAGGTGGCGCGGGAGGCCGGTGGCATCACCCAGCACATCGGTGCCTACCAGATCGGCACCGAGCACGAGGGTGAGGACCGCAAGATCACCTTCATCGACACCCCGGGTCACGAGGCGTTCACCGCCATGCGTGCCCGCGGTGCCAAGGTGACCGACATCGCCGTCCTGGTCGTCGCGGCCGACGACGGCGTGAAGCCGCAGACCGTCGAGGCGCTCAACCACGCCCAGGCGGCCGACGTGCCGATCGTCGTCGCGGTCAACAAGGTGGACAAGGAGGGCGCCGACCCGGGCAAGGTCCGTGCCCAGCTCACCGAGTACGGCCTCGTCGCCGAGGAGTACGGCGGCACCACGATGTTCGTCGACATCTCCGCCAAGAACGGGACCGGCATCGAGAACCTGCTCGAGGCCATCCTGCTCACCGCGGACGCCGAGCTCGACCTGCGGGCCAACGCCACGATGGACGCCCAGGGCGTCGCGATCGAGGCGCACCTGGACAAGGGCCGCGGCCCGGTCGCGACCGTCCTGGTCCAGCGCGGCACGCTCCGCGTCGGCGACTCGATCGTCTGTGGCGAGGCCTTCGGCCGCGTCCGGGCGATGCTCGACGACAAGGGCGAGGCGATCCTGGAGGCCGACCCGTCCCGTCCGGTGATGGTCCTGGGTCTGACCGCGGTGCCGGGAGCCGGTGACAACTTCATCGTCGTCACCGACGACCGGATGGCGCGCCAGATCGCCCAGCAGCGCGCCGCGCGCAAGCGCATCGCGGACATGGCCCGCTCCGGCCGCCGCCGCACCCTCGAAGAGCTCTTCAGCGAGATGGAGAAGGGCCAGATCGACGAGCTCAAGCTCATCATCAAGGGTGACGTCTCCGGTTCCGTCGAGGCCCTGGAGGACGCGCTGCTCAAGATCGACGTCGGCGACGAGGTGCGCCTGCGGGTGCTCCACCGCGCCGTCGGTGCGATCACCGAGTACGACGTCAACCTGGCGGTCGCCGACGACAACGCCGTCATCATCGGCTTCAACGTGCGCCCCGAGGTCAGGGCGCGCGACCTGGCCGAGCGCGAGGGCGTCGACATCCGGTACTACTCGGTCATCTACCAGGCGATCGAGGAGATCGAGGCGGCCCTGAAGGGCATGCTCAAGCCGGAGTTCGAAGAGGTCCAGATGGGCACCGCCGAGGTCCGCGAGGTCTTCAAGGTGCCGAAGATCGGCAACATCGCCGGTGCGCTGGTCCGTTCGGGCACCATCGTCCGCAACAGCAAGGCCCGGATCATCCGTGGAGGGGTCGTCATCTCCGACAACCTCACCGTCTCCTCGCTGCGCCGTTTCAAGGACGACGCGACCGAGGTCCGCGAAGGGTTCGAGTGCGGTATCGGTGTCGGCTACAGCGACATCAAGATCGATGACGTCATCGAGACCTTCGAGATGCGGGAGAAGCCGCGCGCCTGATGCCATTGGTACGGCGGGAAGACCGCCCGGCCGGTCGCGGACCCGAGAAGGGTCCGCGACCGGCGGGCGGCCCCCGCCCCCGGCGGTACGACGGTGACCGTGGCGGTGAGCAACCATGTACGTAGGTGCCCTGACATTGGACATCCTGCTCGGCGACGTCCACTCGCTGAAGCAGAAGCGCTCGGTGGTACGTCCCATCGTCGCCGAGGTACAGCGGCGGTTCCCGGGTGTGGCCGTCGCCGAGACCGGTCATCTCGACCTGCACCGCCGCACCGAGATCGGGATCGCGGTCGTCTCCTCCACCGCCGCCAACGCCGGCGCCGTGCTGGACGACTGTGAGCGGCTGATCGCCTTTCATCCGGAGATCGAGCTGCTGTCCGCCCGGCACCGGCTCTACAACGAGGACGAGGACTAGATACGGGGACGGCCGGCGAGAGGGCACCCCCCTCGCCCCGGTCTCCCCGTGAGAAGGGGGGAGCTATGGACGCCGCACGCGCGCGTAAGATCGCCGATCGGATCCAGCAGGTCGTCGCGGAGATGCTGGAGCGGCGGATCAAGGACCCCAGGCTGGGGTTCGTGACCGTGACCGACACGCGGATCACCAACGACCTGAGCGACGCCACGGTGTTCTACACCGTTTTCGGCTCCGAGGCCGAGCGGGCGGACTCCGCCGCGGCGCTGGAGAGCGCCAAGGGGCTCATCCGCTCGGAGGTGGGCCGCCAGACCGGGCTACGCCACACGCCGACGCTGACGTTCACCCACGACCCGCTCCCCGACAGCGCCCGCCACCTGGAGGACCTGCTCGCCGAGGCCAAGGCCAGGGACGTGGAGATCGCCAAGCGGGCCGAGGGCGCCCGGCACGCCGGGGACGCCGATCCCTACCGCAAGCCCGAGGACAGGGACGGCGAGGACGACGACCTCGACGGTGCCGACGACGTAGCCGACGCCGCCGACGCCGACGTCGCCGAGCCCTCCGAGCGCGCGGGACACTCCGCGACGTGATGCACCACCTGCACGACGACGGCCCGGTGCCCGGCCGCGACTGGGACCGGGCCGTCGAGATCGTCTCGTCCGCCGACGAGATCGCGCTCGCATGTCACGTCTCGCCCGACGGCGACGCGCTCGGCTCCACGCTGGCCGTGGGGCTCGCGCTGCGCGCCGCCGGCAAGCGGGTCGTCGCCTCCTTCGGCGACCGGCGCTTCAGCGTGCCCAGGCTGCTGCGCTTCCTGCCCGGCCAGGACCTGCTGGTCGATCCCGCGTGCTACCCGGCCGCCCCCGAGGTGATGATCACCTTCGACGTCCCCAGCGTCGAGCGCCTCGGCACGCTGGCGGCGGGCATCGCCAGGGCGGGCCGGCTGATCGTGCTCGACCACCACCCCTCCAACACCGGTTTCGGCACGCTCAACCTGGTCGACCCCGGCGCCGCGGCCACCGCGATGCTCGCCGAGGAACTGATCCACCGCCTCGGCCTGCCGCTGTCGCAGGACATCGCGACCTGCCTGTACGTCGGGCTCGTCACCGACACCGGCTCGTTCCGGCACTCCTCCACCACCCCCGAGGCGCACGCCATGGCCGCCCGGCTGCTGGCCACCGGCGTCGACCCCGAGCGGATCGCCCGCGAGGTGTGGGACCGTTCCCCGTTCGGCTACCTGGGGGTGCTCGGCCTGGCCCTGGAGCGCGCCCGGCTGGAGCCCGAGGTGGGCGGCGGCCTGGTCTGGACGTTCGTCACCCGGGCCGACCGGGAGGCCCACGGGCTGTCGTACGACGAGCTGGAGGGGATCATCGACGTGGTCCGGCGCACCGACGCGGCCGACGTCAGCGCGATCCTCAAGGAGGACGACGACGGCGCCTGGCAGGTCTCCACCCGCTCCAAGGGCGGGGTGGACGTCTCGCGCGTCTGCGCCGCGCTCGGCGGCGGCGGGCACGCCAAGGCCGCGGGTTTCACCTCCCACCTGCCCGTCGAGGAGACGATCGCGGGCCTGCGGGCCCAGCTGTAGACGTCTTCCGGCACGCCTGTTAAGGAACTCCCATGAGCACGTCCACGAGCACGGCTCGCGTCAAGCGCACCCCGCCGCCGAGCGGCCTGATCATCGTCGACAAGCCCGCGGGCTGGACCTCCCACGACGTCGTGGCCAAGCTCCGCGGCATCGCCGGCACCCGCAAGGTCGGCCACGCCGGCACCCTGGACCCGATGGCCACCGGGGTGCTGGTGGTCGGCGTGGAGAAGGCGACCCGGCTGCTCGGCCACCTCGCCCTCACCGAGAAGGGCTACGACGCCACCATCCGGCTGGGCGAGTCCACCAACACCGACGACGCCGAGGGCGAGACCGTCGCGACGGCCTCGGCCGCGGGGGTCGACGAGGCCGGCCTCCGCAGGGGCGTCACCGCCCTGACCGGCCCGATCATGCAGATCCCGCCCCAGGTCAGCGCGATCAAGGTGAACGGCGAGCGGGCCTACAAGCGGGCCCGGGCGGGGGAGGAGGTCGCCCTCGTCGCCCGGCCGGTGACCGTCTCGGAGTTCGAGATCACCGCGATCCGCAGGCACGGGGACCTCGTCGACGTCGACGCCTCGGTCTCCTGCTCCAGCGGCACCTACATCCGCGCGCTCGCCCGCGACCTGGGGGCCGCGCTGGGGGTCGGCGGTCACCTGACCGCGCTGCGCCGTACCCGGGTGGGACCCTACGCCCTGCCGGAGGCCCACACCCTGGAGCGGCTCGCCGCCGAGTGCGTGATCCTGCCGATGGCCGACGCGGTCGCGGCCGCCTTCCCACGCCGGGACGTGACCGCAGAGGAGGCGGCCTCGATCGCGCACGGCGGCAGGCTGCCCGCGCTGGGCCTGGGCCAGGGCCCGATCGGGGTCTTCGCCCCCGACGGCACGCTGGTGGCGCTGGCGGAGGAGCGCGGCGGGATCTCCAGGTCACTGGCGGTCTTCGTGCCGTGACGTCCCGTTCCGGCCCGGTGGGGACGGGGGTCGCGGGTGCCAAGGACCTCCCCGATTGGGGAGGAGGTCCGTGAGCATGGCAGGCTTTAGGGGTCGATCCGCTACACGGGGAAACTACAAGGGGAAGAGGCTGCGGTGCGAGGCTGGCACGGATTGGACGACGTGCCCGAGGACTGGGGCAGGTCCGTCATCACGATCGGCGTCTTCGACGGCGTGCACCGCGGGCATCAGCAGATGGTGGCGCGTGCCGTCGCGATGGCCGCCGACCTCGGGCTGCCCTCGGTGGTGGTGACCTTCGACCCGCACCCCGAGGAGGTGGTGCGGCCAGGCACGCACCCCCCGCGGCTCACCACGGCCAGGCACCGCACCGAGCTCCTCGCCGCGCTGGGCGTGGACGCGGTCTGCGTCCTGCCGTTCACGCTGGAGTTCTCCCAGATGACCCCGGACGAGTTCGTCCAGACCGTGCTGGTGGACCGGCTGCACGCGGCCGGAGTCGTGGTGGGGGAGAACTTCCGCTTCGGCCACAACGCCTCCGGCGACGTGGAGACGCTGCGCACTCTCGGCGAGAAGTACGACTTCGTGGCCGAGGGGGTCCCGCTGGTCAGCGACGGGGAGACGATCTCCTCCACGCTGATCCGCGAGCAGATCGCCTCCGGTGACATGGAGGCGGTCACCCTGACGCTCGGCCGCCCCCACCGGGTCGAGGGGGTGGTCGTCCGCGGCTACCAGCGCGGCCGGCAGCTGGGCTTCCCCACGGCCAACCTGGAGTCGCCGGAGTTCACCGCGATCCCGGCCGACGGCGTCTACGCGGGCTGGCTGCAGGGCGTCTCGACCGGCAACCTGCCGGCCGCCTACGGCGGCGAGCGCTGGCCCGCGGCGATCTCGGTCGGCACCAACCCGACCTTCGAGGGCGTGCCGCGCACCGTGGAGGCGTACGCGCTCGACCGCGACGACCTGGATCTCTACGGCGCGCACATGGCCGTGGACTTCGGCCCCAGGCTGCGCGGCAACACCAGGTTCGACTCGATCGAGGCCCTCGTCGAGCAGATCCACGCAGACGTGGAGAGGGTCCGGGACCTGACGAGCTGAGCCCGGCCCCTCCCTTTCGTCCCCCGCCGTCTCCCCCTCCCCGCCCGGCCCGCCCGGGATGTGCGAGGGCGTCGGAGCCGGTGGTAACCTGGCATGTCAGCTCTGTGACCGGTGGTACGGCCACCCCGGCGCTGATCTCGCCACGGCGACTGTAGGCACGCACGGTCGTTCGGGGAGCCGGAAATCGCGCGTGCCCGCAGAGGTTCAAGGAGAAAAGTGTCGCTCGACACCGCCGCAAAGAAGCAGATCATCGGTGACTACGCCAAGGGTGAGACCGACACCGGTTCCCCCGAGGTGCAGATCGCGCTGCTGAGCAAGCGCATCAGCGAGCTCACCGAGCACCTGAAGGTGCACAAGCACGACCACCACAGCCGCCGTGGCCTGCTGCTGCTCGTCGGCCGCCGCCGCCGGCTGCTGAAGTACCTGCAGAGCAAGGACATCCAGCGCTACCGTTCGCTCATCGAGCGTCTCGGCCTGCGCCGATAGCCTGACGGGGGGGCGGCGTCCACGCCGCTCCCCCCTCTCATCGGGTCCGTTCGTCGGCGCGTCGCGCAGGAAAGACACCGGCCCGGTGAGCAAACTGAACAGCCGAGAAAGTGCCCCGCGTCCGCAAGCAAGCGCGCCCCACGGCGTCGGAGGGCCGGTCCTCGGTAGTGGCCCCCGGTCATCATGGCGCGAAGCCATACGGAACCGGGCGCTTCGATCGAAGACCGGCGCTGCACCTACGGGGAGCCGGCAACACGACGAACCAGGCGCGACACGTGCGTCTGGCCGGACGCGGGCGACCGATCCCAAGGAGGTCCCCCGTGGAGGGTGTCCACAGCAGTGAAGCCGTCATCGACAACGGCTCATTCGGCACGCGTACCATCCGGTTCGAGACCGGGCGGCTCGCGCGCCAGGCGGCGGGTTCCGCCGTCGTCTATCTCGACGACGACACGATGGTCCTGTCCGCGACCACCGCGTCCAAGAATCCCCGCGAGAACCTCGACTTCTTCCCGCTCACGGTGGACGTCGAGGAGCGGATGTACGCCGCGGGCCGCATCCCGGGCTCGTTCTTCCGGCGTGAGGGCCGTCCCTCCGAGGACGCCATCCTCACCTGCCGCCTGATCGACCGCCCGCTGCGCCCCTCGTTCGTCAAGGGCCTGCGCAACGAGATCCAGGTGGTCGCCACCGTCATGGCGCTCCACCCCGAGCACCTGTACGACGTCGTGGCGATCAACGCCGCGTCGCTGTCCACCCAGCTCGCGGGCCTGCCGTTCTCCGGCCCGATCGGCGGCGTGCGCGTCGCCCTGATCGAGGGCCAGTGGGTCGCCTTCCCGACCAACACCGAGCTGGGCAGCGCCACCTTCGACATGGTGGTGGCGGGCCGCGTCCTGGACGACGGCGACGTCGCGATCATGATGGTCGAGGCCGAGTCCACCCGCGACACGCTCAAGCTCGTCGCCGAGGGCGCGGTCGCCCCCACCGAGGAGACCGTGGCCCAGGGCCTGGAGGCCGCCAAGCCGTTCATCAAGGTGCTCTGCGAGGCGCAGGCCAAGGTCGCCAAGGTCGCCGCCAAGGAGACCGCCGAGTACCCGCTCTTCCTCGACTACCAGGACGACGCCCTGGAGGCCGTGAACGGCGCGGTCAGGAGCGAGCTCGCCGCCGCGCTGACCATCGCCGGCAAGCAGGAGCGCGAGACCGAGATCGACCGGGTCAGGACGCTGCTGCTGGAGAAGGTCGGCCCCGACTTCGAGGGCCGCGAGAAGGAGCTCGCCGCGGCGTTCCGGTCGCTGACCAAGAAGCTCATGCGCGAGCGGGTCATCTCCGAGGGCGTCCGCATCGACGGCCGCGGCGTCAAGGACATCCGGCAGCTCAGCGCCGAGGTCCACGTCGTTCCCCGGGTGCACGGCTCGGCCCTGTTCGAGCGCGGCGAGACCCAGATCCTGGGCATCACCACGCTCAACATGCTCCGGATGGAGCAGATGATCGACACGCTCAACCCCGAGCGCACCAAGCGCTACATGCACAACTACAACTTCCCGCCGTACTCCACCGGCGAGACCGGCCGGGTGGGCTCGCCCAAGCGGCGCGAGATCGGCCACGGCGCGCTCGCCGAGCGGGCGCTGCTGCCGGTGCTGCCGCAGCGCGAGGAGTTCCCGTACGCGATCCGCCAGGTCTCCGAGGCGCTGAGCTCCAACGGCTCGACCTCCATGGGCTCGGTCTGCGCCTCGACGATGTCGCTGCTGGACGCGGGCGTCCCGCTCAAGGGCATCGTCGCGGGCATCGCGATGGGCCTGATCAACGAGGGCGACCAGTACGTCACGCTGACCGACATCCTCGGTGCCGAGGACGCCATGGGCGACATGGACTTCAAGGTCGCCGGCACCAAGGACGTCATCACCGCGCTCCAGCTCGACACCAAGCTGGACGGCATCCCCGCCTCGGTGCTCTCGGCCGCGCTGCGGCAGGCCAAGGGCGCCCGGCTGGCGATCATCGACGTGATGCAGGAGGCCATCGACTCCCCGGCGGAGATGAACGCGACGGCCCCGCGCATCATCACGATCAAGATCCCGGTGGACAAGATCGGAGAGGTCATCGGCCCGAAGGGCAAGATGATCAACCAGATCCAGGACGACACCGGCGCCGAGATCACCCTGGAGGACGACGGCACCATCTACATCGGTGCCACCGACGGCCCGTCCGCCGAGGCGGCCAGGTCGGCGATCAACGCCATCGCCAACCCGCACATGCCGGAGGTCGGCGAGCGCTACCTGGGCACGGTCGTCAAGATCGCCGCCTTCGGTGCCTTCATCTCCCTCATGCCGGGCAAGGACGGCCTCCTGCACGTCTCCCAGATCCGCAAGCTGCACGGCGGCAAGCGCATCGAGAACGTCGAGGACGTCATGAACGTCGGCGAGAAGGTCCAGGTGGAGATCGCCGAGATCGACGCGCGCGGCAAGCTCTCCCTGGTGCCCGTCGAGGTCATCGAGAAGGAGTCGGCGACCGGTGCCGACACCGACGACGACTCCGGCGACGACGACTCCCCGGCGGCGGCACCCGCGGCCGAGGCGTCCGGCGAGAGCCGCCCGCCCCGCGAGGAGCGGTCGCGTGACGACCGGCCCCGCGAGGAGCGGCCGCGCCGCACCCGTACCCGCAGCAGCGGTGGCGGTGGCGGCGGCAACCGCGGCGGTGGCGGCGGAGGGGAAGACCGCAACTCGTGATCACCACCACTCTGCACCCCGGCAGGGACGGCGCCGGGGTCGTGAAGCGCACCGTCCTCCCCGGTGGGCTCCGGGTGGTGACCGAGTCCATGCCGACCGTGCGTTCCGTCGCGGTCGGCATGTGGGTCGGCATCGGATCGAGAGACGAGTCCCCCCAGCACATGGGGTCCTCCCACT
The DNA here is from genome assembly GCF_055586505.1 of Streptosporangium sp. NPDC050148. NCBI lineage: Bacteria > Bacillati > Actinomycetota > Actinomycetes > Streptosporangiales > Streptosporangiaceae > Streptosporangium > Streptosporangium sp. NPDC050148. The sequence continues at coordinate 41,736 of NZ_JBVJIA010000039.1, read as the reverse complement.
TCCTCGAGCACCTGCTGTTCAAGGGCACGCCCACCAGGGACGCGCTGGAGATCTCCGCGGCCATCGAGGGGATCGGCGGTGAGATCAACGCCTTCACCGCCAAGGAGTACACCTGCTACTACGCGCGGGTCCTCGACGAGGACCTGCGGGTGGCGATCGACGTGCTCGCCGACGTGGTGACCTCCTCGATCATCACCCCCGAGGACGTCGAGGCCGAGCGTGGCGTGATCCTGGAGGAGATCGCCATGCACGACGACGACCCCTCCGACGTGGTGCACGAGCAGTTCTCCGCCGAGCTGTACGGCGACACGCCCGTCGGCCGGCCCATCCTGGGCACCGTGGAGTCCATCACCGCGGTCACCCGGGACCGGATCGCCGAGTACTACCGGCGCTACTACCTGCCCACCCACACGGTGGTGTCGGTGGCCGGGAACGTCGACCACGAGCGGGTCGTCGCCCTGGTCGCGGCGGCCTACGAGCGGGCAGGGGCCCTGGGCGGGGAGGCCTCGCCGGTGCCGCCGAGGCTGACCGGGCCCGGGGTGGAGAGCCGGTCGGGCACGCGGGTGGTGCACCGGCCGACCGAGCAGGCCAACCTGGTCCTCGGTACGACCGCGCTGACCCGCACCGACGAGCGCCGGTTCGCGCTCGGCGTGCTCAACGCGGCCCTGGGCGGCGGCATGTCCTCGCGCCTGTTCCAGGAGATCAGGGAGAAGAGGGGCCTGGCCTACTCGACCTACTCCTACACCTCCTCCCTGGCCGACACCGGCCAGTTCGGCATCTACGTCGGCTGCCTGCCGTCCAAGATCGACGACGTGCTGAAGATCTGCCGCGAGGAGGTGCAGCGGGTGGTCGCCGACGGCATCACCGAGGAGGAGATCGTCCGCGGCAAGGGCCAGATGCGCGGCGGCCTGGTGCTCGGCCTGGAGGACACCGGTTCCCGGATGTCCAGGATCGGCAAGGGGGAGCTGGTCTTCGACGAGCTCCTGTCGGTCGACGACCTGCTCGCCAGGATCGACGCGGTGACCCCGGAGCAGCTCACCGAGGTCGCCCAGGACGTGCTCACCCGCCCGATGACCCTCGCGGTCATCGGCCCGTACGACGAGGACAAGGACTTCGGCGCGGTCCTGACCGGCTGAGGTTCCCTCGCGAGGCGGCCCCGGCGCTCCCGCGCCGGGGCCGTCCGCCGTCCGGGGCCTGCCGGGTGCCGTCGCGCTCGTCCGCGCCGCGGGCCGTCCCCGTCCGGGGCCCTTCGGTATATTGGCCCGGTGATCAGGGTCGGAGTTCTCGGCGCCCGCGGGCGCGTCGGTGTCGAAGTGTGCAAGGCCGTCGAGGCGGCGGGCGATCTGGAGCTGGTCGCGGCCGTCGACCAGGGCGACCCGATCGAGCGCCTGGAGGGCGCCGAGGTGGTGGTCGACTTCACCCACCCCGACGTCGTCATGGACAACCTCGAATGGTGCATCTCGCACGGCGTCCACCCGGTGGTCGGCACCACCGGCTTCGACGCCGGCCGGCTGGCGACCGTGCGGGGCTGGCTGGACGCCCGCCCCGGGGTCAACGCGCTGATCGCCCCGAACTTCGGTATCGCGGCCGTGCTCATGATGCACTTCGCCCAGCAGGCCGCCCGCTACTTCGAGTCCGCGGAGATCGTCGAGCTGCACCACCCGAACAAGGCCGACGCGCCCTCCGGCACCGCCCGCCGCACGGCCGAACTGGTCGCCGAGGCCCGGCGCAAGGCCGGTTCGGCGCCGATGCCCGACGCGACCAGCACCGAGCTGGACGGGGCCCGCGGCGCCGACGTGGACGGGGTCCGCGTGCACGCGGTGCGGCTGGCCGGGCTCATCGCCCACCAGGAGGTGATCCTGGGCGGCGACGGCGAGATCCTCACCATCCGCCACGACACCATGAACCGTTCGTCGTTCACCCCGGGCGTGCTCCTGGGCGTGCGCCGGGTCCGCGAGCTCCCCGGCCTCACCGTCGGCCTGGAGCACCTCCTCGACCTGTAGGCGTCCGCGCCGGTCCCTGCCCTCCGGGGTGGGGACCCGCACGCTCAGGGGACGGTGTGGGTCTTGGCGACGGCGATCCTGGAGTCGCCGAGGAACAGCTCCTGTGGTAGCGGGACGTACCCGGGAAGCCCGGCCATGTCCCCGGGGAGCGAGCTGACGTCCGTGACCCGCAGCCGGATCGGCCCCTCCTCGGCGGCGAAGGTCAGGGACGCCTCGACGCCCTGCGGTCCGGGCGCGTGGAAGACGAAGCCCGCCCCCAGGTCCTTCGAGGTGCCCTCCGGCACGGTACGGCCCGCCACGGTCAGCGAGCGCGGCGTCGCCGTGTCACCGGCCACGCGCAACCCGATCAGGCCGGCCCCGCGCTCGGAGCGGATCAGCACGCGCACGGTCCGGACCCCCGCCCCGGTCGTGTCCTCGATCACCTTCAGCGAAGGGGCCGGCAGCGGGGCGGCCTTCGCGGGGGCGATGAGCTCGGGTGTCTCCCACACCTCGGGGAACGGCCGCGCGCCCGAGGCCACGCCACCGTACCGGCGGGCCCACCGGTCGGGTGAGGTGGAGGTCACCCAGACGGCCTTGCCGGTGTCGGCGTCCAGCCCGTACCCCAGGGCGGTCTTCCTCGGGTGGTCCTTGTCGACCTTCTCGAGCTGCAGGCCCATGCCCACCAGGGCGACCGAGACGACCAGCGCCGCCAGCGGGACCAGCGGGGCACGCCGGCGCGGCCAGATCATCTCGACCAGCGGCAGGACGAGACCGCCGAACAGGATCGCCTGCGGCATGACGGCGTAGCCCGCGTACGACAGTCCCATCGGCAGGGCGGCCCACGCGCCCGGCGCCAGGATGAGCGCGGCCGGGAGCAGACCGGCGGTCAGGGCCACGACGCGCCACCGCGGGGGAAGGTACAGGGCGGTCAGCGCGCCCAGCGCGGCCCCCAGGACGGGCCAGGTCATCACGTGCGACGATCCCGGCGACAGCACGCCCAGGGCGGCGCCCAGCAGGGCGGGCCAGACCAGCATGCCCAGCGCGAGCGCGGAGGGGCCGAGCCGGCGGCGGAGCGGCACGTACCAGGCCAGCAGGACCGTGGCCGCGATCGCGAACACGGCGACCCAGAACGCCTCGGGACGGTACGGCGTCGTGGTCGTGGTCCCGCCGAGCTCCGGCCGGACCGTCACGAGCGCGTCCCAGAACCCGATGCCCGCGCCCACGCCGAGCGCGAGCGGCACCAGGGCCGACACGGACGCCAGGAGCGTCCTGCGCAGCGTGGTCACGCCCCGGCGGCGGGCCAGCAGGACCAGCGCCGTCGTCGCCACGAGGGCGAGGCCGCCCACCACGGACGCCGCCCAGGCCGGGTAGCGGACCAGGACGTCGGGGGGGACGTTGAAGTAGACCAGCTCCTGCCCGGTCTCCAGCCGCGTCAGGTCGGCCTGGCCGAACGCCCGCACGAGCGCCAGCGTGTTGTCCCCCATCTGCTGCAGCGTCGGCAGGTCGACGTGGGCCGGGTCGTCGAGGACGCTGTGGTAGTAGGTGCCCTCGTTGGCGTAGGCGGAGTCGAACACCGACATCCCGGCCGGTTTGAAGGCGGTGAAGTCGGTGTCGTTCGGCAGGATCTCCATGAGCTCGGCGAAGGCCGAGTCGGCCACCGGGTGGGGGGCCACCGATCCGAAGATCGAGATGAGGCCGGAGTTGGGCCTGGTGGTCCGGAACATCAGGACGGGGCCCTTCGCCCCGCGCGCCTCGTTGTTGATCACCACGCTCCGGCCCTTGGCGAGCGGGTGCCCGGCGACGAACGCCTCCGCGCCCAGGAGCCCGACCTCCTCGGCGTCGGTGATGAGGAGCACGACGTCGTTGCGCGGCCGGGTCCCGCCGGCGATCAGCGCGCGGGCCGCCTCCAGCGCGCTCGCCGTACCGGATCCGTCGTCGTTGGCGCCCGGTCCCTGCGGGACCGAGTCGTAGTGCGCCGTCACGAAGACCCGCCCGGTGGGGGCGGTGCCGGGGACGACCGCCACGATGTTGAAGACGCGGCCGGCGATGACGGACGGCGTCTCCAGCGTCCGCGGTGCCAGGCCCGTGGCCTCGTGCACCTGGGGTTGCAGGCCCATCCGCCGTAGCTCGCCGACGAGGTAGTCGCGCACCCGCGCGTGCTCGGGGGTGCCGACCGGGTGCGGCCTGGTCGCGAAGCGCTCGATGTGGGAGAAGGCCCGCTGGGCGCTGAAGGTCCGCGCCGGGGCGTCGGGCGGGCTCACCGACGAGGGGTTGAGGTCCACGACCGTCCAGGCGGAGACCAGGAGCAGCACTCCCAGGGCCACGAGCCCGGTGACCAGGGACCGACGGCCCGCTAAGGCGGGGACGTCCTCTTCCGCGGGCGGGGTTCTCTTTCCGATCGTCGTCATCGCCGTTGCTCCCGTGCTCTCACATCCCGCACCTCATTGCCGGCGGCGCCGGAGAGGACTACAAGGAGGGGCCTCACATGAATTGCCGCAAAAGATTTTCATATGCCTGTGAATCACGATCTGAGGTGATCTTCGTCCGCGGGAAAGGGACCTTCACCGGAGGAACCGGACGGAAGGAGGGAAAGGCCTCGGCCAGGTCGTCGGACCGGGGCCGCGGAGGGGGCGGCGTGGCGTTCGGGGGTACGCGGTGCTTCCGGGTCCCTTCATCATGCCCGTCCCGGAGGGTCCCGGCGAGACCTGCGCCGCGCCGTGCGTCCCCGGACGACCCGTGCGGATCCCGATGAGCCCCGCGCCGCGCCGCGTGCCCGGAAACCCGTGGGATCCGGCCGGTACGCGGGGTTATCCTTCGGCTCATGACAGGCACTCGACCCTCGACGTCCGAGGTCCGCTGGGCGCGGCGGGAGGAGCTGGCCGGGCTGGTCGCGGTGGAGCTCGCGGCCGACGGCCTCTTCGCCCGGGTCGGGATCACCTTCCCGCCCGGGAGCACGATGATCGAGGGGGTCGGCGACCCCTCCCGGGTGCTCGTCGCGGGTGAGCCCCCGATCGGGTTCGCCCTGTTCGGGACGGTCGACGGCCAGGTCCACCTGGACCAGCTGGCCGTCCACCCCGACCACGGGCGCAGGGGAGCCGGGGGACGCCTGGTGGAGGCCCTGTGCGCCCACGCCGCGGCGACCGGCCACACCGCGGTGACGCTGACGACCTACCGCGACGTGCCCTGGAACGCCCCCTGGTACGCCCGGCGCGGCTTCTCGGTGCTGGACGCCGGGCACTGGGGGCCGGAGCTGTCGGAGCTGGTACGCCACGAGCGGGAGCTGGGCATCGAGGTCGCCCCCCGCGTGGTGATGCGCCGCACGGTGTGAGACGGCCGCCTCCCGCGCCGGGCCGTCAGGCGCGCGGCCGGGGAGCTCCCCGGCCTCTCAGAGGGCCAGTCCGACGGTCAGCAGCAGGCCGTACACGAGCTGGAAGCGGCCGGTCTGCTGGAGCGTCGTGATGAGCGCCGGTCCGACCGCGCCCGCGCGGACGGCCCGCACCGGGGCGAGGGCGAGCGGCGCGGCGAGCAGGGCCAGCGCGGCGAACGGCCGCCACGGCACCAGGGCGACCGCGATCACCAGGGGCAGCACCAGGCAGAGGGTGTACAGGACGCGGGTGCGCCGGTCGCCGAGGACCACGGCCATGGTGCGCTTGCCCACCGGGCCGTCGGTCACCAGGTCGCGCAGGTTGTTGACCACCAGCATCGCGCAGGCCAGCAGGCCCGCCGGGACGGCCGCGGCCACCGCGAGCCAGGGCAGGCGTTCGAGCTGCACGTAGGTGGTGCCCGCCACGGCCACCAGCCCGAAGAACACGAACACCGAGATCTCGCCGAGCGCGCGGTACCCGTACGGGCGCGAGCCGCCGGTGTAGAACCAGGCGGCGGCGATCGAGGCGGCGCCGACCAGCAGCAGCCACCACGCGCCGGTCGCCACGACCAGCGCCAGTCCGGCCACCGCGGCGGCCAGGAAGCAGAGCAGCGCCGCGACCAGGACCTGCCGGGGAGACGCCGCGCCCGAGCCGACCAGCCGCATCGGGCCGACCCGTTCGGCGTCGGTGCCGCGTACCCCGTCGCTGTGGTCGTTGGCGTAGTTGACGCCCACCTGCAGGGCCAGCGCCACGAACAGGGCCACCAGTGCCCGCCACCACACCCCGCCGTCGTACCCGACGGCGACCCCGGTGCCGACGGCGACCGGGACGACGGCGGCGGGAAGGGTGCGCGGGCGTGCTCCGGCGATCCACTGGCTCGGGGTGGCCATGGGGGTACGGCGTTCCTCTCCGGTTCTAGCTGATGTCGGTCGCCAGGCGGATCATCCGCACCGTACGGCCCATGTCGATGACCCGCTCCGCACCGTCGGCGCCCCACCCGGCGGACTCCAGGAAGCCCAGGACCGCGTGGTTGTCGGCGAAGACCCAGGTCACGATGGTGTGGTAGCCGTCGTCACGCAGGTAGTCGACCGTGGCGTTGAGCAACCGGCTGCCGTGCCCGCGCCGGACGTGGTCGGGGTCGATCAGGAAGGTGAGCATCTCACCGGCGACGGTCGGGTCGAGGTCGGGATCCTCGGCGGGGGCGTGCGAGGCCAGGCCCGCGACCTTCTCGGCGCCCCGCATCGCCGCCATGGCCTCGATGCCGCCGGGGCCGAGGGCGGGAAAGGCGTCGGTGTCCAGGACGACCTGTTCCACGGCCACCAGCACGCGGTGCCGGGAGCTGGGCGGGGAGGTGATCGCGTCCTCCCACTGCTGCCGCCACATGTTCTCGGCCGCCGGGCTCGTCATCTGCTCCAGCGGTCCTTCGGGAAGGAACTCCCGGTAGCCGTACTTCCAGGCGCGGATCTGGGTGCCCGTCACCGCGGCGACATCCTCGTGCCGAGCCGCCCGCACGCCTACGTCTGCCATCTCGGCCCGCTCCTTATCTGCCGTCTGCCGTCGCCTCGGAACGCGCTGTCTCGCAGATCTCGTGCCACGCGAGCGGGCATCAGGCGGGTGGATCCGTGAGGCAGGCTCTTACACCGTATCGGGGAATCCGACTCAGAGATGACGTGAACCCGGCTCCGTCTGCTGACGAGCCCGATATGCCCGTGTCTTCGTGCGGTTGCCGCAGACCTTCATGGAACACCATGACCGGGAACGGTTCTTGGAGGAGTCGACGAACGCCCACTGGCAGGTGCTCTCGGTGCAGACCTTCAGGCGCGGCCACATGCCGGCGGCGTGGGTGTCCATCACGGCGGCGACGATCCGGGCGAGTCCCCCGGGCACGCCGGTGTCGACCGGTTCGAGCACCGGCCCGGCCGGGCCGAGCACGACCTGGAGCGGGAGCCCGGCGAACGCCCGGGAGAGCCCGGGGGGCGGGCCGTTCCCCTCGTCGTGACCGGTTCCGGCACGGGTCTCTCCCGCGCCGGTGCCGGTGGCGGTGCCGGTGGCGGTGTTGATGGCGGTGCCCGCGTCGGTGCCGGTGGCGGTGGCGGGGGGACGGTCCCGGGCCGAGGGGCGGTCGTGGTTGTGGCGGAGCGCCTCGCGCAGGCTCTCGCGGAGCTCGACGGCCCGCGCCAGATCCGTTCCGCCGGCCGCGTCCCCGGGCCCGATCAGGCCGCGCCGGCCGAGCCAGGCGGTGAGGGCGTCCGGGGAGGGGATCGACTCGGTGCCCGTCTCGACGTCGTACGTGTTCACGAAGTCGATCACCAGGCCGGAGGGATTGTCCATGTCGCTCACCTCTTCACAACCACTGTACGCCATTAGGGGGTTGTGCTCGCGGCGACACCGTCATAACGTGATAGCTGGTTTCGTGATGGGAGTTCCGCGTGTGGTACCTGGCCTATGTCGCCTTCAGGGAGAGCCGCAGGCAGGAGTCGTACCGGAGGAGAAAAAATGATCATGAGGACGTGGAGGGGCTGGACGCGCGCCGAGGACGCCGCCGCCTATGAGAAGTACCTGCTGGCCACCGGTTACGTGGGGTACACCTCGACCGCGGGCAACCGCGGGGTGTGCTTCACCCGCCGCGACGTGGGGGACAGGAGCGAGTTCCTGCTGACCTCGCTCTGGGAGTCCTGGGAGGCGATCCGCGCCTTCGCCGGTGAGGACCCGTCGCGCGCCGTCTTCTACGACGAGGACGACCGCTTCCTGGTGGAGCGCGAGCTCGTCGTCACCCACCACGAGGTCTTCGCCGCATCCTGAGCCGTTTCCCTGTGAGCCTTCGGTCCCATTGCTGGGGCGTTCCTCATGGGGATTCCTCGCAGGCCGTTCCATCGGGGGTTCCTTCGTGGGTTCCTTCGGGGCGTTCCTTGGGGGCGTTTCGGAAGGCGCGTCCCCGGGGATCCCGATGCCTTCGGGGGCGGGCATCGGGATCCCCGGGCCGTCCGGGTGTCATCCGCGGCCCGTGGATGTCGCGTTCGCGGTTCGTCCCTGGTGCGTCGGTGTCGCGTTCGCGGCCCGTCCGCGGCCTGTTCGGTCCTTCTGCGGCCCGTCCGCGGCTCGTTCGAGGTCCGTCGTGAGCGGTCAGGATCCGTTCAGGGCGGTCGCCAGCCTGCGGACGCCCTCGACCAGCTCGGCCGTGTGCACCGGAGCGGAATGGGTGATCCTGATGCGCGGCCCGGGGGGCTCGGCCGGGTAGTGGACGCGTCCGGGGCCCACCAGGACGCCCGCCCTCCTGGCCGTCTCCACCAGAGCGTCCTCGTCCCGGTCGGCGGGGAGCCGCAACCACAGGTGCAGGCCGCCACGGGGGACCAGGTGGAGTTCGGCCTCGGGCATCCTGGCGGCCAGGGCCGCGACGACCGTGTTCCTGCGCAGCGTCAGCTCGGTCTCCAGGGTGGACAGGTGACGCCGCCAGGCGGGCGAGCTGACGAACTCCAGGGCCGTCTCCTGGAGGAGCCTGGCCACGAAGAACGACTCCACCAGCTGGTTCGCCCTCAACCGGTGGGCCGCGGGCCCGCGGGCCACGACCCCGGCGACCCGCATGCTGGGCGAGAGCGGCTTGGTCAGCGAGTTGACGTGCACCACCGTGCCGTGGGCGTCCAGCGCGACCATCGGCGGCGGCGCGGACGGTGAGGCGAAGTAGCGGGCGTAGTCGTCCTCGATCACGAACGCGCCGGCCGCGCGGGCGATCGCCAGCACCTGCTCACGCCGCTCCAGGGACAGCGTCGCGCCGGTGGGGTTGTGCAGGGTCGGCTGGCAGAAGAAGACCCGCGCGCCGGTCACCGCGAACGCCTCGGCGAGCAGGTCGGGCCGGACCCCGTCGCGGTCCATGGGGACGGCCGTCGCCCGCAGCCCGGCGGCCCGTGCCGCGGCCCGCGCGCCCGGGTAGGTGGGCGTCTCCACCAGGATCGGGGTGTTCGGGGCGGCCAGGGCGCGGAAGGCGTGGGTGAGCGCGGCCTGTCCGCCGCTGACGACGAGGACGTCGGACGGGGTGACGTCGCCGCCCACCTCCTGGGCGAACCACCTGCGCAGCTCGGGCAGCCCGGCCTGCGGGGGCATCGCCCAGACGTCGGGGCGCCGGAGCGCTCGCGAGGCGGCGGCCGACAGGGCTCTGGACGGACGCAGGGCCGGGTTGAGATAGCCGCCGGTGAGCGGGACGACCCCTTCGGGGGGCGGGGTGAGCAGGGACGCGACCGCGCTGTCGTCCACCACCCGGTCGCCGAGGGCCACCGTCTGCCACGACATGTCGGCACCGTCGTCACCGCGCGCGACGGCAGGTGTGACGGCCGGCGCGACATAGGCCCCGCTGCCGGGCCGGGTGACCACCCGTCCCTCCGCGGCGAGCCTGCCGATCGCCCGTGACACGGTCACCGGGCTCACCCCGTGCAGCCGGACCAGCTCGCGGCTCGACGGCAGCCGGTCGCCGGGACGCAGGCGCCCGACCTCCTCGCGGAGCATGGCGGCCAGTCGGACGATACTGCTATCGTCATTCATGAGGGATAAGAGTAGCGCTATCGTTCCGGATCCAGTAGCGGTCGACAAGGACCCCGGTGTCGGTGCCGGTGCCGCCGGCGGTGGTGCGACGTCACCCGGCACGCCGGGCCGGGGCGGGGTGCGGCCGGGGACGGCCCGGCGCGGGACCGTGCTGGCCGGGCTCGGGGTGCTCTCGTTCTCGGGGTCGTTCCCGGCCACGGTCTTCGCGATGGAGGGCTTCGACCCCTACCTGGTGGCCATCGGCCGAGCCGTCATCGCCCTGGTCGCGGCGGTCGCGTTCCTGCTCGTGGCCCGGGTGCCGCTGCTGCCGCCCAGGTCGCAGCTCCGGTCCTACGTGGTCATCGCGGGCGGCGTGGTGTTCGGCTTCCCGATCTTCAGCGGGGTGGCGCTCGACGCCGGGGCCTCCACCTCGCACGCCGCCGTGGTGATCGGCCTGCTGCCCGCCGCCACCGCCGCGTGCGCCGTGCTGCGCGCCGGAGAGCGGCCCAGGGCGCTGTTCTGGGTCTCCTGCGGCCTGGGCGCCGCCGCGATCACGGTCTTCACCCTCAGCATGGGCGGGGGGCACGTCAGCTGGGCCGACGTCCTGCTCGTCGGCGCGCTGCTCTCGGCCGCGGCCGGCTACACCGAGGGCGGGCGCCTGGCCCGGGAGACCCCCGGCTGGCAGGTGGTCTCCCGTGCTCTCGTCGTCGCCGCCCCGCTGACCGTGCCGATCACCGCGGTGCTGGCGCTGACCACCGAGATGCGGCCCGACGCCGCCTCGCTGACCGGGCTGGCGTACGCGGGCCTGATCTCGATGTTCCTCGGTTTCATCCCCTGGTACGCCGGGCTGGCCATGGGCGGGATCGCCCGCGCCGGGCAGACCCAGCTCGCCCAGCCGCTGCTGACCCTGCTGTGGGCCTGGCTCCTGCTCGACGAGCGGTTCGGCCTCGCCACGGTCGTGGCGGCCCTGGCCGTACTGGCGTGCGTCGCGCTGACCCAGCGGACGCGCACCTGAGCGCCGGGCCGTCGTCGAAAGGACGCCCCTGGGGTTTTCCTCAGGTACCTGCTGCGGAGCCCCGCGGCCGGACGGGCGGCCCGCCCCATGGGACGGCAGGCGTCCCGTCCATAGCGTCTTCCCATGATCCTTCATCGACGCGCGCCGCTCACGGCGGCCGTCCTGCTCACCCTGCTCTCCCTGCTGTCCGTGCTCCCGGTGTCCCCGGCCTTCGCCGACGGTGAGGGCCTGCCACGGCACACGGTCACGTCCGAAGAGGAGCCGCGGCGCACGGCCGTCACCGAGGAGGACCCGCTGCGGCGCATGGTCGCCACGAAGGCGGCGACGGCCGCGCTGCTGCGGGTGGACGACGGCACCCGTACCCGGACGAGCGCCGCCGGGGTCCGCGACCTGAGGACGAGGCGCCCCGCCACCGCCAACGGCCACTTCCGCATCGGCAGCGTCACCAAGACCTTCGTCGCGACCGTGATCCTGCAACTGGCCGACGAGGGCCGACTGAGGCTCGACGACCCGGTACAGCGTCACCTGCCGGGCCTCGTGCCGAACGGCGACGCGATCACGATCCGGCACCTGCTCAACCACACCAGCGGCCTGTACGACTACATGAGCGAGGAGGGCCTCTCCACCAACCGGTGGCGGGGAGCGGACCGGTTCCGGTCGTACGGTCCCCGGCGGCTGCTCGCGGTCGCCCTCGCCAAGCCGCCGTACTTCACGACGCCCGGGAGCTCCTGGCGCTACTCCAACACCAATTACGTCGTCGCCGGGATGCTGATCGAGAAGGTGACCGGCCGGCCGTACGGGAAGGAGGTGGAGCGGCGCATCCTGCGTCCGCTGAAGCTGACCCGCACCTCCGTCCCCGGTGACGCGCCCGGCCTGCCGGTGCCGCACGCGCACGGCTACGAGGCGCTGCCCTCGGGCAAGGTGGTGGACGCCACCCGGATGAACCCGTCCCTGGACTGGGCGGCCGGAGAGATGATCTCGACGACGGGCGACCTCAACACGTTCCTCACCGCGCTCCTCGGCGGCAGGCTGACCAGCGCGGCGATGCTGGAGCAGATGCGCACCGCCGTCGACACCGGTGCCGGTTTCGCGTACGGCCTGGGCCTGCAGCGGTACACGCTGCCGTGCGGCAGGACGGTCTGGGGGCACAGCGGCGAGCTGATCGGTTACCTGACCTTCTCCTTCCGCGCCGACGACAGGCGCGCGATGACGCTCTCCGTCAACCCGCACGTCCGCCCGGTCTCGACGGAGGAGATCTTCTCCATCGCCTCCGGCGTGCACTGCCAGGGCGGCTGAGCGGGGTACGACGCGCGCTCCCCGGGCCTTTGGACGGTCCTCTCCTCGTTCTCGGAGCAGAGGAACGGACATTCCACGGCGAGTCGGCCGGGGGCCTCTGTTGCTCGACTCCCCGCCACCGGACAATAGGTTGGAACACTGACTCTCGCTCCCGCCGGCCGGTACGACCCGGTGGCGGGGCGGGAGCCCTCCGATGACGTAGGGAGACGGGTCGTGGGCGTGAGCCTCGCGGTGGGAGACAAGGTCGAGGACTTCGAGCTTCTCGACGAGACGGGCACGCCGAGACGGCTCAGCGAGTTCCTCGCCAAGGGACCGGTGGTGCTCTTCTTCTATCCGGCGGCGATGACCTCCGGATGCACGGCCGAGAGCTGTCACTTCCGTGACATGGCGGCCGACTTCGCGGAGGTGGGCGCCACCAGGATCGGCATCAGCCGCGACACGGTCGAGCGGCAGGCGAGGTTCGCCCGGACCAACGATCTGGGCTTTCCCCTGCTCTCCGACCCGGACGGCACGGTCGCCCGGCAGCTCGGAGCCCGCCGCACCATCGCGGTCGGCCCCTTCCTCACCCGCCGGATGACCTTCGTCATCGACGTGGACCACCGCATCCTGGAGGTCGTCCACAGCGAGACCTCCATGCAGTCCCACGCCGACCGGGCCCTGGAGGTCCTCCGCTCCCGCCCTCAACGGTGATCGGACGACGAGTCGCACGTGTTCGCCCTTCCCTCGGTCGGTCGGATCTCTGTCAGAGAGCCGATGGCTGGGTCAACAGATCGAGAACCGGGCAGTCCGGTCGGCAAGGAGCGGGGGGTCCGCTCCAGCCTCGTGCCATCAGGACACGGCACACCTGGACGGCGACCGTGCACGGACGATGAGTGACGTCGGCGTAGCCGTATCTCAGCGAGGCGCAGTCTCTTTCCGCGGCGGCGTCGTCCCTGCGCATGTCGCGAAAGGCGTCACGGTGGAGGTGCCCGACCCGGCCGTCGAGATGGACGACCGTCCGATATCGCTCGTAGGTAGGGCCTTCAGCGACGGAGGGAGATCTCGGCAGGACGGGGTTCGCATGCTCAAAGAATGGCGTTTCCTGCGGAAGAGCCCTTGAGCCGAATGTCGTTCTGTGGATAAACCCTCACCTGCTCGCCCTCGCGCGGACGCGCAAGCCGATAGCCATGATCTCCATCGACCGGAGCGGCACGGGAGACGTCCTCCGTCGTCCCCCGCTCGTCACGGTCATCCGCCGTAAAAGGTGAAGCGGCAGGGGGGACGGCGTCAGGGAGCCGGTGACGGGTGGCCGGGCCGAGAGCACCGATGTGCGGAGATCTCAGGCCTCGAGGCAGGGTGATTCCGGGATCTGCCGCCTGTGGGCCCTCTTCATTCGTTCTTCGGCGACTCGGGCCATCTCTCGGGTTGTGACACGTACGTACCGCGATGGCGGACGGTGAAGACCCACCCTTGCTCCCGCAGGAAGGCGACGGAATTGCGGATGGTCACCTTGGCCACGCCGTACTGCTGCATGAGCATCTTCTCGCTGGGAATGGCCCTGTTCGGCTGGAATTCTCCATCACGGATTTGTTTGGCGACTTCAAGGGCGATCTCTTGATAAAGCGGTGTTTTGCGAGGAGCGCGCGGAACGTCCGGTTCACCGACAAAGGTGCCCTCGCCCTGAACCGTGTAGACCAGCCCTTGTTCGCGTAGCTCGCGGGCCACCCGGCGGGCGGTGGTCCGGGCGATTCCATACTCGTCCCCGAGCTCGGTCTCGCTGGGCATCGCCTCACCGGGGACGATTTCACCGTTGTTGATTCGCTCTCGAATGACATCGGCGATCTGTTTGTAGACCGGTATTGGGCCATCGCGATCGAGCACGGCTAAATGCTAGACCAATAGGCACGTTCACCTACAAACTAGACACTCACCAGCACGAACATGTACGGGCTGGTAGACCGGAGGAGACGAGTTCACTTATGCTCACTCCGGTGAGCACGTAGGAGACGGGGGCGTCAGCGGTGATCGGAGTGCTGGTCGAACGGCATCACGGGCACCACGTTGCGCCGTTGCGGCACAGGCACCAGCTCGTCGACTGGCGGCCCGAGCGGCCCAGGGCCGGCCGGTTGCGGATCAAGGAGCACACCTGTGACTGCCGGCCCATCTTCTACGAGCTCTGTCAGGCGGGTGGGCTGATGTTCGTACGGCGAACGGAACGGACGAGAAGGGAAGTGGTCGTGCACGAGTCGCCCTGGACGATCGCCCGGCGAACACAGGATCTGTGGCTTCGGCTCCTGGAGGGCGCCGCCCACTGACGCCGGTGTGCCGGTAGGAGGGGAGCCCTCCAACCGGCACACCCGAGCTCCCGACCTTCCTGAGGGGCCATGACGATCCGGGAAGGTCGGGCGGCGGTTCCGCACAGTTCGGAGGGGATCGGTGCGGAACCGCCGAACGACGCCCGGCAGGCTTCCCTTCCCACACGCCTGCCGGGCTCTTTCTCCTGGAGAACGCGCCGTATCTCCCGAAGAGGTCACATCAGGAACAGGAGGGGAAGGGGCGAGGGTGCGGATGGGGCCTTGTGCCGGGCTTCGAAACCCTTCGATCACCGAACGAACAGGCCTCGGAACGGGGAAGGGCCCCCTTTCGCCCTGATTTTTCGTAATCAATCCCGAACGCCTCGTCCGAATTCTCGTTTCGGGGACAGGGAGTCTCATGATCTGTTGGGATCGTTCTCGTTGGATGGGAACGATCCCAACAGATCATGGAAAACCCTTGCTCGCAGCCCATGAATCGAGCCGTACGGGCTTCGTGCGCCCTGTACGACCCACTTCGGCCCTGGTTCGGCCCGGCCGTCCATGCGGAACGCCTCGCAGCCCACTCATCCGAAGAACCCCCGCGGGTGGAGCCCGTCCGCTCCCGATGCTCGGGTGTACGTCGTGATCGGGATGACGGGCGGCCGTCACGAGGTGAGCTTGAGGTGGAACTCCTCGACGGTCTCCCCGCGGGAGGGGGAGAACCCGCTGTCCTCGCCGTAGACGCTGAAACCGCACTTCTGCAGGACCCGCAGGGATCCCAGGTTGTCCTTCGTGACCCGGGCGAACAGCGGCCGTGCCGGCTGGCGGGTGAGGAAGTCCGTGACCGCCCTGGACGCGATGCCGCGTCCCCAGTGCTCCGGGGCGATCCAGTAGGTGATCTCGAGCTCGTCGGGCGGGCCGTACGTCAGGACGTGACCCACGACCTCACCGTCGAGCAGGATCGTCTCGTTGACGCTGTCGTCGTCGAGGATCCGCCTCCAGCGGGCGGTGAAGGCGTCCAGGTCCGAGGGGTCCTTCGCGGTGAACGCCGCCATCCGGTTGGCCTTCGGATCCAGCTGGTGCCGGTAGAACGCCTGGAGGTCGTCCTGGATCGTGTCGCGCAGTACGAGATCGCTCACGCCGTGCCCTTCTCACCGTGCGGCCGGCCTCGAACCGGGAGGGGCCGAGGCGGAGACCAACGTCCGGCACACGGTAGGGACGGGCACCGACAAGCGAGCGGCCGTCAGGGCTCGCGGAGCGCGCACGAGGCGGCGTCCGCACCGGGAAGTCGATCGTGATCTGGGACGATGGCCCGTCCCGCCGTCGAGTGATCCCTGTCTCACGCCCTGGGGGAGAGATCATCGCCCTGTCATAATCGGCCCATGGGAAAGAGTTATGAGCGGATAGACGGCAGGCTGCGTGCCTTCATCGAGGCGCAGCACATCTTCTTCACCGCGACGGCGCCACTGGACGGCGACGGCACCGTCAACCTTTCGCCCAAGGGCCTGAACGGCTCGTTCGCCGTGCTCGACGAGCTCACCGTGGCCTACCTCGACTTCGCCGGCAGCAACGCCGAGACGATCGCCCACCTGCGCGAGAACGGCCGCATCACCCTGATGTGGTGCGCCTTCGACGGCCCTCCCAACATCGTGCGCGTGCACGGCCGGGGAGAGCCGGTCTTCCGCGACGACGCGCGCTGGGCCGAGCTGATGAGCCACTTCCCGGACATCGACCCGACCCTGCACGGCCTGCGCGCGATCATCGTCGTGACCGCGGAGAAGATCCGCGACACCTGCGGGTACGCCGTCCCGTTCATGACGTACGACGAGGACCGCCCGCTGCACGCGTCGCGCTTCGCGCGTGAGACCGACGAGTCGCTCGACGAGTACTTCCAGAAGAAGGATCACGTCGCGACCAGCATCGACGGTCTTCCGGGGCTGCCCCTGCCGCTGCCGCCGCTTCCGCGCACCGCGTGACCCCCGGGCGGTGAGGCGGAGGACGGACGCGGCCTCCGCCTCACCCGCCGCGCGTACGACGTGATCCGGAGGCCGGGTCCTCCGGACAGGACGCGGGGGACGGGCCGCAGGGGACGCGGCGCCAGGTGGTGTCGGTGACGATCAGGTGGTCGAGGAAGCGCAGGCCGACGGTCTCGGCGGCGTCGCGGAGACGGTCGGTGACGGCCAGGTCGGCCGGGCTGGGGTCGAGGGAGCCGCTGGGGTGGTTGTGCGCCAGGCCGAAGGAGGAGCCTCCGGAGGTGAGGACGACGCTCATGATCTCCCGGACCGGGGCGGGGGCGTGGTCGCTGCCCCCCTCGCTGACGATCGCCGTACGGGTCACCGCGCCGCTCGGGTCGCAGACCACGGCCACCACGCGCTCGTGGCCGAGCCCGCGCAGCAGGGGGGCGACCACGGCGGCCAGGTCTCCGGAGCAGGTGACGCGGCGGCGTTCCGGCTCCGACTGTGCCTGCCGCACCAGGTGGAAGGCGGCGATGACCCGGGCGGCCTTCGCGGGGCCGATGCCCGGGACCCGCATCAGCCGGTGGGCGTCGGAGCGGGCCAGGCCGTGCAGGTCGCCGCAGTGGGCGATCAGGTGGGAGGCCAGCTCCACGGCGTTGGTGCCACGGCTGCCGGAGCCGATCAGCAGGGCGAGCAGCTCACGGTCGGCCAGCGCGGTGGCGCCACCGGCGAGGAGGCGCTCCCGGGGCTGGTCACCTGCGGGCATGTCCTTGACGCGCATCGGCACCTCCGGCTCGGAAAACCAGGTCGGTTCTACCAGGGCGCGCCGACATTCCGGCCGGGCCCGCCACGGGGTCTGCCGGGGGAACGAAGGGCTCTCGGAACGCGAGGTATCAGAAGGAGCGGAGGGCTCCCGGATCGTGCGAGGGCCTCGGGAGCGACCCCTGAGGGACAGGGCTCAGGGTGGGGGAAGGACCGGATCGTGCGAGGGCCGCGGGGACGACCCCTGGAGGCCGGGACTCAGGGGTGCAGGGGGTGGCTGTAGACCAGGCGGAAGCGGTCGCCCGGGATGACGATGTCGCTGGTCTCCACGGGGCGGTCCCCGGCCCAGTGGGTGCGCTCGACGTGCAGGACGTGGACCCCGGCCGGCAGGGCCAGGGCGTCGCTCTCGGCGGGCTGCGGGACGCGGGTGTAGACCTGCTCGACGATGTCGGTGATCTTGACGCCCTGGGCGGACAGGCGGGCGACCAGGCCGCGCGGGACCTCCTCGGCGGGCTCGGCGAACTCGGCGGGCTCGTAGGAGGTGGCGAGCTGGATCGGCCTGCCGTCACCGCGGAAGACGTAGCGGGTCCGGACGATAGGCGCGGACTCGTCCAGCCGCAGGCGGTGCGCGATGTCGGGGGTGGCCTCGGCCGGCTCGGTCCGCCAGTCCCAGGTGGCCCGGGTGCCCTGGGACTGGATGTCGGCGCCGAAGGGGGTGTGGTGGTCGTGGAAACGCCAGCGGTGCAGCGGGAGCAGCACCGGCCGTTCCCGGACGTAGTGTCCCGAACCGACGCGGCCGACGATCAGGCCCTCGGCGGCGAGCACCCGCAGCGCGTGCCGGGCGGCGGTCTCTCCCACGCCGTATCTGCGGGTCAGCTGGGCGCGGGAGGGGACGGGGGCACCGGGAGGAAGGGAGCCGTCGACGATCTGGCGCCGGATGTCGGCGACGACGCGCAGGTAGACAGGATCGGAGCTTGCCACGTGTCCATCCCTGGGTTCTGGGGTTGTCCCATCCTGTCGTATTCAAGGCGCAACGCAGGGTAATGGTAACGATTTGGAACCCCAACTTTGCGGGCCGGCTCCCAGAAGTGGCCAAAAATATCTCAGAGACCGTGTAACGCCCGCGTAAGAAGCGCCGATTCAACGGTAGAGGTCGTCGATGTGTGTACCCCCGAGCACATATCGGCGGCCTCTTCTCGTGTCCCGGGGGCATTCCGGGGCCGTTCCCGGGATCGTTGGGCCTACGAAAACCGTCAAAACACCTCTCCGCTATCATATGAGGCATGAAACTCCGGGCGCCACGCCCGCGTGCGCGGTGAGGGCGATCGGCCTCGTCCGGCCCCGTCCCCCGGGCGCCGTCGGGGAGGGATCCGTCCCTGCGGGCCGGATCCGCCCTGACGCGACCGGGGTCGTCACGGTGGCGGCGCATATCCGCGTGTACGGTGTGCAGCGGGCCGGTGGGCGGGATGTTCGCTCTTGTGCCCATCGGTGGACGGAGGTCAGGCGGGGTGGCGGGGTCCACCGTTTCGACGGATCCGGGTACCGTTCGGTCTATGGCAGCGCCAACTGGAACCTCCGACGCCCCCTTCGGCCGCATGCTGACCGCGATGGTCACGCCGTTCACCGACGACGGATCGGTCGACTACGACGCAGCACGGCGGCTGGCCGCCTACCTGGTGGACGAGCAGCGCAATGACGGTATCGTCGTGAGCGGCACGACGGGGGAGTCCCCGACGACCGGGGACGACGAGAAGGAGCGCCTCCTGCGCGCCGTCGTCGAGGCGGTCGGCGACCGCGCCACGGTCGTCGCCGGGGCCGGGACCAACGACACCCGGCACAGCGTCGAGCTGGCCCGCACCGCCGAGCGTGCCGGGGCCCACGGCCTGCTGCTGGTGACGCCGTACTACAGCAAGCCTCCCCAGGAGGGGATCTACCGCCACTTCGTGACGGTGGCGGACGCCACGGCCCTGCCGGTCATGCTCTACGACATCCCCGGGCGCAGCGGCGTGCCGATCATGAGCGGGACGCTCGCCCGGCTCGCCCGGCACGAGCGGATCGTCGCGGTGAAGGACGCCAAGGGCGACCTGTACGAGGGGTCGCAGGTCATCGCCTCCACCGGCCTGGCCTACTACTCCGGGGACGACGCGTTCAACCTGCCGTGGCTGTCGGTGGGGGCCGTGGGGTGCGTCAGCGTGATCGGCCACGTCGTGGGGGCGGAGATCGCCGCCATGATCGAGGCGTACCGTGCCGGGGACGTCGCGGGCGCGCTCGCGATCCACCGGCGGCTGCTCCCGGTGATCTCGGGGATCATGATGCAGGCCGGTGGCGCGATCATGGCGAAGGCGGCGCTGGGCATGGTGGGGCGGCCCGTGGGGCCGGTGAGGCCTCCCCTTGCGGAGGCGACCGGCGAGCAGCTGACGAGGCTGCGCGAAGACTTGATCGCGGGCGGTGTGAAGCCGTCCGACGAAGTTGTGACCTGAAATGCAGCAGAGCGGCCTTCATCGGCCGCATCCGGGAGGAACGAGAGTTTGCGAGAGAGAAGACACGTCGGTCCGCTGGGGGACGGGGTGCTCGGCGAGGGAGTAGTCCTGCTGCCCGCGGGGACCGTCGCCACCTGTGAGACCTCTGAGAGAGGTGTGGCCTGATGAGTCACCCCCATCCCGAGCTCGGGCCGCCGCCCGCGCTGCCCGAGGGCGCCCTGCGCATCGTCGCACTGGGCGGTCTCGGTGAGATCGGCCGCAACATGGCCGTATTCGAGTACGAGGGCCGGTTGCTGATCGTCGACTGCGGGGTGCTGTTCCCCGAGCCCGACCAGCCCGGCATCGACCTGATCCTGCCCGACTTCGAGTACATCCGGGGCCGCCTGGACGACATCGAGGCCGTGGTCCTGACCCACGCGCACGAGGACCACATCGGTGCCGTGCCGTACCTGCTGCGCGAGCGCCGCGACATCCCCGTCGTGGGCTCCAGGCTGACGCTGGCGCTGATCGAGGCCAAGCTCACCGAGCACCGGATCCAGCCGGTCAAGCGGGAGGTGGTGGAGGGCGAGCGGCACCGGTTCGGTCCGTTCGAGTGCGAGTTCCTCGCGGTCAACCACTCCATCCCGGACGCGCTGGCCGTCGCGATCAGGACGCCCGCGGGCATCGTCCTGCACACCGGTGACTTCCGGATGGACCAGCTGCCCAGCGACGGGCGCCTGACCGACCTGGGAGGGTTCGCCAGGCTCGGCGCCGAGGGCGTCGACCTGCTGATGTCCGACTCGACCAACGCCGAGGTGCCGGGATTCGTCACCAGCGAGCGGGAGATCGCGCCGGTCATCGACGAGGTCGTCCGCACCGCGGGCAAGCGGGTGATCGTGGCGAGCTTCGCCTCGCACATCCACCGTGTCCAGCAGGTCATCGACGCCGCCGAGAGGCACGGCCGCAAGGTCGCGCTGGTCGGCCGCTCGATGGTGCGCAACATGGGCGTCGCCCGCGACCTGGGCTACCTGAGGGTCTCGCCGGGCCTGATCGTCGACTCCAAGGAGATCGAGGGCTGGCCGCCGGAGGACGTGGTGCTGATCTGCACCGGGTCCCAGGGCGAGCCGATGGCGGCGCTGTCGAGGATGGCCAACCGCGACCACCCGATCCGGATCGCCGAGGGCGACACGGTCCTGCTGGCCTCCTCGCTGGTGCCGGGCAACGAGACCGCGGTCAACAACGTGATCAACGGGTTGTCGCGCTGGGGCGCCCGGGTGGTGCACAAGGGCAACGCCAAGGTGCACGTCTCCGGGCACGCCGCCGCGGGTGAGCTGCTGTACGTGCTCAACCTGACCCGGCCGTCCAACTTCATGCCGGTGCACGGCGAGTGGCGGCACCTGCGGGCGCACGCCAAGCTCGCCGCGCTGACCGGGGTGCCCGACGACCACATCGTGATCGCCGAGGACGGCGTCGTGGTGGACCTGGTCGACGGCCGCGCCAAGATCGTGGGCGCGGTCCCGGCAGGGTACGTCTACGTGGACGGCACCTCGGTGGGCGACGTCACCGACTTCGCGCTGAAGGACCGTCGCATCCTGGGCGAGGAGGGCTTCATCTCCGTCGTCATCGTGGTCGACACCGCCACCGGCAAGCTCACCGGGGGACCGGAGATCCACGCCAGGGGGTCGGGCATCGACCCGGCCATGTTCGACGACATCCTGCCGCAGGTCGAAAGGGCCCTGCAGGAGAACGCGGCCGACGGGGTGGTGGACATCCAGCAGGTCCGCAGGGTGGTCCGCAGGACCGTGGGGCGCTGGGTGAGCGACACCTACCGCCGCCGTCCGATGATCATCCCGGTCGTCATCGAGGTCTGACGCCTCCCTCCGTGGGGGGGGGGGGGGGGGGGGGGGAAGGGAGGGGGGGGGGGGGGGGGGGGGGGGGGAGGGGGGGAGGGGGGGGGGGGGGGGGGGAGGGGGCCGCCCCCCCTC
>NZ_JBVJIA010000039.1:17335-20122 GCF_055586505.1 Streptosporangium sp. NPDC050148 | reverse complement strand
TATGGGGGGATGGTGGTGCGCATGCGACACCCCCCCCCCCCCCCCCGTCCCCCCCCCCCCCCCCCCCGCCCCCCGCCCCCCCCCCCCCCCCCCCCCCCCCCCCCCCCCCCCCCCCCCACGGAAGCGTGTCGCGAGGAGTCGCGAAGAGCCGTCAGCACGGGCCGGGGAGCGAGCAGACCCCGGCCGCCGTCCTCTCGGCGTCCTTCGGCGGCCGGGTGAAGCCGGAGTCGCGCACCCTGCCGTGCTCGCCCGCCGGCGTGTGGATCGCCAATGCCCGGTCCCGGCGTACGACGGTCCGCTGCCCGCCGACGGCGGGCCGCACGCCCTCGGCGTCGTAGCCCCGGACGTCGTGGCCCCGGGCGGAGATCCGCGCGGCCCGGTGCCCCCGGCGCGGACCGCACGGCTCGATCTCCAGGGGGCCGCGCACCCCGTCGCGGATCGTCCACTTCTCCTCCCTGGAGTACCTCACCGGCCTGCGGGCCTGTGCCTCGTGCGGCAGGAAGTTCCTCGGGATCCGTACCGCCGTGGCGCCCTGCCCGGTGAGGCCGGCCGTCGCCGCGGGCCCGGTGCCGCCGGGGATCCGTGCCGTCCCGGTGGTGCCCGCGTCCGCTCCCGTACCGGCCAGGGCCGTCCCGCTCCCGGTGAAGAGGGCCGCCAGAGCCGTGCCCGCCGCCGCCAGGCGGATCGCCGTCCGTGTGCCACCGGTCATGGCCGGCCTTTCCTCCCGTGCCGAAGGGATGCCATGTCCGCAGGACCCGCGTTCTGCGGGAAGGGGTCGGCGGGAGAGGCGATTTCCCGCAGAACGCGGGTCTTGCGGGCACGCGACCGGTGCGCGGGCGGGGGTGTCGTTGTATGCTCGAAGCGTTCTATGTAGCAGCCTCTAATTTCATGTAATAGAACGATGGAGGGTCGATGGAGGTACGTCACGCCACGGCGCCCGACCAGATCGCCGGGGCGAGCACCGACTGGCTACGCCGCCGCTTCCTGGCGGAGCAGCTCTTCGTGCCCGGCGAGGTCCGCCTGCTCTACTCGCACGAGGACCGCATCGTGGTCGGCGGCGCCATGCCGGAGGACGGGCCGCTGAGACTGCACACCCCCGACCCGCTTCGGTCGGAGTACTTCCTGGAGCGCCGGGAGCTCGGCGTGGTCAACGTGGGCGGGCCGGGCACGGTGACCGTGGACGGCACCGCGTACCCCCTGGCCCCCAAGGAGTGCGTCTACGTCGGCAGGGGCGCCCGCGAGGTGGAGTTCGAGGGCGACGCGTTCTACCTGGTCTCCACGCCCGCGCACGCCACGTTCCCGACCGTCGCGGCGACCCTGGACGACGCCGAGCCGGTACGGCTGGGCGGCCGGGACGGCTCCAACGAGCGCACGATCTACAAGTACGTCCACGCCAAGGGCATCCGGAGCTGCCAGCTGGTGCTCGGCGTGACCGTGCTGGAGCCCGGCAGCATGTGGAACACCATGCCCTGCCACACCCACGAGCGCAGGACCGAGGTCTACCTCTACTTCGACCTGCCACCGGGCGAGCGGGTGATCCACCTGATGGGACGGCCCGACGAGACGCGCAACCTGGTGGTCGCCGACCGGCAGGCGGTCGTCTCCCCGTCCTGGTCGGTGCACTGCGGCTTCGGCACGAAGAGCTACTCGTTCGTCTGGGCCATGGGCGGGGAGAACCAGGCCTTCGAGGACATGGAGCAGGTCGAGATCGGCGAGATGCGCTGATGTTCTCGCTGGAGGGCAGGACCGCGCTCGTCACCGGCGCGCGGACCGGGATCGGGCGCGCGCTCGCGGTGGGCCTGGCCGCGGCCGGGGCCGACATCGTGCTGCACGGCCGCGACGACGACCTCGACGAGGTCGAGGCCGAGGTGCGCAAGACCGGCAGGCAGGTCTCCCGGTGGATCCTCGACCTGTCCGACCCCGGAGCCGTCCCCGAGGCGGCCGCGCGGCTGGGCCGGGTCGACGTGCTGGTGAACAACGCCGGGATAATCCGCAGGGCCCCGGCCTCCGAACACCCCTACGAGTCCTTCCGGGAGGTGCTGGACGTCAACCTCGACGCGGTCTTCCTGCTCAGCCAGACCCTGGGGACGCGGATGCTCGCCCGGGGCTCCGGGAAGATCATCATGATCGCCTCCATGCTCTCCCACCAGGGGGGCGTCAACGTGGTCGGCTACACCTCGGCCAAGCACGGCGTCGCCGGGCTCACCAAGGCGCTGGCCTGCGAGTGGGCGGGCTCGGGGGTGCAGGTCAACGCGATCGCCCCCGGCTACATCAGGACGGGCAACACCGAGCGGCTCTGGGACGACCCCGCGCGCGAGGCGGAGATCAGATCCCGCATCCCGGCAGGTCGCTGGGGGACGCCCGAGGACCTGGTGGGCGCCGCCGTCTTCCTGGCGTCCGCGGCCTCCGACTACGTCAACGGGCACCTGCTCGCGGTGGACGGAGGCTGGTTGGCACGCTGACCAGTAGGCTCACGATCGTGGTCAGGGAAGGCAGTTCCATCGACAAGGCGCTGGCGGTGCTGGAGGCGATCGCCGAGCACCATCGCGTGACCGACATAGCCGCGGCGACGGGAGTGTCCAAGTCGACCGTCCATCGCATCCTGCAGTCGCTGGTCGAGTGGGGGTTCGCGCGGCCGGACGGGCACGGGGGCTACGAGCCGGGCCCCCGGATCCTCACCCTGGGGGGGGGGGGGGGGGGGAGGGTTGGGGGGGGGGGGGGGGGCGGGGGGGGGGGAGGAAACCAACAGAACCGCCAAGGACGACGCCCACCCGCACCCCCCGCCCA
>NZ_JBVJIA010000039.1:0-17325 GCF_055586505.1 Streptosporangium sp. NPDC050148 | reverse complement strand
CTTCTGCGGTGGGGGGTGGGGGGGGGGTTCGCAAAGGAGAGAGGAACAGGAGCCCACCCCCCCCCCCCCCCCCCCCCCCCCCCTCCCCCCCCCCCCCCCCCCCCCCCCCCCCCCCCCCCCCCAGGCCTCCGGCGCGCTCAACGCGCTGCACGAGCGGATCGGCTACACCACGCACTTCGCGATTCGCAGCGGGGACGAGGCGGTGTACGTCGACAAGCTGGAGGGGCGGCGGCCCTACCAGATGCCCTCGCGCATCGGGATGAGCCTGCGCCTGCACTGCACCGCGATCGGCAAGGCGGTGCTGGCCCAGCTGAGCGCCGACGAGGTCCGCGCGATCTGCGCCCGCGCCGGGATGCCGGTCGCGACCGCCAAGACGCTGGCGACACCCGAGGCCCTGCTCGCCGACCTGGAGCTGGTGCGCTCCCGCGGCTACTCGGTCGACGACGAGGAGAACCTGCCCGGCATCCTGTGCGTCGGCGCCCCGGTCTTCGACCACACCGGCCAGGTGCTCGGCGGCATCTCCATCTCGGCCCTGGCGATGGACGTGAGCATGGCCGACGTCGAGCGGTTCGCGCCCGACGTGGTCTCGGCGGCCCGCGACGTCTCCGCGGCCCTGGGGGCCCCGGCCTCGCCCGCCTTCAACGGCTGAATCGATCCCCGCCGGTCCTCCGGGGGCCCGCTTCACCCGGTCGGGATCCCGGGTCCGTCTTCAGGGGCTCGGCCCGTCTTCTGGCGCGGCGCGGGCCCGTCCCCGGGGTCCCGGGCCACCCGGAAGGGCTCCAGGGGCCGCCCCGGGGCCCCGTGGTCCCTTTCCGGGGTCCCGGGCCGTGGAGCGTCCGTGCCGGTTCCCGTCGTGCCCGTCGGCTCCTGCCCGTTCCCGCTCACCCGGCCGGCCGAGGGTGGGCCATGCCCTCGGCTTGTCCCATGTAGTGGGATGTGATGTCATGTAGTGCAACATCCTATCGACCGTGGGAGATCGGCATGCCGAACATCACCGTGGAACTCCTGTCCGGCCGGACCCTCGACCAGCGTCGCGAGTTCGTGGCCGCGCTGACCGAGGCGGCCGTGGACATCCTGAAGGCCCGCAGGGAGGCGGTCCGCATCGTCTTCACCGAGATCGAGAAGTCCGACGTGGCCAACGCCGGCGTCCTGGAGTCCGACAAATAGCCGGACGGCCCGATCCCCGGGCGCGGCGGACCTCAGGTCCGTCACGCCCGGGGAGGGTTCCGGGTCCGCCGGTCGGTCAGCCGGCCGCGCGGGCCCGCTCCTGCTCCTGATCCGGCTCGGGGTCGGTGGACAGGGAGTCGACCAGCGCGTCGCGGTCCTCGCGGTTCTCCGGCTTGAGCAGCCCGATCGCCACGTACAGCACCAGCGAGGTCACCAGGGGCACTCCCACCACCATCGCGGTGTCCTTGGACTCGATGATCCACTTGATGTACGCCCAGACGCTCAGGCCCGCGGCCCAGGAGACGATGGCGGCGGTCGGCCCGCTCCTGCGGAACCAGGGCAGCATGCCCAGCATCAGCGGGATGGAGATCGGTCCCATCGTCGCCGCGACCAGGTCGACGACGATCTTCAGCACCACGCCCTGTCCCTCGGTGGAGATCGCGATCGCCATGCTGATCAGCACGAAGGTGAACGTGGTCACCCGGGCGAAGGTCAGCTCGGCGCGCGCCGACAGGTCGCGTACCTTGCGGACCAGCACCGGGGCGATGTCCCTGGTGATGACCGAGGAGATCACGTTGGCGTCGGAGGCCACCATGGCCATGGTGTGCGAGAAGAAGCCGGCGAGGACCAGGCCGATCACGCCCTGCGGCAGCAGGGTCTGCGCCAGCCGTACGTAGGCCTCCTCGGCGTTGGCCAGGCCCGGCACGATGAGCGGGGCGGCGAACATCGGGATGAACAGGATCAGCGGCCAGACCAGCCACAGCGCGCTGGACAGCAGGGCCGAGCGCTTGGCGGCCGAGCCCGAGGGGGAGGCCATGTAGCGCTGGGCCAGGTTCCACATGCCGCCGTTGTACTCGAAGGTCTTGATGAAGAGCAGGGCGAGGAAGAACGTCGTGGTGTACGGCCCGGAGAAGGGGTCGCCGTGGCCCGGCGGCAGCTTGTCCCACATGGTCCACAGGGTGGCGACGCCGTCCAGGTGGGCCATGATCGCGACGAACATGGCGATGCCCGCCACGCCCTGGATGACGAACTGCCCGAAGTCGGTGAGCACGTCCGCCCACAGGCCGCCCGCGGTGATGTAGATCAGCGTGACGGCCCCGGTGATCAGGATGCCCCACAGGATGGGGATGCCGGCGAAGCCCTTGAGCAGGATGGCGATCGCCACCCACTTGGCCGCGATGTCCACCACCTTCAGTAGCGCGCCGCTGTAGGCCAGCACCTGCTGGGTGGGCAGGTTGTAGCGCCGCGCGAGGTACTCCAGGGGGGAGACCACGCCGTGCTTGGAGCGGAGCCGGTTCCACCGGGCCGCCCAGACGAAGGCGCCGATGCCGACGCCGATGCCGATCGTCAGCGCCCACCAGACGTACATGGCGAGCCCGTAGTTGTACGCGACGGCCGCGAACGCCACGAACATGATCGCGCTGTAGCCCGACATGTGGTGCGAGATGCCTGACAGCCACCAGGGGATACGTCCCCCGGCGGTGAAGAAGTCGGCCACGTTCCTGATGCGCTTCTTCGACCACACGCCGATGGCGATCATGACAAGGAAGTACGCGCCCAGAACGGACCAGTCGAGTGCGGACATATGTCTCCTCCCAACGCCCTATTGGTGAGGAGGTTCTACTACATGAAACGTAATGTCAATACATAGAATGGATGGCGCTTTCCATGGGGTGATTGTCATGTTATGCGTGATTAGCCGCTGTTCACGGGGTATCAACCGGTTCTGTGACGGGCGAGGCCGCCTCCCGCGGCTTCCGGCGCGTCGTCGCGCAATTCACCACCCGTCTCGTTAACCTCCCTAACATGGCCACCCGTACGTCTAAAGGCGCCTCAGGAAAGCCCTCCGGCAGAGGATCCTCCGGCCGTTCGGGCGCCTCCTCGTCCCGTACGACCTCCGCCAGGCGGGGGCCCGCGACCCGGAGGAGGAGTGCGGCACCGACCCGGAGCACGGCGTCCCGCGGTTCCGCGTCCCGTCCCCCCTCGCCGCGGCACGATCCGATCAGCTGGGTCCTCACTCTGGTCGGCAGGCTGTTCATGGGCGTCTGGATGCTGGTGGCCGGCGGCATCGGCGGCGCGGCGCGGGCCCTGGGGCAGAACGCGCGCGAGCTCGACCCCGTCCACCGCCGCGACGGCCTCGGCCTGGCCGTGTTCTCCGGGGCGATCGTGCTGGCCTCCATGACCTGGCGGCTGAGCACCGGGACGGTCTCCACCGTGGTCGACGGGGTCATGCGCGGGATCTTCGGGTCCCTGGCCTGGCTGATCCCGATCCTGCTGGTGCTGCTCGCCTGGCGGCTGATGCGCCACCCCGACCAGAACGCCGACACCGGCCGGATGATCATCGGCTGGTCGGCGCTCACCGTCGGCGTGCTCGGCATCGTGCACCTCGTCCACGACACGCCGTACCCCTCGGGGGGCGGCACGGACGGCATGGACAAGGTGTCGGCCGCCGGGGGCATGGTCGGCTTCATCGTCTCGGCGCCCCCGGCGAGCATCCTGCCCGCCTTCATCACCGTGCCGCTGCTGCTGATCCTGTCGGGCTTCGGCGTGCTGGTGATCACCGCCACGCCGGTGCACCGGGTCCCGGAACGGCTGTCGGAGATCCGGCACATGCTCTTCCACCGCGACCTGCCCCCGATGCCGAGGGTGTCCGGCAAGCGCCCGGCCACGCGCAAGAGGTCCGCGGCCGGGGGCGGCGGGCCGGGGGAGGCCGCGGAGCCCGGGGCGCCCGGGGCCCCCGGGGACCACGTCAAGCCCTACGACACGCCCGTGATCGCCGAGACGCCGGGCAGGCCGGGGCACTCCCCGGAGATCGTGCCCGGCCTGGCCGAGGAGGCCGGTCCGCCCGAGGCCGAGAACCCGCTGGTCAGGGTCGAGCCGCCCGAGCCGACCCCGGCGCCGCGCAAGGTCGAGCAGCTCGTGCTGTCCCCGCAGGCCGGGCCGTACACGCTGCCCGAGTCGCAGCTGCTGCGTCCCGGCACCGCGCCCAAGCCGCAGACCAAGGCCAACACCATCGTGGTCAACGCGCTGACCAGCGTGATGGAGCAGTTCGCGATCGACGCCCAGGTGATCGGCTTCACCCGGGGGCCGACGGTGACGCGCTACGAGATCGAGCTCGGCCCGGCGGTCAAGGTCGAGAAGGTCACCGCGCTCACCAAGAACATCGCCTACGCCGTCAAGTCGGCCGACGTGCGGATCCTGTCCCCGATCCCCGGCAAGTCCGCGATCGGGGTGGAGATCCCCAACACCGACAAGGACCTCGTCTCGCTCGGCGACATCCTGCGCTCCCCGGTCGCCCAGGCCGACCACCACCCGATGATCGTCGGGCTCGGCAAGGACGTCGAGGGGCGCACGATAGTGGCCAACCTCGCCAAGATGCCGCACCTGCTCATCGCGGGCGCCACCGGCGCCGGAAAGTCGGTCTGCGTCAACGGCCTGATCACCTCGATCCTGATGCGCGCCACGCCCGACGAGGTGCGCATGGTCCTGGTCGACCCCAAACGCGTCGAGCTCAGCGTGTACGAGGGCATCCCCCACCTCATCACGCCGATCATCACCAACCCCAAGAAGGCCGCCGAGGCGCTGGAGTGGGTCGTCGGCGAGATGGACCGCCGCTACGACGACCTGGCGGCCAGCGGCTTCCGGCACGTCGACGACTTCAACAAGGCGGTGCGCACCGGCAAGCTGGTGCCGCCGCCGGGCAGCGAGCGCGTCTACCAGCCCTACCCGTACCTGCTGGTCATCGTCGACGAGCTCGCCGACCTGATGATGGTCGCCCCGCGCGACGTCGAGGACTCCATCGTCCGCATCACCCAGCTGGCCCGCGCCGCCGGCATCCACCTGGTCATCGCCACCCAGCGGCCCAGCGTGGACGTGGTCACCGGCCTGATCAAGGCCAACGTGCCCTCCCGGCTGGCGTTCGCCACCTCCTCGCTGGCCGACTCCCGGGTCATCCTGGACCAGCCGGGCGCCGAGAAGCTGGTCGGCCAGGGAGACTCCCTCTTCCTGCCGATGGGCGCCAGCAAGCCCATGCGGCTGCAGAACGCCTTCGTCTCCGAGAAGGAGATCGGCGAGATCGTCGGGCACTGCAAGGCCCAGATGGCGGTCGAGTACCGCGAGGACGTGGCCGCCTCGACCGCGGCCAAGAAGGAGATCGACGAGGACATCGGCGACGACCTCGACCTGCTGGTCCAGGCGGCCGAGCTGATCGTGACCACCCAGTTCGGCTCGACCTCGATGCTCCAGCGCAAGCTCCGGGTGGGCTTCGCCAAGGCGGGCCGGCTGATGGACCTGCTGGAGAGCAGGAACGTGGTCGGGCCGAGCGAGGGCTCCAAGGCGCGGGAGGTCATGGTCAAACCCGACGAACTCCCCGGCCTGCTGGCGGACCTGCGCGGACAATGACCCCCCTGCCCGTGGCGTTCTCCCCGGTTACTGGTTGAATGGAGGTCACTACGCAGCGTCGGGGGGCGGGGGGCGTGCGCCATGGGCATTGGCAGCGATCTGGCGGATGCACGGCGGTCCATGGGGATGACCGTCGGGCAGTTGAGCGCGCGGACACGGATCCGCGAGGTGCTGATCCAGGCGATCGAGCGGAACGACTTCTCCCAGTGCGGAGGTGACTTCTACGCGCGGGGCCATATCAGGAACATCGCCAAGGTCGTCGGGCTCGACCCGGAGGCGGTGGTGCACCGCTACGACGAGCAGCACGGGGGCGTGGCGCTCCCGGTAAGGGCCTCCACGGTCTTCCAGGCCGACATGCCGCTGAAGATCCGCGAGCGCCGCTCGCCGAACTGGACGACGGCCATGGCCCTGGCCCTGGGCGTCGTGGTGATCTTCGGCGTGGTGCGCACCATGGAGGGGGGCGACACCCCGATCGCGGACGTCCGCTCCGCCCCGGTGCCGGCCGCCTCGGCCCCGCCGCCGTCCGCCGCGGCGCCGGGCTCGCCGCGCCGGGCCGCGTCGCTGGCGAAGGAGAAGCGGAGCGACACGGTCGTCCTGCAGGTGAAGGCCAAGCGCACCTGCTGGCTCGACGTGGAGGACGCGGCCGGCCGGAAGATCTTCTCCGGGACGCTCAAGGCCGGGAAGACCTCGACCTGGAAGGCCAAGGACAGGGTGAGGGTCGTCTTCGACGACGCCGGGGCCGTCTCGCTGAAGGTGAACGGCAAGACCATGGGCACCCCGGGCAAGCGGGGGCAGACCGTCGACCGGTCCTTCGCCGCGCCCGCCGCGAACCGGCGCTAGCCCACCCGGCCCGCGCCCGCCGCGCACCGGCCCCGTCCCCGGGGCCGGTCCCGGTGCGCGACGGCCGGTGACGGCGCCGGGAGCGGTGGGAACGTGACGGCCCCGGCGGCGGGACCGGCCCCGGTTCGCGACGGCCGGGGCCGCGAGGGCACCCGGGGGACGGGTCCACCGGCGGGGCCGGGCGGCCGCGCCGACCTGTGCGGCGGTGCCGGAATGGGGGGAGGTGCATCGGGTGGTGGCCAACTCCCGATACCGTAGTGTTCACCATGTCATCCCGCCGAACCGCATCGCTGATCACACTTGGCTGCGCCCGCAACGAGGTCGACTCCGAGGAGCTCGCCGCTCGTCTTGAGGCTGCCGGCTGGCAGCTGGACGACGACGAGCCCGACGTCGTCGTCGTCAACACGTGCGGCTTCATCGACTCAGCGAAAAAGGACTCCATCGACACGCTGCTCGCCGCGGCCGACTCCGGGGCCAAGGTGGTCGCCGCTGGCTGCATGGCGGAACGCTACGGGGACCAGCTCGCCGACGCGCTGCCCGAGGCCTCGGCCGTGGTCTCCTTCGACGACTACACCGAGATCGGCGCGCGCCTGGACGACGTGCTGGCGGGCAGGCCGCTCGTCCCGCACACGCCGCGCGACCGCAGGACCCTGCTGCCCATCTCGCCCGTGGACCGTGCCGCGGCCCCCAGGACCGCCATTCCCGGCCACGGCGAGCTGCCCCGGGGTGTCGCCCCCGCCAGCGGTCCCCGGCCGCTCCGCAAGCGTCTGGGCGACGGGCCGGTGGCCTCGCTGAAGCTGGCCTCCGGCTGCGACCGGCGCTGCACGTTCTGCGCCATCCCGGCCTTCCGCGGGGCGTACGTCTCGCGCGGCGCCGAGGAGCTGCTGGGCGAGGCCGCCTGGCTGGCCGGGGAGGGCGTCAAGGAGCTGGTCCTGGTCAGCGAGAACTCCACCTCCTACGGCAAGGACCTGGGGGACCTGCGGGCGTTGGAGAAGCTGCTGCCCTCCCTGGCCGCGATCGACGGGATCGAGCGGGTCCGGGTCAGCTACCTGCAGCCCGCCGAGCTCCGCCCGGGGCTGCTGGAGATCATCTCCTCCACCGAGGGCGTCGCCCCCTACTTCGACCTGTCCTTCCAGCACGCGTCCGGCCCGGTGCTGCGCCGGATGCGGCGCTTCGGCGACCCCGCGCGCTTCCTCGACCTGCTGGCGTCGATCCGCCGCCTCGCCCCCGAGGCGGGGGTGCGGTCCAACTTCATCGTGGGCTTCCCGGGCGAGACCGAGCAGGAGTTCGCCGACCTGACCGGTTTCCTGCAGGAGGCCAGGCTCGACGTCATCGGCGTCTTCGGCTACTCCGACGAGGACGGCACCGAGGCGGCCTCGCTGCCGGGCAAGCTCGACCAGGAGGTCGTGGACGCCCGCGTCTCCGCCCTCACCGAGCTGGCCGAGGAGCTGATGGCCCAGCGGGCCGAGGAGCGGATCGGCACCGAGGTCGACGTCCTGATCGAGGAGGACCTCGGCGACGGCGGCTACGAGGGCCGTGCCGCGCACCAGGGGCCCGAGGTGGACGGCTCGGTGACGGTCCAGGGCATCGGGCTGGTGCCCGGGCAGATCGTCCGGGCGGTCGTGGTCGACTCGGAGGGGGTCGACCTGATCGCCCGTATCAAGGCGGCCTCGTGAGCGTGCCGCCGGGCCGGGAGGGCGTATGACCAACACGCCAGAGACCGGCACCGATTCGACCGCGGCGTCCGCGCGCCCCCCGGTGAGCGCGTGGAACATCGCCAACGTCGTGACGGTGATACGGCTGGCGTTGGTCCCGTTCTTCGTGGCCTGCCTGTTCCTGCCCGGATCGGGCTGGCGGGCCGCCGCGCTGGTGGTCTTCGTGGTTGCCTCGTTCACCGACCTGCTCGACGGTGAGCTGGCCCGCCGCTACGGGCTGATCACCGACTTCGGGAAGATCGCCGACCCGATCGCCGACAAGGCGCTCATCGGTGCCGCGCTGATCGGCCTGTCGGTGCTGGGGGAGCTGCCCTGGTGGGTCACCGTGGTGATCCTGGGCCGGGAGCTGGGGGTCACCGCGCTGAGGTTCGCGGTCATCCGGCACGGCGTCATCCCGGCCAGCTACGGCGGGAAGGTCAAGACCGTCCTGCAGATCGGCGCGATCGTCTGCTACATCTGGCCCGGGGTGCCCGGGCCGGTCCGCTGGGTCGTGATGGGCGCGGCGGCCCTGGTCACCGTGGTCACCGGCGTCGACTACGTGATCCGGGCGATCAAGCTTCGCCAGGTCGCGAAACGGGCGAGGGCCGTATGAGCGGCGTGGGCGAGGACCGGGTGGGCGGGCGCCTGCTCGCGAGCACCGCGGTGATCTCCCTGCTCGTCCGCCGGAGAGAGACGGTGGCGGTGGCCGAGTCGCTGACCGCCGGGCTGATCGGCGCGGCCCTCACCGCCCCGCCCGGGGCCTCCGCGGCCTTCGTGGGCGGGGTCGTCTCCTACGCCACCGAACTCAAGCACCGCCTGCTGGGCGTCCCCGCCGATCTCCTGGAGCGCGAGGGGGCCGTGCATCCGCACGTCGCCGCCGCCATGGCGCAGGGGGTGCGCCTGCTGACCGGCTCCACGTACGGCCTGGCCGCCACCGGGGTGGCCGGTCCCGACCCGCAGGACGGCAAAGCTCCCGGTACCGTCCACCTGGCCGTTAGCGGTCCCGATGGGCGGGTATGGCATCGGGATCCACGACCGACCGGGACGCGCGAGCGTATCCGGGAGGCGACGGTGAATGAGGCTGTGGACCTTCTCAGAGGTGTGCTGGAGGCGAACGTGGGGGAACATTCCGGGTGATTACCGCGTTACGTCCCCAGCGAACATGCTCCGCTTGGTCTGCCGCGGCATCGGTTGATACAGGTACGGTGGAACCGTGAGTGAGGTAAAGGTCAAGCGATGACGGCGAGGAGTATGTACCAAGGGTCGCGTTCGAAGAACGGGCGGCACGAACCGATTGCGCGGAGTGTCGTGAAGACATCCGCGCCGGGGAGGGAGCGACAGATGGTCCTGCTGCGTCAGCTGCTCGGTGACGTGCTGCGGCGGCTGAGGGTGCGGCAGAGTCGCACCCTTCGTGAGGTGTCCACATTGGCTCGTGTTTCTCTCGGCTATCTGTCCGAGGTGGAGCGTGGCCAGAAGGAGGCCTCGTCGGAGCTGCTCGCGTCGATCTGCGGTGCCTTGGGCGTGCCGCTTTCACAGGTGCTCCGTGAGGTTTCCGACCAGTTCGCATTGGCCGAGCTTCAGCACGCTCCGGTGCTGGCGGGCGATGTCCCCGAGCGGGAGCGTCTGCCGATTCCCGAGACCGTGCCCGAGTCCGTTTTCCCCGAGGTCAACGACATGGTCGCCGCCTAGCCGGTCGGCCGTTCCGGCTGGCAGTGACGACACCAGACGATGAGCCGCTCCTGCGGCTCCGCCCCCATCTCCCCACGACTGATTCGATGCCCGCAGCGTAGGCACGGCCGTCCGGCCCTGCCGTAGACCCAGGTGCCCCGTCCCGGACGGGAGTCGCCGGTGGTCGTCCTGTCCGGGCGATCCCTGTTGCCGTCCATCAGCCTCCGCGCGAGCGACACGATCGCTCCCAGATCCTCGACCGCCCCCACCGGCCGCCAGGGCGACACCCCGGCCAGGAAGAGCGTCTCGGCGCGGTAGATGGTGCCGATCCCCGCGAGGTTGCGCTGATCGAGCAGCGCGACCCCGATGCTCGTCTCCGGCCGCCGTGCCAGCCGTCGCAGCGCCTCGGCCTCGTCCCAGTCCGCCCCGAGCAGGTCCGGTCCCAGATGGCCGACGAGCCGATCCTCCTGCCCGGTCGCGACCAGGTCGACCATGCCCAGCCGCACCCCCGCCGCCTGCCAGGTGTCGTTGGCCAGCACCAGACGGACCACGTCCCCGCGCGGCAGCCCACGCCCGGCCGGCGAGACCTGCCAGCTCCCCTCCATCCGCAGGTGGGTGTGGACGGTCAGATCCCCCTCGACCCTGGTGAGCAGGTGCTTGCCGCGCGCGACGGTCTCCAGCACCGTGCGGCCGGTCAGGTCCGCCGTGGCGTACCGCGGCACGCGGAAGTCCGAACGGACCAGGATTCTCCCGTCGAGCGCCCGGCCGAGCCGCACGGCGGCGCGGTGGACGACGTCACCCTCGGGCACGGTCCCCGCCGCGGGCCGGGAGGCGGATCGGCGTCCGCGGCACGCTCAGCCCCAGGCCGCGGGGTCGGCGGACAGGCTGCGGACCCGCTCGGGCAGGGCCCCGGTGGCGACGTTCTCGAGCGTGACCTCCTCAAGGATGGCCCGCTCGCTGGCACGCAGGGCGATCCAGACCTGCTGCAGCGACTCGGCGGGACCCCGGTAGCCGACGTGCTCGGGGCGTTCCCCCCGGACGTTGGCCAGCGGGCCGTCGACGGCGCGGATCACGTCGGCGAGGCTGATCTCGGCGGGCGGCCGGGCCAGCACGTACCCCCCCTCGGGGCCGCGCTGGCCGCGGACCAGCCCGGCCCGGCGCATCTGGAGCAGGATGTTCTCGAGGTACTTCGGGGGCATGTCCTGCTCCTTGGCGAGCTCGCCCACCGTGGTGGGGCCGTCACCCGCGGCGGCGAGTTCGGCGGCGGCACGGAGGGCATAGTCGACACGAGCGGATAGGCGCATGTAACCGATTATCCCGCCTGCTATTGGTTCCTTACGCGCGCGGGGCCCCGTGAGCCGTCGCGCCGCCCGTCACCCTGGGTCACGACGGGTTCCTGCGGTGACGCGCCGTCACCGGCGCGGCCGCGCGCGATGCGCCCTCGCGACGGTCCGTTCCGACGGGCGGACGGGCGGGCCGCGCGCGGTCCCCCGGGGCGCGTCGCCGGTGACAGGGCAGGTCAGCCGTTCCGCGGGGGAGCGCTCCGGGCGGCACGGCCGGTCGGTGACGGCCTCGGCGACGGGGCGGTCCGGCGCGGCGGGACCCACCCGGCGGGAGCCGGTACGCCCCCCTCCGGGACCGCGCTCCGCAGCGGATATTACGGATATTTCGGGAATGTCGGGAGTTCGGAACACCGTGGCGGGCGATCGAGGGACGCGCGGGCCCCCGCCGGAACGCCGCCCGTCCCCGGCCGCCCGTCGCCCGGGACCGGCCCGTTCCCCTGCCCGGCGCCGGGGCCCTCCGATTCCCGGGAACCGTCGTCCCGGTGGGCCGGCGCGACGTGGAGCGGCCCGGGACGCGGGCGGGGTCCGAGTGGGGCCCGGCTGGGGCCCGGCTGGGGCCCGGGTGGGGCCTGGATGGGGGCTCGGGCGGGCGTGGCGCGGGCGGGCGGGCGTGGCGCGGGCGCGTCCGGGGTCGGCCGGGCTAAACTACAGGAAGCCTTATTAATGAATGGGACAGCTATTCTCGGGCCGATGTGATTAACACGGGGAAACGGCGAGCAAGAGAGCATGCACATGGAGCGACGTCCTGGCGTGCCCAGGCTGTTGAGGGAGATCAACGACAGGGCCGCCCTGGAGTTGCTGCTCGCCTCCGGTCCCCTGACGCGGGGGCAGATCGGCGAGCTCACCGGCCTGTCCAAGGTGACGGCGTCGCAGACGCTCGCCCGGCTGGAGGGGCGCGGCCTGGTGGAGGTCGCCGGGGAACAGGCGGGTGGCCGCGGGCCCAATGCCGCGCTTTACGGGATCATTTCCTCTTCCGCCTATGTGGCGGGTCTGGACGTCGGCCCGGAATTCGTCACCACCGCCATCGCCGATATCCACGGTGAGATCGTGGCCGAGGTGCGGGTCGCGCCGGACGGGCACGACGACCCGGTGGCACTCGTGCACAGCTCGGTGGTCAAGGCCTGCCGGTCGGCGAAGGTGGCGCTGTCCAAGCTGCGCTCGGTCGTCATCGGCACCCCCGGCGTGGTCGACCCCCGTACCGGTGACGTGCGGTTCTCCTTCGACCTGCCCGGCTGGCACGAGGGCATCCACGAGGCGCTCGCCCGTGACCTGCGGCGCGACATCAGGATCGAGAACGACGTGAACCTCGTCGCCATCGCCGAGCGCACCCTGGGCGCGGCCCGCGAGGCCGACGACTTCGTGCTCCTGTGGGTGGGCCGGGGCATCGGCCTCGGCGTCGTGCTCGGCGGGCGCCTGCACCGCGGCCGCTCCGGCAGCGCGGGGGAGATCGGCTATCTGCCGGTCCCCGGCGTGCCGCTGGCCGAGGACGTACGGGCCGTGCCGGGCAGGTTGCCCTCGCTCGCGGGGGGCCTGCAGTCCCTGGTCAGCGCGGAGGCCGTGGCCGAGCTCGCCGGGACGTACGGGTTCGAGGGCGACAGCGCCGCCGAGTGCGTGGCGGCGGCGGTCGCGGCAGGGGAGCGCGGAGAGGCCCTGATCAACGAGATCGCCGGGCGGCTGGCCCTGGGCGTGGCGTCGGTCTGCGTCGTGCTCGACCCCGGCCTCGTGGTGCTCGCGGGAGAGGTCAGCACGGCCGGGGGTGACGCGCTCACCTCCAGGATCGAGGAGGCGGTGGCGCGCAGCTGCCCGATCAGGCCGCAGGTGGTGGCCAGCGAGGTCACCGGCAACCCGGTGCTGCGCGGGGCCGTCATCGCCGCACTGGAACAGGCCAGGGAAGAGATCTTCGCCTCCTGACACCCCGGCGACACTTCGGGATCATGGCCGGTCGGCACGCGTGTCGACGACGTTCCGCGCCGACCTCTCCTGAGCGTCGAGAAGCTCGTCGCCGTGCTCGGCCGCCCAGCGTCCGAGGGCTTTCATCGGGCCGTCGACCAGGCTCTGTCCCAAGGCCGTCAGGGCGTACTCGACACGCGGCGGGGCTTCGGCATGTGCGCGGCGGTCGATCAGCCCGTTCGCGAGCAGGCGACGCAACACGTCCGTCAGCACCTTGTCACTGATGCCGCCGATGGCGTCGCGTAGTTCGCGCCGTCGGCACGGCCCGGAGGCAAGAGCCGCCAGGACCACGGAATCCCACGTGTGGGCGAACAGATCGGTGGCCGCACGCACACGGCAGTCCGCCACGAACTCGTCTCGGTCCATGTCCTGATCGCTCCTCTCACCGAAGCATGATCGCCTGTTCGTTGCGCACCGATCGGTGCGTAACGGCTTCTCTACCGTGGCCACCGGACGATCGGCGCTCGACGCGAGTGCGCGAGTGCGCGAGTGCGCGAGAGGGGTACGCGGATGCGCATCGGAATTCTGGGCACGGGAATGCTGGCGACGGCACTCGGCGAGGGCTGGGCCCGCGCCGGACACGAGCTGACCGTCGCCGGGCGATCTCCGGCCAAGGCGCAGGAGCTCGCTGGCCGGCTGGGCAGGAGGGCGCGCGCCCTCACCCCGCGCCAGACCGTCGCGGATCGCGATGCCGTGCTGCTCGCGGTGTCATGGCAGGGCGCCGAGGACATGCTGTGCAGCGCGGGCGCGGCTGACGGCTCGCTGGAGGGAACTGCGTTGATCGACCCGACGAACGCCGTCGAGCACGGCGTGGGTGTGGTGCTGACCGGACCCGGCGAGGCGATGGCCCGGCGGATCGCCAGGCTGTCTCCGGGCGCGCACGTCGTGAAAGCCTTCCACCTGTTCCCCTCCGATCGGTGGACGAGGCCTCGCGCCACCGGCGAACCCCCCGTCACGGTGGCGATGTGCGGTGACGATCCGGAAGCGTTGCGCGTTGTCGGCGAACTGGTCCGTGATGTCGGCGGAGTCCCGGCGGTGCTGGGGTCGCTGGATCGCGTTCGCCAGCTTGAGGAGGTCGCGG
The DNA here is from genome assembly GCF_055586505.1 of Streptosporangium sp. NPDC050148. Taxonomy (NCBI): domain Bacteria; kingdom Bacillati; phylum Actinomycetota; class Actinomycetes; order Streptosporangiales; family Streptosporangiaceae; genus Streptosporangium; species Streptosporangium sp. NPDC050148. The sequence goes on along the minus strand of NZ_JBVJIA010000039.1, from coordinate 3,181 downwards.
GTTTCGTCATCGGGCTGGCCTTCGCCGGTACCGACCCCAGCTCCGCGATTCCACGCGTCCCGTCAGCGGCCGGGTGACACCCGCGCCGACAGTCGCGATCTCGGCGTGGCGGTCGCATGGTGAAGGCCGTCGCGTGATCGCCCGGTGACCCGTCGTCGCTTGTCTCGCGCGTTCCGCGTCTGTAGCATTCGAGGTGAAAAATAAACAAGAAAGTTTCCTAATAATTGCTTGCCGGGGGTCGCGTGCCCCGGCGCCTGCCCGGGGAAGCCGCCTGCGAGGGAGACGGACAGGATGTCGTACGGCCCCTTCGACCTGCGGGGGATCCCGCTGGCGCTGCACCTGAACGGCCCGGTCGACGTCCCGGCGCTGCTGGGCGCGTGCGCGGCCGTGGGCCGGCTGCATCCGGTGCTCGGCCGGGTCAGGGTCACCCGTACCGAGACGGCGCCCGAGCGCTACCCCGCGCTGGCCGAGGCCGAGGTCGCGCGCCCGTTCGACCTGGACCGCGGCCCGCTCGCCCGGTTCACCCTCGTGACCGTGGGACCCGGGCGCGTCCGGCTGCTCTTCGTGGCGCACCCGACGGTGTTCGACGCCGCCTCCAAGGACGTCCTGCTCGGGGAACTGGCCGACGTCTACTTCTCGCGGGCCGCCCCGGCCCGCACCGCGGTCCCGGCACGGCGGCCCGCCCCCTCCCGAGCGGACGTCCCGTCCGGTACGGACGCGTCCGGGGACGCCGAGGCGTTCTGGGCGGAACGCCACCGCGAGCCCGCCGAGCCCGTCCTGCCGGGCCTGCGGGCCGTCCCGGACGGCACCGGCCCCGGCGAGATCGTGGAGATGGTGCTCGGCGCCGCGGAGTCGGGCGCGCTGACCGAGGCCGCCGCGGCCCTGGGCGCGACCAGGTTCGAGCTGCTGCTGGCGGCCCTGGGCGCGCTGCTGCGCCACTACGGCACCGCGGCCTCGCCGCTCGCCCTCGACCTCGGCACCCGTACTCCGGAGACGCGCGAGCGCATCGGGCCGTTCACGGCGCGGGTGCCGTTCGTCCCGCATCCCGGGCCGGAGGAGGAGTTCCCGGCGCACGTGCGCGCGGTCCGGGCCGAGCTGCGGGCCATGTACCGCTTCCGGCACGCGCCGCCCGAGCCCTCCCGCGCGCCGGTGCTGCTCAGCTACCGCAGGCGGGCGGAGGTCCCGGAGTTCGCCGGGGTGGCGGCGGGGGTGGAGTGGACGGTCTTCAACGGGACCGCCCGCGGCGCGCTGCACGTCCAGGCGGTGGACGCCGGGCGGAGTCTCACCCTGGGACTGCGCTTCAACCCCGCGGCGATCGATCGTGAGGACGTCTCCGGGATCGCCGGGGACCTGCGGGCGCTGCTGCGCGCCGTCCCGGCCGCGCCCCGCTCCTCGATCGCGGACCTGACGCGGACGTCCGCTCCCGTCGCGGAGAGCGTCCCGGGGTGACCGGCGGTGACAGGTGGTGACCGGTGGTGACCGGCACGGCCGGGGCGTCGGCCCCGGAGGCCGGGTCCCGCCGCCGCGGGGAGGACGGGAGCGGGACGCCGGCGGGGAGGGCGGCCTCAGACGCCGAGGAGTTCGGCCGCGGCCTGGGCGTTGGCGCGGGCGGCGCCGTAGGTGGCCAGGTAGGTGACGCCCTCGGGACGCCAGATCGGCAGGCCCATCTCCACCACCGTGGCGTCGGGGCGGGCGGCCAGCAGCGCGGAGACCACCGACTTGCTGGTCTCGTAGCGGTGGGCGTCCTTGACGACCACGACCAGGGAGCGGCCCGAGGCGCGCTCCAGGATGGCCTGCACGTCGGCGGCCTCCGGCTTGACCCGCAGCACCTCCGCCTGCGGCAGCAGCGGCGTGAAGCCCCAGGGCACGTCACCCACCGCGATGGTCGGCGGGGTGTCCACCTCGACCACCAGCGGGTCGACCAGCGGGGACGCCGAACCGGTGAGGCTGACCGCGCGGCGGGCGGCGGTCAGGCCGATGACCTCCTGCTCGGCCTCGCCGGTGCGCGGCGTGCCGAACCAGGCGCGCAGCGCGGCCACCCGCTCGGCGGCGGCCTCCAGCCGGGCCACGGGCAGCCGCCCGTCCTGGACGGCGCCGACGATCTCGTCCACGATCCGGCGGACGTCGTTCTCGTCGGGGATCGGGCCGAGGCAGAGCAGGTCGGCCCCGGCGGCCAGCGAGAGCACCGCGCCGCCCGCCAGGCCGTAGGTGTCGGTGACGGCCCGCATGTCCAGGGCGTCGGTGACGATCACGCCGTCGTAGGCCAGCTCGCCGCGCAGCAGGCCGGTCAGCGCGGCCGGGGAGAGCGTCGCGGGCAGGTCGCCGGTCAGGGCGGGGACGCGCACGTGGGCGGTCATCACGGACCTGGTCCCGGCGCCGATCGCGGCGCGGAAGGGGACGAGCTCTCGCTCGCGCAGCAGGTCCACCGAGGCGTCGACGAGCGGGACCTCCAGGTGGGAGTCCTGCCGGGTCGCGCCGTGGCCGGGGAAGTGCTTGACGCAGGCGGCCACCCCGGCCGACTGCAGGCCGTCGACCGCGGCCACGGTGTGCCGGGCCACCAGCGCGGTCTCGGCCCCGAACGAGCGGGTGCCGATCACCGGGTTGTCCTCGGCGGTGTTGACGTCCGCGGACGGGGCCATGTCCAGGTTGACGCCGCAGCGCGCCAGGTCGTCGCCGATGGACCGGTAGACGCGGCGGGTGAGCTCGACGTCGTCCACCGCGCCGAGGGCGGCGTTGCCCGGGTACGGGCTGCCCACGTGGTAGGCGAGCCTGGTGACGTCGCCGCCCTCCTCGTCCAGCGAGACGACCGGGTCGGCGGCCTCACGCAGGCGGGTGGTGAGGGCGGAGAGCTGCGCGGCGTCGGCGACGTTGAAGCCGAAGAGCGTGACGCCGCCGAGACCGTTCTCCAGCTCCCGCAGGACCCACTCGGGTGCCTCGGTGCCCTGGAACGCGGCGAGCAGGGTGCCGGACGCCAGGCGGCGCAGCCCTCGGTCTCCACGGTCCGCGATGAGCTCAGACATGGCGGTAGGGGTTCCTAACCTGTGATGGGGAGGATGTCGGACAGTGCGTGGCAGGCAGGGGTGGGGCCGGGGGGGGGGGGGGGGGGGGGGGGGGGGGGGGGGGGGGGGGGGGGGGGGGGGGGGGGGGGGGGGGGGGGGGGGGGGGGGGGGGGGGGGGGGGG
>NZ_JBVJIA010000038.1:0-78506 GCF_055586505.1 Streptosporangium sp. NPDC050148 | reverse complement strand
ACCCCCTCGGCCCACGCCGCACCGTCGGCCGACGCCGAGAACGACTTGCACCGCCCGTCCGCCGACAACGCCCGCTGCCGCGAGAACTCCACGAAGACGTCGGGGGTGGCGATCACGGTGACGCCCCCGGCCAGCGCGAGCGTGCACTCCTCCTGGCGCAGCGCGCGGGTCGCGAGGTGGAGCGCGACCAGGGAGGAGGAGCAGGCGGTGTCGACCGTGATGGACGGCCCTTCGAGGCCGAGGGTGTAGGAGACGCGGCCGGACAGCACGCTCGGCGTGCTGGAGGTGAGCAGGGTGCCCTCGACCGACTCGGGCAACCGGTCGAGGAACCGGTTCGAGTAGAGCTCGTACATGCATCCGGCGTAGACGCCGGTGCGGCTGCCGCGCAGCGTGCCCGGGTCGATACCGGCCCGCTCCAGCGCCTCCCAGCACGACTCCAGGAACAACCGGTGCTGCGGATCGGTCGCCAGCGCACTGCGCGGGCTCATCCCGAAGAACGCCGCGTCGAACTCCCCCGCATCGTGCACGAACCCGCCATGACGCACGTACGACCTGCCCAGCGCCTCGGGGTCGGGGTCGTACAACCCCTCCAGATCCCACCCGCGATCGACCGGGAACCCACTGATCGCGTCCCCCCCGGAGGCCACCAGATCCCACAACTCCTCCGGACCGGTCACCCCACCCGGAAAACGACAGGCCATCCCGACGATCGCCACCGGCTCGTGCCGGCGACCCTCCTCGTCGGCGAGACGTCTGCGGGTCTCCGCCAGCTCGACGGTCACCCGCTTGAGGTAGGCGCGGAGCTTCTCGTCATTCGCCACGCTCTGGCCTTTCCATAGACAGTGGGGACGTCATCGCCCGGTTGTCGATGAGGGCGAAGATCTCCTCGTCCGAAGCGGAACCGATCTCCTCGACCCCGCCGGAGCCGATGGGGCCGGCGGAGGGGGTGACGGCGGAGGCGCCGATCCTGGTGAGCGCGCTCTGCAGGATGGCGACGAGCTGGCCACGGACGATCTCCGACTCTCCGTTGGCCGCCCGCAGCGCCGACTCGGCCTGGTCCACGGCGGCGCGCAGCGCGTCCTCTGCCGAGGGCGCCTCGGGTGCCAGCGCGGTGAACAGGTAGTCGGCCAGCGACGTGACGGTGGGGTGGTCGAAGACGAGCGTGGTCGGCAGGCGGAGCCCGGCGTCGGCGGTGAGCCGGTTGCGCAGCTCGACGGCGGTCAGGGAGTCGAAGCCGAGCTCGTTGAAGACGCGGTCCACGTCCACCTGGTCGGGGCTGCCGTGGGCGAGGACGGCGGCGACGTGGCCGCGGACCAGCTCGGTCAGGTGGGCGCGGCCGTCGGCCTCGCTCAGCCCGGTCAGCCGGTCGATCAGCCCGCCGGGACCACCGGTGCCGCCGGTGGCACCGATGGCGCTCCCGGTGGCCGTCGCACGGCGGGGGGTGCGGACGAGGCCGCGCAGCATCGGCGGCAGGTCCCCGGCCTCGGCGCGGGCCCGCAACCCGGCCGCATCCCAACGCGCCGCCACCACCAGCGGATCGGGGCTCGCCAGCGCCGCGTCGAACAGCTCCAGGCCCTGCTCCACGCTCAACGGCGCCACCCCGGCACGCGCCAGACGCGCCACATCCGCAGGCGACAGGCCACCGGTCATCTGCGAGGCCGTGTCCCACAACCCCCACGCGATCGACACCCCCGCCAAACCGAGCTGACGGCGGTGAGCGGCCAGCGCGTCCAGGAACGCGTTCGCCGCCGCGTAGTTACCCTGACCCGGATTGCCCACCACCCCGGCCAGGGAGGAGAACAACACGAACATCGACAGCTGGTGGTCGGCGGTCAGCTCGTGCAGGTACCACGCCGCGTCCGCCTTCGGCGCCAGCACCGCATCCAACCGCGAAGCCGACAACCCTTCCACGACCGCGTCGTCCAGCACCCCGGCGGTGTGCACGACCCCGCCGAGCGACACCCCGTCCAGTACGGCGGCCAGAGCGTCACGATCGGACACATCACACGCCACCACCTCGACGCGAGCACCCAACCCCTCCAGGTCGGCCACCAGCTCACCCGCCCCCGGAGCCGACAGACCCCGCCGCGACAGCAACAACAGGTCCCGCACCCCATGACCCGTCACCAACCGCCGCGCCACCAACGCCCCCAGACCACCGGTACCACCGGTCACCACCACCGTCCCCGACACCGGTGGCGTCTCAGGGGTCTCCTCAGGTGTTCCAGGCGTCCGGGCGGGCAGCTCACGCCGTGCCAGGCGCGGTGCCAGCAGTTCCCGTCCGGCGGCGGCGAGCTGGGTCTCACCGGCGGCGATCGCGGCGGCCAGCCGTTCCCAGCCGGAGAAGCCCGGGGTGATCTCGGCGAGGACGAACCGGCCGGGGTGCTCGGACTGCGCCGACCGCACCAGCCCCCACACGGCCGCCGTCTCGGGCCCGCCCGGACGGGTGACGAAGACCAGCCGGGACTCGGCGAACCGCTCGTCGGCCAGCCAGCCCTGTGCCAGGTCGAGCACCTCGCGCAGGGCGTCGTGCGCGGTGTACGGGAGGTCGTCGTCGTCGGCGTGGACGGGTGCCAGCACCAGGCCCGGGACCCGGCCCGCGCTCATGCCGGCCAGCGAGGCGAGGTCGTAGTGGCGCGGCACGGCGATCCCCGCACGCTCCAGCTCCGCGCCCAGCTCGTCGGCCGCCTCGTCGTAGCCGACCAGCGCCCAGTCCCCGCCGTCCGGGCCGTCGCCCGCGCCACCGTTCCCGTCGCCCGCCGCGGCCCCGGAGGCGGGCGGTTCGGCCCATTCGAGGGTGTAGGAGACGGCGGCGGGGGCGGGACGGGCGGCGCCTCTGGGCAGGCGGCGCAGCACCAGGGTCTCGACGGTGGCGATGCGGGCGCCCGTCTCGTCGAACAAGGTCAGCGCGATGCGGTCCTCACCGAGATCCGTCATGCGGGCGCGCAGTGTCTCCGCGCCGAGCGCGGCCACCCGCACGCCGCTCCAGGAGAACGGCAGCAGCAGCGCGGCGGGGTCGTCGGCCGACTCCAGCACCATCAGGTGCAGCACCGCGTCGAGCAGGGCCGGGTGCAGGACGAACCGTCCGGCGTCGGCGCGTACCCGCTCGGGGGGCGTCACCTCGACGAAGGCGTCGCCGCCCGCGCGCCAGGCGGCGCGCATCCCCTGGAACGCGGGGCCGTACGCGTACCCGCGCTCGGCGAGCAGCTCGTAGACCCCGTCCAGGCCGACCGGGACGCCGTCGGGCGGCCAGGAGGTCAGGCGCTCGGGAAGGTCGTCCGGGGCCGGGCCGAGCAGGCCGCCGGCGTGGCGGGTCCAGGAGGCGTCGGCGTCACCGGCCGGGCGGGCGTGGACGGCCACGGCACGGCGGCCCTGCTCGTCCGGGCCTCCCACGGTGACCTGGACCTGGACGCCGCCCTCGGCGGGCAGCGGCAGCGGTGCCTCCAGGGTCAGCTCCTCGACGGCGTCGCAGCCGGCCGTGACGGCGGCGTGCAGCGCCAGCTCGACGAAGGCGGTGCCGGGCAGCAGGACGGTGCCGTCCACCGCGTGGTCGGCCAGCCACGGATCGGTTCCGGTGGACAGCCGGCCGGCCAGCAGGAAGCCGCCGTCGGCCGCGAGCGGCAGCGTGGTGCCGAGCAGCGGGTGCCCGGAGCCGCCCTGGCCGTCGGCGGAGGCGGGGGCCAGCCAGTGCCGCCGCCGCTCGAAGGGGTAGGCGGGCAGGTCGTCGTGGTGGTGGCCGGCGCGGCCGAGCGCGGCCGGCCAGTTCACCGGGGCGCCGAGCACCCATCCCTGGCCGAGTGCCTTGAGGAACCTGGGCGCGCCGCCGTCGCCGCGCCGCAGCGTGCCCGTGGCGCCTCCGGCGGCGCCCGCCGCCGCCAGCGTGTCCGCGACGTGGCCGGTGAGCACCGGGTGCGGGCTGGCCTCGACGAACACCGGCGTCCCGGTGGCCGCGACCGCCTCGATCGCCTGCTGGAAGCGGACCGGGTTGCGCAGGCCGGCGAACCAGTAGTCGGCGGTCAGCAGGGCGGGGTCGATGAACTCGCCCGCGTAGGAGGAGCAGAACGCCACCTCGGTGTCGCGGGGCCGTACCCCGTCGAGGTCGCGCAGGATCTCCTCGCGCAGCTCCTCGATGTGCGGGGTGTGGGCGGCGTAGCCGATGGCGACCCGGCGGGCCTGGATCTCGTCGCCGCAGGCGGCGGCGCACTCCTCCAGCGCGTCGGCGTCACCGGCCACCACCGTGCTGGACGGGCCGCTGTACACGGCCGGCCACAGGCGGCCGGCCCACGGCCGCAGCAGTTCCTCGGCCTCGGAGGCGGGCAGCGACACGGCCAGCATGCCGCCCCTGTCGCCGAGCCGCGTCAGGGCCCGGCTGCGGAGCACGACCACGCGCGCGGCGTCCTCCAGGGAGAGCGCCCCGGCCGCGCACGCCGCGGCGATCTCGCCCTGGGAGTGGCCGACGACGGCCGCGGGGTGGACGCCGACCGAGCGCCACAGCCCGGCCAGCGCGATCATGACGGTGAACAGCACCGGCTGGATGACGTCCGAGCCCTCCAGCGGAGGCGCGCCCTCGCGTCCGCGCAGCACGTCCACGACCGACCATCCGGTGTACGGCCGCAGCGCGCGGTCGCACCGGTCGACCTGGTCGCGGAAGGCGCGGCTGGCGTCGAGGAGGTCGGTGGCCATGCCGGCCCACTGGGAGCCCTGGCCGGGGAAGACGAACACCGGCCGGGCCTCGGCGGGTGCGGTCCCGGTGGTGACGGCGGCGTGCGGGGTTCCCGCGGCCAGGGCCGCGAGCCCGGCGAGCAGTTCGTCGCGGTCTCCGGCCACCACCACGGCGCGGTGCGGGAACGCGGCCCTTCTGGCCAGCGTCCGCCCGGCGTCGGCGAGTTCGGAACCGGCGAGCCCGTCGGCGTACGCGTGCAGGCGAGCAGCCTGGGCGCGCAGCGCGGGCTCGCTCCTGGCGGACACCACCCACACCACCGGCCCGGCCGCCGTGTCCAGGACCGGCGATCCGTCCGCGCGCGTGTCCGGAAGCGAGGACGGGAGTGCGGACGGAAGCGCGGCCGGAAGCGAGGCGGGTGACGGGGCGGCCTCCACGATGAGGTGCGCGTTGGTGCCGCTGATGCCGAAGCCCGACACCCCGGCCCGCGCGGGCCGGTCCTGGGTCAGCTCGACCCGCCCGGTGAGCAGCCTGACCCCGGCCGAGGCCCAGTCCACGTGCGGCGTGGGGTCGTCGGCGTGCAGGGTGGGCGGCAGGACGCGGTGTTCCAGCGCCTTCACCATCTTGATCACTCCGGCCACCCCGGCCGCGGCCTGGGTGTGGCCGATGTTGGACTTGAGCGAGCCGAGCCACACCGGCCGCTCCGGGTGCCGGCCCTCGCCGTACACGGCGATGATCGAGTCCGCCTCGATGGGGTCGCCCAGCCGGGTGCCGGTGCCGTGCGCCTCCACGGCGTCGACCTCGGCGGGGGTGAGCCGGGCGTCGGCCAGCGCCTGCCTGATGACCTCGCGCTGCGCCTGGCCGTTCGGCGCGGTGAGGCCGTTGCTCGCGCCGTCCTGGTTGACGGCGCCGCCCCGCAGCACGGCGAGGACCGGGTGGCCGTTGCGGCGCGCGTCGGAGAGCCGCTCCAGCACGAGCATGCCCGCGCCCTCGGCCCACCCCGTGCCGTCGGCCCGGGCGGAGAACGCCTTGCACCGCCCGTCGGGGGCCAGGCCGCCCTGCCTGCTGAACTCCACGAACATGCCGGGCGTCGACATCACGGTCACGCCGCCCGCGAGCGCCAGCGCGCACTCCCCGTGCCGCAGCGCCCGCATCGCCAGGATGATCGAGACGAGCGAGGACGAGCAGGCCGTGTCCGTGGTGATCGCCGGTCCCCGCAGGCCGAGCGTGTACGCGACGCGGCCGGAGACGACGCTGAGCGCGGTGCCGGTCAGCAGGTGCCCGTCGGACGCGCCGTCCGGCAGGTGCAGCCGGGGTCCGTAGTCGGGGGCCATGGCGCCGACGTAGACGCCGGTGGCCGAGTCCCGCAGGGTGGCCGGGTCGATGCCGGCGCGCTCCACCGCCTCCCAGCAGACCTCCAGGAGCACCCGCTGCTGCGGGTCCATGGCCGTGGCCTCGCGGGGGCTGATCCCGAAGAACGCGGCGTCGAACCGGTCGGCGTCGTGCAGGAAACCGCCGTGGCGGGTGTCGCTGGTGCCCGAGCGGCCGGTGGCGAGGAGCGTGCCGAGGTCCCAGCCGCGGTCGGCGGGGAACTCGGTGATCGCGTCGGTGCCGGTGTCGACCAGCCGCCAGAGGTCCTCGGGCGAGGCGACCTCGCCGGGATAGCGGCAGCCCATGCCGACCACCGCGATCGGGTCGTCGTCCGCCCGGTCCCGCGAGCCGCCGTCGCCGCCGTGGGCGGTCGCGGTGCGGTCGCCGGTGAGCAGGGCGTGCAGGTGGCCGGCCAGCCGGTCGGGGGTGGGGTGCTCGTACAGCAGCCCGGCGGGCAACCGCAGCCCGGTGGCCTCGCGCAGCCTGTCCCGCAGCTCGACGGCGGTGGCCGACTCCATGCCGAGGTCCTTGAACGTGCGCTCCGGCTCGACGCCGGTCGTGTCGGCGTGGCCGAGAAGCCGCGCCGTCGCCGCCAGCACCAGCTCGCGCAGCTCCGCCCTGGACCTGCCGCTCCCCGCCGCGCCCCTCGCGTCCGCCGTGCCCCGCGCCGTCGTGCCCGCGGCGTCCTGATTCCCGTACGGTGCCGGGGTGCCCGCGGCGTCCACGCCGCCCGCCGTGTCCGGCCGCGCCTCGGATGTGCCGGGCGTGCCCTGCGCGTCCGCCGTGTCCGGCCGTGCGGTCCGGGGCGGCGGGACGGTCGCGCTGTGGCGGTGGCGCTGGAACGGGTAGGTGGGCAGGTCCACCAGCCGCCCGCCGGGGCAGAGCCGGGACCAGTCCACCGGCGCGCCCTGGGTGTACGCCTGGGCCAGTGACCGGGTCAGCCGCCCCGCGCCGCCCTCGCCGCGGCGCAGGGTGGCGATCACGGCCACCTCCCGGCCCGCGTCCTCCGCGGTCTCCTCCACGCCGGTGACCAGCACCGGGTGGGGACTGCACTCCACGAACAGCGCGCAGCGCGCCAGGACGGCCCGTACGGCCTGGCCGAAGCGGACCGGGCGGCGCAGGCTGCGATACCAGTAGGCGGCGTCGAGCCCGGCCGTGTCCATGGGCTCGCCCGTGAGCGTGGAGACGAACGCCGTCGTGCCGCTCACCGGCCGGATGGGGGCGAGCACCTCCAGCACCTCCTCGCGCACGGCCTCGACCTCGGGCGAGTGGGAGGCGTAGTCCACAGGAATGATCTTGGTGCGGTGGTCGGGCAGCCGGGCGGCGAGCTCGGCCAGCGCCTCGCGGGGACCGGAGACCACCAGCGAGCGGGGGCCGTTGAAGGCGGCCACGGACACGCCGTCGGGCAGGACCCGCTCGACCACCTCCAGGGGGGCGGCGATCGACATCATGCCGCCCCTGCCGCCCTTTCCGGCGATGCCGGCGATGGCGCGGCTGCGCAGCGCGACGACCCTGGCGGCGTCGGACAGGGTGAGCCCCCCGGCGACGGCGGCGGCGGCGATCTCGCCCTGCGAGTGGCCGACGACCACGTCGGGCCGTACGCCATGGGCCCGCCATGTCTCGGCGAGCGAGACCATGACGGCCCACAGGGCGGGCTGCACCACGTCCACCCGGTCCAGGCCCGGGGCGCCGGGGCGCTCCTGGAGGACGTCCATCAGGGCGTGGTCGGTGAAGGGCGCGAGCGCGTCGGCGCACTCCGCCAGCCGCGCGCCGAACACCGGCGAGGCGGTGATCAGCTCACGTGCCATCCCCGCCCACTGGGAACCCTGCCCGGGGAAGACGAAGGCGCATCCCCCGCCTGCGGCGCCATCGGTATTGCCGGTGACGACGGTGCCGCCGGTGACGACGTCGTCGTGCGGGCGGCCCGCGGCCAGCGCGCGCAGCGCCTCCCGGCGCGCGGCGGGGTCCTGGGAGAGCACCACGGCACGGCGCTCGAAGGACGTACGGGTCACGGCGAGGCTCAGCGCCACGTCCACCGGCCGCACGTCACCGATCCCCCCGCCCGCGCCGTCGACGCTGTCGATGGAGGTGTCGGTGTCGGTCTCCGCGGAGGCGTCGGTGTCGGCGGAGGTGACCGTGGCCGTGGCGAGCGCGGCCAGCCGGCCGGCCTGCTCCCGCACCGCCTTCTCCGTCCGCCCGGACACCACCCAGGGCACCTCCACGCCCGGTCCCCCGCCACCCGGTCCCGTCGTGCCATGTGCCGTCGTGCCGTGTCCCGTCGTGCCGTGTCGCGAGGCATCGTGCCCGGTGGCGCGGGGCGTCGTCTCCGGGGCGGCGGGCCCGGCGGAGGGGGACCCGGAGGAAGGGGGCTCGGCGACGATCAGGTGGCAGTTCGTGCCGCCCATGCCGAAGGAGCTGACACCCGCCACCAGGCGGCCGCCCTCCGGCCAGGCGCCGGTCTCCCGCACCACCCGCAGGCGCAGGTCGTCCAGGGGGATCCGCGCCGGAGGCGTCCGGAAGTGCAGGCTGGCGGGCAGCCGGCGATGCTTGACCGCGAGCACCACCTTGAGCAGCCCGGCGATGCCCGCCGCGCCCTCCAGGTGGCCGATGTTCGTCTTGACGGATCCGACCAGGAGCGGCTCCGCGCGCCCGGCCCCGTACGCGGCGCCGAGCGCGGCCGCCTCCACCGGGTCGCCCACCCTGGTGCCCGTGCCGTGCAGCTCGACGTAGCCCACGTCGTCCGGCGCGATCCCGGCGTCGGCGCAGGCGAGCCTGATGACCTCCTCCTGCGCCCGCGCGCTCGGCACGGTCAGCCCCTCGCCGCCGCCGTCGTTGTTGACGGCCCCGCCGAGGATCACCGCGTGCACCTCGTCGCCGTCGGCCAGCGCGTCGGCCAGCCGCTTGAGCACCACGACCGCGCCGCCCTCGCCGCGCACGTACCCGTTGGCCCGCTCGTCGAAGACGTGGCAGCGGCCGTCGGGGGACAGCGCGCCGAAGGCGCCGATGGCGGCGGTGGTCTCGGCGAGCAGGTTCAGGTTCACCCCGCCCGCCAGCGCCAGGTCGCTCTCGCCCCGCCGCAGGCTCGCCCCGGCCATCTGCACCGCGACGAGCGACGACGACTGGCCCGCGTCCAGGGTGAGGCTGGGCCCGCGCAGCCCGAGCGCGTACGAGATGCGGTTGGCGATCAGCGCCCGGTTGGCGCCGGTGTAGGAGTGCCGGCCCGGGCGCGCGGCCCTGTCGCTCAGTGCGGCGTAGTCCTGGGAGATGGCGCCGAGGAAGACGCCGGCGACGCTGCCGCGCAGGGCGGAGGGCAGCACGCGGGCGTTCTCCAGCGCCTCCCAGCCGAGTTCGAGCGCCAGCCGCTGGTGCGGGTCCATCGACGCCGCCTCGTTCGGCGAGATGCCGAAGAAGGCCGCGTCGAAGCCGTCCACGTCGGCCAGGAACCCGCCCCGCCGGTACTCGGTGGCGTCCGGCCACCGGTCGGCGGGCGCGTCGGTGACCGCGTCCACGCCCTCGCGCAGCAGTCTCCAGAATCCCGCCGGATCGTCGGCCTGGGGAAGCCTGCACGCCATGCCGATGACGGCGATAGCGTCCGGCCCGCCCTTCTCGGCCTGCTGTCTCGACTCACCCATTAATACGCCACCCCAAGCCTCGGGCGCCCATCGGACGCCGTTTATCCGAACGGCTGCGACGCATTTATCGGCAACCGGAGGAGTTTGCGGCTATTGCATAGTGAGTGCGACCCTAATTGCCGGTTCTCACGGGGCACATGGTCTGCGGGCGGCACCTTGTTACCGCCGTTTATTGCCATCGCCTCCGACCGGGCGGGGCCTTGACCTCGTTGTCCGGGTCCGGGATGAATGACGGGCGGAGAAATCCGCGGGAGGAGGGACGCATGCCCGTCGAGTCTCCGCTCAGCCACGGCCAGCTCTTCAGCTGGCGCGAGATCGAGCGGTATCCGGAGGATTGGCTGGCCGAGGGGAACCTGCCGGCCACCTGGGATCTGCGCGGCCTGTCCATGGGGCGGGTGAGGGCTGCGCTGGAGCGGCTCGTCGAACGGCACGAGGCCCTGCGGACCACCTACGAGCCGGGCGGCACCCGGCCGGTCCAGCACGTGCACGAGGACGTGGAGTTGCCGATCGAGTGGATCGACCGGATCGTCACCGACCCCTCGGAACACGAGCGGACCAAGGCCGAGCTGGTGGCGCTGCCGTTCGCGATGAGCGGCGACCTCAACTGGCGCGGCCGGCTGGTCTCCTCGGGCGGCGCCCCGATGTACCTGTCGCTGACGTTCTCCCACCTGATCGTGGACCTGTGGTCGATCCACCACCTGCAGGACGAGTTCAAGGCGCTGACGTCCGGCACCGGCAGGCCCGGCACGACGGCGCCGGCCCTGCCGTCGCCGTCGTCGCCGTCACCACCCCCGCCCCCGCCGCGTGAGCTGGCGCGGCGGCAGCGCGAGGCGGCCTGGCGGCCCCGGCAGGAGGGCGCGGAACGGCACTGGCGGAGCGTGCTGGCCGAGGGGCTGACGGACGCGCTGCCGACGCTGCCCGCGGGGGTCAAGGGCGAGCGGCTGGAGCTGACCCTGCACTCGCGGCGCCTGGGCGGCCTGGCGGCGGAGGCGGCCCGCACGCACGGCGTCACCGCCCCGGCGGTGGTGATGGCGTTCGTGGCCGCCGGTCTGGCCAGGCACCTGGGCACCGACCGGGTCACGATGAGCCTGATGTCGTCCAACCGGTTCGCCCCGGAGGACCAGCACCTCATCGGCACGATGAACCAGCTCGTCCCCGTCGTCACGGAGGTGGACCCGCGGGCCACGCTCGCCGAGCACATCAGGCGCCTGCACTGGGCGGGGACCCGCGCGTACCGTCACGGCTCCTACGACCTCGACCGGATCGCCGAGGTGGCCGAGGCCGCCGGGTCGGTGCCGGAGCACGGCTGCTGGGTCAACCACCTCTTCCGGGCCTGGTTCAACTACATCCAGGTGGACCGGAAGCCGAGCGATCCCGCCGACCAGACGCCCGCCGAGCTGGCGTGGACACCCCTGGCCCAGCCGTACGGGCAGGCGTTCCGGGTCCGGGTCGAGGTGCGCGGCGGGCGCACCGGCGTGCTCATGCTGGCCGACCCCGAGGTGCTGCCGGCCCCGGCGATGGTCGACATCATGCGGACGATCCCGCTGGGGATGCAGCTCGCGCTGACCGACCCCGGCCGGGCGCTGAAGGACCTGTGGGGCGCGGGCGAGGAGCTGCCACCGGCGTTGTTCCCGTCCCGCCTGCCCGAACCACCCCGGTAGCGGCCGGGCCGTCACCTGGAGAGCCCATGGCACACACCCTCCACCAGTGGTTCGCCGCCGCCGCGGCGCGCTTCGGCGACCGTACCGCCCTGGAGGTGGGCGGCGAGCGGTACACCTACGCCGAGTTGGAGGCGATGTCCGCCCACCTCGCGGCGCGGATCGCGGCCGCGTGCGACGGGCCGCCGGCGCGCGTGGGACTGCACGCGAACCGGGGCGTCCTCGCCTATGCCGGGTATCTGGCGATCCAGCGGCTGGGCGCGGCGGCGGTCCCGCTGAACCCGGCCGCGCCGGCCGCGCGCAACCGCCTGGTGGCCGCGTCCGCCCGCCTCGACCTCGTGCTGTCCGACGCCGGCCACGAGCCGCCGAACCTCACCGGGCCACCGCGTCCCACCGGGCCACCGGACCTGGCAGGGCCGCCGGACCTGACCGGGCCACCGGGGCTCGCCGGGCCACCGCGGCTCACCGGGTCTCCGGGGCTCGCCGGGCCGCCGGGAGAGGGCCCGCGCGTCCTGCGGGTGGACCCGGCCGACGTCCCGCGAACCGCCCTCCGGCAGGCGGGCGATCCGCGGGAGGCCGGCGCCGACGACCTGGCCTACGTGCTGTTCACGTCGGGCTCCACGGGCGTGCCCAAGGGGGTGCCGGTGCGTCACCGGAGCGTGGACGCCTACCTGCGGCACGTGATCCCCCGCTACGAGCTCGGCCCCGGCTGCCGCGTCTCCCAGACCTTCGACCTGACGTTCGACCTGTCGGTGTTCGACCTGTTCGCCACCTGGGGCGGCGGAGCGACGCTCGTCGTGCCGGGCCGCTACGACCTGCTCAAACCGATCGCGTTCGCCGCCCGGGAACGGCTGACCCACTGGTTCTCGGTGCCGTCGGTGGTGTCGGTGGCCATGCGGCTGCGCCGGCTGACGCCCTCGGCGATGCCGTCGCTGCGGTGGAGCCTGTTCTGCGGGGAGCCCCTCACCCTGAGCCAGGCCGACGCCTGGCGGGTGGCCGCGCCGGGCAGCGTCCTGGAGAACCTGTACGGCCCGACGGAGCTGACGCTCAGCTGCACCGAGTACCGTCTGCCGGCCGACCGGTCCCTGTGGCCCGAGACGGCCAACGGCACGGTGCCGATCGGCCTGCCCTACCCGGGTGTCGAGCACCTGGTGCTCGACGACCGGGGACGGCCCGCCGAGGAGGGCGAGCTGTGCCTGCGCGGGATGCAGCGCTTTCCCGGGTACCTCGACCCCGCGGTGAACGCGGGCCGGTTCACCGCCTTCGAGGGCGCCACCGGCACCACCGGTGCCACCGCCGTCCCCGCCGACACCGGGGAGACGGCCGCGCCCGAGCTGTGGTACCGCACCGGGGACCGGGTGGCCTGGCGCGACGGGCTGCTGGTGCACCTGGGCCGGCTCGACCAGCAGGTGAAGATCTCAGGCCACCGGGTGGAGCTGGGCGAGGTCGAGTGCGCCCTGCGCGGGCAGCCGGGGGTGCGGGAGGCGGCCGTGCTGGCGATGCCCGGCCCCGACGGCGAGCCGGAGCTGACGGCCGCCTGCACCGGCTCGGACCTGGACGCGCTGACGCTGGTCAAGGGCGTCACGCAGGTGTTGCCCGGGTACATGGTGCCCCGCTCGGTCACGCTGCTGGCGGAGCTGCCGCTCAACGCCAACGGCAAGGTGGACCGGCGCGCCCTGGCGGGCCTGCTGGGCAGGTGACCCCCGTCAGAGCCGCCCAGCACCCCGTGACCCCCTGACAACGGCCTCAGAACGGCCGGGGACGGTCCGGCCCGATCGTCATCAGCGTGGACAGCGCCCGCCACAGCGAGCCGACGGTCGCGAACGTGGCCTCGTCCAGGATCTCGTCGGGCAGCTCGACCGCGTAGCCGTTCTGGATGTCGACGAGCAGGCGTACGACGCCCATCGAGTCCAGGCCGAGCGCGGACAGCTCGTCGTGGGGGGTCAGGCCGCCCGTCTCCGCGTACGGCAGATGCGCGCGCAGAACACTCTGGAACCGGTCGGGTA
This sequence comes from Streptosporangium sp. NPDC050148, assembly GCF_055586505.1. Lineage (NCBI taxonomy): Bacteria > Bacillati > Actinomycetota > Actinomycetes > Streptosporangiales > Streptosporangiaceae > Streptosporangium > Streptosporangium sp. NPDC050148. The sequence continues at coordinate 65,179 of NZ_JBVJIA010000038.1, read as the reverse complement.
TTTCCAGCATCGCGTTACCTCCTCCTCCGGCGGTCAATGGTCGCCGATATCGAGGCTGCCGAACGGCGGGGCACCGGTCAAGGCGATGGGGAACGCATGTCTGGCAGTTTATTCTGGGCCGGAACCTGCCATTGAGCAGTGGTTGTGCCGCCTTCCGGAAAAGCCGATCCTCATCGTGTACGGGGTGATGCGACGACCGCTGGGGGTGGGAACCGGTGAAATCCGCGAACCTGTGCTGGGGGCAGCGCCACATGTGGCTGCGATTCCACCAGTTGCCGCCCCGGCACCGGCGTGAGACGCACGTGGTCCTGCGCTTCGACCTGCCCGCGGGGCTCACGGTCGCCGCCTGCCGGGCGATGCTCACCCACATGGTGCGCCGGCACGAGATCCTGCGCACCACCTTCGACCTCGCCCCGGAGCCCGCGCAGCGGGTGCACCCGCCCGCGCCGCTCCCCGTCACGGTGGTCACCACCGAGCGGGACGGCACGGCCGCCCCCGCCGACGTGGTCGAGGAGCTCGACGGCAGGCCCTTCGACCTCGCCACCGAGTGGCCCGTCCGGGCCTGCCTGATCACCACGGGCGGCACGCCGAGGCACTGCGTGCTGGTGTTCAACCACCTGGCCGTGGACGTGTGGACGCTGGGCGAGCTCAAGCGGGAGCTGCGGACGCAGGGCGCAGGCATCGCGGCCCGCCGCCCGGCGACCCTGCTCCCGGTGAGCCGCAGGCCCGTCGACCTGGCCCGGTACGAGGCCTCGGCCGACGCCGCCATCGTGGCGTCGCGGGCCATGACGTACTGGCAGGACGAGGTGACCGCCCTGCCCGCGGACCCGTTCGCGGCACGGCGCGGCGCGGTGCCGCCCGCTCCTCACGCGGCCCCGGGCACCCGGCCGGAGCGGTCCGCTTCTCACGCGGCGCCGGGAACCCGGCCGGAGCCGCCCGCCCGGCACGCGACGCTGATCTCTCCGGCGATGCTGGGGGCCTCGCGGCGGATCGCCGCCCGGCACGGCGTGTGGCCGTCGCTGGTGCACGTGGCCGCCTACACCGCGATGATGGCCGCCTACACCGGCCAGGAGGACGTCGCGCACCTGGCGTTCGTCAGCAACCGCGAGTCGCACCCCTGCCCGGACGTGCTGACGTGCATGTTCTCGCCGATGCTGGTGCGGGTCGGCTGCGCCGGCGACCCGTCGTTCGGCGAGCTGCTGCGCCGGACGGCGGCCGCGTACGAGCGTGCCAGGGAGCACGCGTACGTGCCCTACGACAAGGTCGTCGAGATGGTGTCGCGGGAGGGCTCCCGACGCGGCGCGGCCGTACGGCTGGGCTCGGAGGTCAACTTCATCAAGCAGCGCACCCGCGAGTACGGCGGCCGGCGCACCGTCTTCACCTGGAACCCGGTCCCGGAGGCGTGGGCGCACACCGGCTCCGACACCTACCTGCGCGTGGACGAGTGGCGTGACGCCGTCGCCGTGGCGCTCCACGCGGCGTCGCCGGTCATGGACGCCGTCGCCGTGGAGCGTTTCCTGCGCGGCATGGAGGCGCTGGTGCTCGCCCACGACACCGCCCCCGACACCGCCCCCGACTCCCCCGACGCCAACCCTGTCGACGGCCCCGACGACGGCCTGCCGCTGAGCGAGGCGGCCGGGCTGGCCGGGTTCGAACCGCCCCGCGCCGCACCGGCCGCCACCCCGATCGAGACCTGGGACGGCACGACCGGCCCCGCCGCCCTGGCGCTGGCCGACGCCGTACGACGGGCGCACGAGCCCGGCGGCCCCGCTGCCGGCCTGGGCACCGGCCCCGACCTGTCCGACAGCTACACCCTCGCCGGAGGCCAGGCCCTGCGCATCCCGCAGGTGCTGGCCGAACTCGCCCGGCACGGCTGGGAGGGCCTGACCCTCGACCAGCTCGCCGGGCCCGCACCACTGGGCGCGCTGGCCTCCCGGCTGGCCCCGGACCCGCGGAACGCCCCCTTCCAGAACCCCGTGAATTCGGAGTGACGCCCATGAACCACGTATCCACCGGCCAGGTGTCCAAGAACCACCGGCTGGTCGCCTCCGAGCAGGAGCTCCGCGACGCCATAGCCCGGGAACTGCCCGCGGAGGACCTCGCCGACCTGGTCGTCATGGGCGGCCACTTCATGCTCTTCGAGGACGAGGCGTCGGGACGGCTCGTCCCCGGCGTCATCGAGGAGCAGACCGGCGAGACCATGCGCCGACGCGTCCGCGGCCGCGTCGGCGTCTTCCCCGGCTACACCTGGGAGCTGTCGGCCGGCCTGCTGCGCGAGTACGCCGCGGCCGGGGTGACCTCCCGGCTGCTCCTGCTCGTCAACGACTGGCAGTACGTGCCGGTGACCGGCCGGCCCGCCGGTGAGCTGCGCGCGGAGTTCTTCGAGGGCTTCACCGCGCTGCCCCCCTCCTACGAGAAGATCCTGTGCGAGTTCGGCCTGTCGGCCGCGGACGTGCTGCCGAGCAGGAAGCACCCGCTGGCCTTCCCCGAGACCTGGCTGAAGTACCGCTTCCAGAAGTCCGCCGACCGGCTGGTCAAGCAGGGCCGCCTGGAGAAGCGCTACCTGCCCGGCGGGAACGGGGACAGCGAGGTGGCCTTCCTCGACGCCGCGGGCAACCACCGGACGCTGATCAGCTGCGGCATCACCGGCTGCGCGGGCGAGATCACCGAGATGATCGCCGAGGTGTACCGGGCGGGCCACCGATCGATCCTGATCTTCGCGCCGGGCGAGTGCCTGATGCCCGTGCAGACCGGCGTGGACATCGCGCTGAGCCTGTACGACCTGCCGGACATGCGGGTGGTGATCGCCGACCCCGGCGGCAGCGGTGAGATGTCCGCCCAGGAGATCTACGGCAAGCTCGTCACCGTCAGCACGTTCCGGAGCTGACGTCGTGAGGAAGGTCATCTATCTGGACGGCTGCGCGACGACGCGGGTGGACGACGAGGTCTTCGAGGCGATGCTGCCGTACCTGCGGGAGGAGTACGGCAACCCCTCGTCCCCGCACGTGCTCGGCAAGCGGGCGAGAAGGGCCGTGGACGGCGCGGCCGCCTCGGTGGCCGCGCTCCTGGGCGCCGACCCGGCCGACGTGGTGTTCACCTCCGGCGCGACCGAGAGCAACAACCTGGCGCTGCTGGGCATGTTCGGCCACGACGACCGGGCACCGGCCCGCGGGGTGTTCTGCCCGACCGACCACAAGTCGTCGCTGGCGATCGGCCGGGCGCTGGCCGCCCGCGGCGTGGACGTCCGGGCGATGCGGGTCGGGCCGGACGGCCGCGTCGACCTGGAGCACCTGGCCGGCCTGCTCGACCTGAACTCCAGGGTCGCGACCACCGCCTGGGTCAACAGCGAGATCGGCACCGTGCAGCCGGTGGCGGCGATGGCCGCGCTCTGCCACGAGGTGGGGGCCGTGCTGCACGTGGACGCCGCCCAGGCGGCCGGCCGGATCCCGCTGCGCGTGCGGGAGGCCGAGATCGACACGCTGTCGCTGTCCGGGCACAAGATCCGCGGCCCCAAGGGCGTCGGCGCGCTGTACGTCCGGCCGGAGATCCGGCACCGGCTGCGGCCGGTCATGTTCGGCGGCGGGCAGTACGAGCTGCGCAGCGGCACGATCCCCACGCACCTGGTGGTGGGGCTGGGCAGGGCGTGCGAGCTGGCGCTGGCCAGGATGGACGCCGAGCGGCGGCGGGTCACCGAGCTGCGCGCCACCGCGCTGGACGTGCTGCGGGCCGGGCTGCCGGGCCTGCGCGTCAACGGCGACCCGCACCACGGCGTGCCGCACGTGCTCAGCGTGGTCCTGCCCGGCGTACGCGGGGAGAGCCTGGTCTCCAGCCTGTCGTCGGTGGCGCTGGCCACCGGGTCGGCGTGCAACTCCGGCTCGCAGGAGCCCTCGCACGTGCTGACCGCCGTCGGCCTGAGCGCGCAGGACGCCAACAGCACGGTCCGGATCTGCCTGGACGCCCGGATGCCGTTCGAGGACCTGGTGCTCGGTCTCGACCTGATCGTCGGACGGGCCCGCGACCTGGCGGGCGTGGCCGTCGCCATGGGCGGCCACGCCCCCTTCAGCCCGTCTTGAGGAACTTCCTGGCCGCTTCCACCCCCGCCTGGAAGCGGCTGGTGGCGTCGAGGTCGCGCATCAGGGTGGCGATGTGCCGGCGGCAGCTGCGCACCGACATGCCGAGCTTGCGGGCCACCACCTCGTCGGTGTAGCCCTTGGCCATGAGCGCGGCGATGGACTGCTGGAGGTCGTCGGCGACGGTGCCGTAGCCGAACTCGACGCCCTCCAGCGGCGTCGCGCTCTCCCACAGGTGGTTGAACATGTCCAGGAAGAACCGGGCGATCCCCTGGTTGCGCACCCGGGCGAGGGTGACGTCGCCGTCGACGCCGTCACCGCCGAACAGGGCGACGAGCGAGCGGTCGAAGACGATGGCCGAGCGCGGCACGTGGCTGACGGTGTAGACCTCCACGCCGGCGTCGGTCAGCCGCTTCATCACCAGCCGCGTGGTCACGTCGGCCCGGCTGCGGTGCTGGCAGATGACCCGCACGGTCACCCCCCTGGCGACCAGCACCAGGAACATCTGCGACAGGTCGCCGGCCTCGCTCACACCGGCCTGCAGGACGAGCAGCTCGTCGCGGCAGGCGTCGCCGGCCGTCTTGAGGAAGCCGCGCACCTCCATGGCGCCGACCAGGTACTCCACGGTGCTGGGGGCGGGGTCGCCGCCACCGGCCGGGGTCGCGAAGGCTCCGGCCCGCTCGCGGATCTGGTCGATGAGCTCGCGCCGCCGGTAGATCTCCCGCTCGACCGAGGAGACCATCGAGGCGACGGCCAGGTCGGGGTCGACGGGCACGAACCGGCCGCCGATGCCGTCGTCGGTACGCAGCAGGCGGTTCTCCACCAGGTGCCGTACCGCCTCGCTCACCAGGTGGGCGTCGATCCCGAGGTCGGCGGCGGCCACGTCGATCGCCTCGATGGCCCCCTTGCGGGTGGCGTAGTGATACACATCGGTCACATGCTCGCCCTCGGAGGGCGGCCTGCCGGTGAACAGGCTCGTCATGGACATGATGGTCGCTCCTTACTGTTCGCGAACCGCTCGGCCCCCGAGATGGCGTGCTGGCCGTGGGCGGACGTACCGGGTTCGGTGCCGAGCCGGTGACGGGTCTCGGCGCCGGTGTGGCCCGTGCGCGGGGCGATCTCCTCCGGACAGGCGATCGGTGCGCCCTGGCGATGGTGCGTGGGCCGGGCGTACCGGCCGGCCTGCGGCGGTGACCCGGGAGTTCCAGCGGCCGGCCGGGCGGGGCCGGGGCCGGGATCGATCGTCCCGGCCCCGCCCCGTCCCACGGCGGGCGGGACGCCCTTCATCGCGCTCCCCTCCTTCCTCCCGGCGCTCACGCGCGGGTCCGGGTACGGCGGTCGAACAGGACGAGTGAGACGGTCAGCAGCACGGCGGCCATTCCGGCGAGCACGCCGAGCTGGGGCAGTACCGCGGCGAGGCCGGTGCCGGGGACGGCGAGCGTCAGCAGCGCGTCCATCCCCCAGGCGTGCGGGAAGAAGTGGCCGATGGCGTTCAGCACCTCTCCGGAGGACTCGCGCGGCCACAGGCAGCCGCCGAGCATCCCGAGGACCACGCCGAGCGGCGGGCCGATCGCCGGGGCCTGCTCGGGCGAGCGCAGCAGCGTGCCGACGAGGATGGCGGCCCCGGTCGAGACGAGCGCGAACGTCCCCACGACGGCGGCCACGCCGATCGGGTCGCCCCAGGACACGCCGAACATCAGCGCGCTGACCACCACGATGAGCGTGGCCTGCGCGAGCGCGACGAACAGGCGGCTCAGCGCCTCGCCCAGCAGCACCGACCGGCGCCGTACGGGCGCGGTGAGCGCGCGCTGCAGCATCCCCAGCCTGCGGCTCTCCACCATGGCGGCCGCCACGGCCATCGAGTTGACGAAGGTGAACAGCAGCAGGTTGGCCGGGGCGGTGTACGCGAAGCCGCGCGGGTCGCCGCCGCCCGCGGCCGAGCCGGTCACGCCGACGCGGCCCGACTCGGCCTGTGCCCGGCGTACGTACTCCGCGGCCTGTTCGGGGGTGGCGCCCGCGGTCACCACGGCCCTGGTGGCCTCCAGGACGGCGGCGACCTTGGCGACCGCGCCGTCGACGGCGCCGCGGGCGGCCAGGCCGCTGCCGTTGGTCTGGGTCACGACGAGGTCCAGGCGGGTGGCGCCGGGCGCGATGATCAGCCCGGCGGCCAGCGAGCCGGTCCGCACGCCCGACCGCACGTCCTCGGCCCCGTCCATGGGCCGTACCGCCAGGTCGGGGTGGCGGCGCAGCTCGGCGAGCAGGGAGGCGGTGACGGCGTCGGAGCCGGGGGCGACGACGCCCACGGGGAGCCGGGACGAGCCGCTGCCGCCGCCGAGCGTCATCCCGACGAACAGGATGGACACGAACGGCATGACGAGCATGAAGAACAGGCCGGTGCGGTCACGGGTGAGCCTGCGCAGGTTGGCGGCCACCAGCGCGGTCACCGGGCTCGGGCGGAGCACCGCGGCGGTCACGGGTGTTCCGGGTGTCCCGGGGGGCACGGGTGGCACGGGGGACACGGGCGTCCCGGGGGGCACGGGCGTCCCGGGTGTCGTGGAGGTCGCGGGGACGGTCACAGCAGCATCCCCTTCCTGAGGCCGGCGACGGCCAGGCCGCCCGTGACGAGCGTGATCGCCAGCAGGGCGGCGATCGGGCCCGCGACGGCGGTCACGCCCGTGCCGGGGTCGGCCAGTGCCGCCAGCGCCGTGGCGGTCCAGCCGTTCGGGGTCAGCAGCGCCACGCCCTGCAGCACGCCGGGCAGGTTGTGCAGCGGTACGAGGCTGCCGCCGAGGAACGCCATCACGAACGAGATGACCATGATCACCCCGTCGGCCTGGGCGTCGGTCCTGACCCGGACGGCCACCAGCATGGTGATCGCGGCGGCGGCCAGCACGTGGGCGGTCAGCACGGCGAGCACCGCGAGCGGGTCGCCCCAGCTCGAACCGAAGATCAGCGTGCCGGAGAGCCAGGTGGCGCAGACACCGACCATGGCCAGGGCGAACCCGACCAGGGCCTTGCCGGCGACCGGGACCCAGGAGGCCAGCGGCCCGGCCCGCATCCGGTCGAGGGTGCCGAGCCTGCGTTCGGTGAGCAGGCTCCGGAACGACGCGCCCACGACGAAGAAGGCGAACAGCGCCGCCATGCCGGAGCCGTAGTAGACCGCGAGATCCACCTTGCCGCCGGCCAGCGGGTCGCCGGTGAGCGCGAGCGCGGGCCCGGCGGCGCCGTTGCGCTCCACCAGCTCCTTGACCCGGTCCCCGGGCACCCCGGCGAGCAGGGTCGCGCGCACCGCCAGCGTCCTGGCGTCCACGACCGCCGAGATCCGGTCCACGACGGCGCTCGCGACCACGCCGGCCAGCGGCGAGCGGGGCGAGGTCAGGACGGTGACGTCGCCGCCCTCCCCCTCGCCGACGCCGCGGCTGAACCCGGCGGGGAAGACGATGGCCGCGCCGATCTCGTCGGCGTCGAGCGCCCGCCGCGCCTCCGCCTCGGCCGGCAGGTCGCGCAGCGTCACGCTGCCCTTCAGCTCCTCGTCGGCCGTCACCTCGCGCCGCACGCTGGCGGGGAACTCGCCGCCGTCCAGGTCGACGACGCCGATCGTGGCGCGCAGCGGCGGGTCGTCGCCGCCCAGGGCCAGCCCGAACAGGGTGGACAGGGTCACCGGCACGAGGATCGCGATGACGATCGCGGTGCCGTCGCGCAGCCGGGTGCGCAGTTCGAGTGCGCTCACCGTGAGCATGGCTCGCCACATGGTCAGTCCCGGAGGGTGGTGCCGGTGAGGTGGAGGAAGGTCGCCTCCAGGTCGGGTTCGACGACCTGGGCGGCGGTCACGACGGCGCGCCCCTGCACGGCGGTGATGAGCGCGGGCAGCAGGTACCTGCCGCCGTCCGCCATCAGGCGCACGGACGCGGTCCCGGTCCTGGCGGCCTCGGTCACGCCCTTCACGGCGCGCAGCTCGGCGAAGGCGGACTCGACGTCGCCGTCGAGCGTGAGGTCGACGGTGTCGGCACTGCCGACCAGGGCGACCAGCTCGCGGCGGGTGCCGTCGGCGACGATGCGGCCGTGGTCGATGATCGCGACCCGGTCGCAGACCCGCTCGACCTCCTCCATGTAGTGGGAGGTGTACAGCAGCGCCATGCCGTCGCCGACCAGGTGTTCCAGGCCGTCGAGGATGGCCTTGCGGCTCTGCGGGTCCACGCCCACGGTGGGTTCGTCGAGGATGAGCACCTCGGGGCGGTGCAGCAGGGCGGCCCCGATGTTGATGCGCCGCTTCATGCCGCCCGAGTAGGTGTCGAGCCTGGTGTCGGCCCGGTCGGCGAGGCCGACCAGGTCGAGCACCTCGGAGATGCGCGCGGCGAGGGCGCGGCGGCGCAGGCCGAAGATCCGGCCGAAGAAGCGCAGGTTCTCCCGGCCGGTCAGCTCGGGGTAGAGGGCGATCTCCTGCGGTACGTAGCCGATCCTGGACTTGGCGCGCAGCGGCTCGCGGGCCAGGTCGACGCCGCCGACCGTCACGGTGCCCGCGTCCGGCCGCAGCAGCCCCACCAGCATGGAGATCGTGGTGGTCTTCCCCGCGCCGTTGGGGCCGAGCAGGCCGTACGCCTGGCCGGGGGCGATGGAGAAGCCGACGTCGTGCACGGCGACCAGGTCGCCGTAGCGCTTGCCGAGGTCCAGGCAGGACAGGGCGGCGGTCGTCGCGGCGGTCGTCGTGGCGGTCATCGTCGCCACCCCGGTGCCTGCGGCGGGTCGCCCTTGGCCGCGGTGTTGGCGGCGAACACCTGCCGGGCGGGGTCGGCGCCGAGCTGGTAGTCCAGCGGGGTGTTGCCGGTGACGCGGTTCCACAGCACGTGGCAGTCGAGGACGTCGTCGCCGCCGAAGTCGGCGGAGGAGCCCATGACGAACCCGGCACCCATGATCGACTCGCCGCCGGGGTGGTTGTCGTGGATGTGGTTGTCCACCACGACCACCCGGTGGGTGCCGATCAGGGCGAGGCCGACGCCGGAGATCGGCGGGCCGGCCGCGCCCAGGCCGTCCGGTTCGGCTCCGGCGGCCAGCACGTTGCCGTACAGGTCGTTGCCGGAAACCAGGCAGTCGCGCACGCCGCCCTCGGGCTCGCCCTCGTAGACCTGGTTGAGCAGCAGGACGCCGATCGCGTTGCCGTGGCAGGCGTTGCCCCGCAGCGCGGCCCCGGAGGAGTTGTCCACGAAGATGCCGAACGCGTTGGCGAAGGACTCGTTGCCGGTGATCTCGGCGTCGGAGCGGGGGCAGAAGCTCAGGGCGACGCCGCCGTACTGGCTGCCCGAGGCGCGGCAGCGCGTCACCCGGCAGCCGGTGGACTCGCGCAGGTAGATCCCCCAGACGGCGTTGTCGCGCGCCTCCACCTCGTGCACGCCCACGCCGGCGGCCGAGTGGGCGTAGACGCCGGCGCCGGAGAAGCCGCGTACCGTCAGCGCCTCCACGCGCACGTCGCCCACGGCGTCGCCGTGCACGGTGAGGCCGCTGACCACGTCCTCGGCGGCGTCGTGCAGCCGGGGGACGTCGGGCGGCCCGCCGTCGCCGGGCACCAGCACCGTGCGCCCGGCCCCGGCGCCGGTCAGCGTCACGCCGGGATGCCTGATCCACACGCTCTGCGCGTACGTCCCCTCCCCCAGCAGGATCCGGGCGCCGGGGCCGCTCTCGTCCAGCGCCCGCTGGATCGACTCCCCCGGATGGACCGTTCTCGTCTCGGACATCAGCTCTCCTCCCCCTGCGCGTTCCCCCGCGGATCTCCCTGCGTGTTCCTCCGCGCGTTCCCCCGCGGATCTCCCTGCGCGTTCTCCCGCGTGGCCGGCGGGGCGGCGTAGACGACGGCCACCGACACGAACACCCCGCGGCCCTCGCCCCAGCGGGCGGCGGCCGCGACCGTCGCCGGCGTGCCGGGACTCAGCCGCGCCAGCGCCGCGCGGGCGCTGGCGCCGCGGATCGCGTACGCCGCCCCGGCGGTCAGCGGCAGCCCGGTGGAGGCGGCCAGCTCGCCGGCGGCCTCGTCCAGCAGCGGCTCGGCCCACGGCGCCGCGGGCGCGGTCACGGCCTCGAAGTCGTGCCAGGTGAAGCCGGGCGGGCGCCCGCCGACGGCCTTGACGAGACTCTCCTTGACCGAGAAGGCGACGCGGCCGGCTCCCAGGCTCCGCTCGGCCGCGGTGGCGACGTGGCGGGCGAGGGTCTCCCCGCCCCGGCCCACGGCCCTGGCCAGCCGGTCGGCCTCCACGATGTCCACGCCCACCAGGACGGCGGGCGCGCTCACGCGGGCGCTCCGGTACGGGAGACGGGCGGCCTCACGCGGGGCTCCGGCGCGGACGGCGGGGCTCACGCGAGGGCCCCGGCGCATCGGGTGACGAACGGCGCGAGCGCCGCGGTGTACTCCTCGGCGCGCTCCACCATCGGGATGTGGCCGCTCTCCTCGACGACGAGCGTCTCGTGCCCCTCCCGCCCGGCGAGGATCTCCAGCCAGGGGGCCACGGGCGTCATCCGGTCGTGCCTTCCCCAGACGTACAGGGCGGGGCAGGTCACCTTGTCCAGGGCGGGGCCGACGCGGTAGGCGCGGGTGGCCTTGAGGCTGCGGGCCATGGACACCATCGAGTCGGGGCGGTTGATCAGCTCGCCCGCCTCGGCCATGCGCTCGGCCGAGAAGTGGCATCCCCGGTGGAAGAGCGCCGCCACCATGCGCCGGCCGAAGTCCTCGCCGGTCGGCCGGATGCTGCCGCGCCGGTCGAAGCTCAGCCCGACGTCCGGGTCGGCGGTGAGACCGGGCGCGCCGCTCACCACGATGCCGCGTACCCGGTCGGGACGGCGGCCCGCCAGGTCGATGGCGACCAGGCCGCCGAGGGAGTTGGCGCAGACGACGATGTCGTCCAGACCGGCGGCGTCGCAGGCGTCCAGCAGCGTGTCGCCGAGCCGCTCGATGGACCCGGCCACCTGGCGGTCCATGGCGCAGATCGCCTCGTTCGTGCGCAGCACCGTGCGGCCCGCCCGCGCCAGGCTCTCGTACGGGTGGTCCCAGATCCAGCCGCCGGCGAACAGGGCGGACATGAACACCACGGCCGGTGCTCGGTCACCGGGCCGGTGCTCGGTGGTGAATTCCCTCATCGTCAAGGCTCCAGTCACTCGGTCACAGCGTCGAGGCGTCGTCGGGGGTCCATCCGCAGTCGCAGGCCGCGCCCGTGCCCGCCGTCACGACCTGCTCGCACTCGGGGCAGCGGGCGTGGTCCCGCGCGGTGGCGGGGTACCAGACGCTGGTGTGGACGCGCGTGCACAGCCCGCCCTTGAAGAAGCGGCGCATGGCCCGCTGGTGCGGCCGGGCGTGGACCGCGCGCAGCGACTCGGGCCGGTCGAAGGCGCTGAGCGTGAACTTGCGCCCGCCGACGTCGAACGTGGTCACGCCGAGGAAGCCGCGCGAGGCGCGCAGCGACTTGACGATCTCCACGCTGAGCAGGTCCACGTCGGCGGACTCGGCGTCGTCGCGGATCTCCAGCCAGGTCAGGACGAGCGCGCCGGGCCGCTCGGTGCGGCCGGTGGCGGCCCTGGCGCTCACGCCGAACTCGCGGCTCCCGTCGGCGGCGGGCACGAAGCGCGCCGTGTAGCCGAGTGCCCCGGCGATCGCGAGCCGGTCGAACACGCGCCGCACGTGCACGCCGCCGACTCCGGCGGTGACCATGTCGAGGCCGGACACGGTGACCGTGCCGCCTGCCGCGGGCATGCCCAGGTACGCCTCGCGGTGGTCGGCCTCGAGGCTCCAGGACACGGCGGCGGCGTCCTCGTCCCCGGTGACGTGGCCGACCTCGAAGGTCAGGTTCCTGAAGCGGGCCAGGGTGGCGGCGGCGTGCGCGGCCAGCGCCTCGCCGGCCAGCGGGGCGGGGCAGTCGGGGTCGGTGTAGGTGTCGGTGCTGGCCGCGACCGCCGTGGCGTCGCCGGCCCGCCACGCCTCCAGGTGCGTCTCGGCCGTCTTCCTGGCGTCCATCAGGTCTCCCCCTCGTGCGGCCCGTCTTCCGGCAGCCGCCCGCTGCGCACCGCCAGGGCGACCGCCCGGACGTCGGTGTGGCTGATCGACACCCGGATCCACCCGGCGTCGCCGGACGCCGCAGGACCGGGGTCGTCCGCGGAATCGGCGTCGTTCGCGAGAGCGTCGGCGTTCGCGGGACCGGCGACGTCCGCGAGAGCGCCGGTGTTCACGGGAGTGCCGGGACCGGTGGCCGGCGGGAGCGCCGCCAGGTCGCCGTGCAGGCGTACGGCGGGCGGGTGCCCGCCGAGGCAGGCCCGGTCCGCCCGGCAGGCCGCGGTGGGGAGCGGCAGGATCTCCACCTGGCCGAGGCGCTCGGGGGTCGGCGGCAGGCCGAGCAGGCGCAGGACGGCGTGCTTGGCGGCCAGCCGTCCCGCCCAGTGCTGCAGGGTGCGCCCGCCCGACGACCTGACGCGCTCGGCGCGCGTGTAGACGACCTCCAGCGGCATGTCGCCGACGAGCTCGCGGGGGCCGGTGAGCCCGGCGTGGCCGACGATCGCGCTGCCCCACCGCCTCATGCCGCCACCGCCTTCGCCAGCCGCCTGAGGGTGGCGGGGTCGGCCATGCTCAGGCAGCGCACCCCGGTGCGGCGGGCCAGCCCGGTGAGCACCTTGCTGTCCCCCACCTCGACCACGGACACCGGCGCGGGGACCGACGGGGGGATCGGCCCGGAGACCGGCACCCCGTCCGGCGCCATGCCCGGCGCGGTGTCAGACGCGATGCCCGGCGCGGTGTCAGGTGGCGCGGACGTGATCGCCTCCATCGTGCGGGTCCAGCGGACACGGCCGGTGAGCTGGGCGACCAGCGCGTGGCGCAGGACGCCGAGGTCGGCGGTCGGCTCACCGGTGACGTTGGGGACGACGGCGACGCGGGGTGCGCGCATGGGGGCCGCCGCCACCGCCTCGGCCCAGGCGCGCTCGGCCCCGGCCATCAGCGGCGAGTGGAAGGCGTCGCCCACCTTCAATGGAACGATCTTGTCGGCGTCGGCGGCGAGTTCCGCGAGCCGGTCGAGCCCGGCCTGCGAGCCCGACACCACCACGTGGCCGGGCGCGTTCTCCAGCCCCACCACGACCGGCTCCCCGGGCGCGGAGGCCGCCGCGGCCAGCTCCTCGACCCGCTCCACCGGCAGGCCCATCACCGCTAGCATCCCGCCGCGGGCGGCGACCCCGGCCATGAGCCGGGCGCGCAGCTCCACCAGCCGGACCGTGCCCGCCAGGTCCAGCACCCCGGCCGCGTGCAGCGCGCTCAGCTCGCCCACGCTGTGCCCGGCCACGACGGTGGGCTCGTACCCCGCCTCGTCGAGCACGGCCAGCGCCGCCAGGTTGCAGGCCGTGACCGCGATCTGGGCGTGCTCGGTGGCGACCAGGCGCTCCAGCGGCCCCCGGGCGCACAGCGGTGAGATCGGCCGGGCCAGCAACGCGTCGACCTGGTCGAGGCGCCGCCGGGCCACCGGGCTGCGGTGCAGCCAGGCGCCCATGCCGACGCGGACCGTTCCCTGTCCGGGAAAGAGATAGCCCAGCATGTCGTCGTCTCCCTTCGCCGACTACAGCCGGCGCCTGGGGCGCCGCTCCTGGTGCGCGGGCCGTTCCGTGCCGAGGAAGCCGAGCAGCAGCTTGTTGACCTCGTCGGGTGCGTCCAGCGGGAGCCAGTGGCCGGCGTCGTCGATGCGCTCGTAGCGCCACGGGCCCTTGACGTACTTGCCGGAGGCGGACATGCCCTCCTCCAGGAGCGCCTTGTCGCCCGCGCCCCAGATGCCGAGCGTCGGCGCGTACACCGGCGGGAACGGCCGGGCCGGGCGCAGCTCGGCCTCGGGCGAGCGGTTGGCCCGGTACCAGTTGAGCCCGGCGGTGAGCGCGCCGGGCCTGGCCAGGTCGCGCAGGTAGCGGTCGTGGTCGCCCTCGCGGCCCATGATCTCCTTGAACAGCCGCCAGCCGTTGCGCCGCAGCAGCTCCTCGCTCACCCCGGGGAACTGGTAGAAGAGCATGTACCAGGAGGCCGCGCGCTGCTCCAGCGAGGGCGTCGCGAAGACGCCGGGGTGGCCGACCGACAGGACCGCCAGGTGGTCGAGCCTGCGCGGCATCAGGAACGCGTACATCCAGGCGATCGCCGCCCCCCAGTCGTGGCCGACCAGGTGCGGGCGCTTGACGCCCAGGTGCAGCGTCAGGGCCACGATGTCGTTGACGATGGTCTGCATCCCGTACGCCGAGGCCTCCTGCGGCTTGCCGGAGTCGCCGAAGCCGCGCAGGTCGGGCGCGATGACCCGGAACCCGCCCTCGACGAGCGCCGGGATCTGGTGGCGCCACAGGTAGGAGGAGTCGGGGAAGCCGTGCAGCAGGATCACGGGGTCGCCCTCGCCCTCGTCCACGTAGGCGAGGTCCACGTCGTTGACGCGTACGGTTCTCTTCTCGGTCACGCCGTCTCCCTGGGCATCTCGGTCATGCCGTCTCCCTGAACAACCGCTCGGCGAAGAACTCGCTGAACCCGAACTCCGGTACGTCCTCCGGGGCGACCATGTTCAGCAGCCCGGTCACCTGCGCGGCGAAGTTGCGCGCCATGAGCCGTCGCACCCGGCGCCTGCGCTCGACGGCGGCGGGGCCGAACTCCACGTGCAGCCTGCTGATGATGGAGGCGCCGAAGGCCAGGCGCTCCAGGCGGGACTCCCGCTCGCTCACGTACGGCGCGAACGCCGCGGGCGACCAGTCGGAGGAGTCCAGCAGGATGTCGCAGACCGTGCGGGAGTCGCGCATGGCGCACGACAGGCCGGTACCGAGCACGGTGTCGGCGTTGCCCGCCTCGTCGCCGATCAGGACGACGCCCTCGGTCAGCGGGGGCCCCTCGGGGACGCTGGACACCGACGGCCACACCGACAGCGGGCCCGCGGGCGTCGACTCGGTGACCGCCTTGCCCCGGTCGGGCAGGCACTGGAGCTCGAACGCGGCCAGGAAGCGCTCGACCGCGCCCGGCCCCCGGTAGCGGTGCTTGTTGACGGTGGGGAAGTTCAGGTAGAGGCGGGCCCGGCCGTACCCCTGGGGGAAGACCATGAACATGACGTCGCCCTCGGTGCCCATGGCCTGCACGTCGGGCGGCCAGCCGGCCATGTCCTCGACCATCATGCCACCGCCCCAGTGGTGCATGGAGTTGCGCATGGTGATGCCGACCTGGCGGCCGATCGTGCAGCCCCGGCCGGTGGCGCCGATCACGAGGCGGGGCCGCAGCTCGGCCGGGCCCTCGGGCGTCCGGTAGGTGACGACGGGCCGTTCCCCGGGGACGACGGTGATCTTCGAGGCGTTCATCACCAGGTGGGCGCCCCCGGCCGTGGCCTGCTCGGCCATCAGCTCGCACACGGCGTGGTGCGGGAACGACATGGGGCCGCCGATGCCGGGGATGAACCTGGTCATGTCCACCGCCTCGACCTCGTCGTCGGCGACGGCCTCGTCCCAGGTCATCCACTCGCGGATCTCCCAGGCGCCGCCGGCCGAGAAGCAGTCGTCGACGCCCAGGCGCTGCGCCTCCCTGATCCCCCAGGGCGCCAGCCACTCGCCGCGGACCAGGTCCCGGTAGGCGTCCTGCTTCTCCAGCACCACCACGGAGAGCCCACCGGCGGACAGCTTGCAGGCGGCGGACGCGCCGGCGATGCCGCCGCCGACGATGACGACGTCGGGCCGCTCGGATCGGGTCACTGACCCCACCTCTCCCAGTAGGTCCGTTCCTTGGCGCGGTAGCGGTCGGCCGGGCGGAAGCCGGTCCCCAGCGTGTAGGCGACCGGGATCATGCAGACCTGCGTGACCCCGGTGGGGATGCCGAGCAGCCGCCCGGTCTCGCGTTCGTGCGGCACGTGCAGGCACGTGATCGTGCTGCCGAGTCCCCGGCTGCGCAGGGCCAGCTGGAAGGACCAGATGGCCGGGAAGATGGAGCCGTAGAAGATGCTGGCCCGCGTCTCGCCGTGCTGGACGAGGTGGCCCGGGTCCTCGTCGGCCTTGTCGGCCATCCGCGCGCGCCAGTGGGCGTTGATGGCGGCGATGTCCGGAGGCCGGCCGAGCACGCAGGGGATGACCAGCGCCGGCACCCTCGCGATCGTCTCGGTGAGCGCCCGGGCGGAGTCGTAGTTGCGGCGCGCCTGCGCGTCGTTGCGCCGCCGCCCGGCGTTGGTCCACATGTCGTTGCGGTGGAAGGTCCACGACGAGCGGATCATCTCGGCGAGCCTCTCCTTGACGTCCGCCTCGGTGATCACCAGCCAACGCCAGTTCTGGTGGTTGTTGGCGGTGGGCGCCTGGACGGCGACCTCCAGGGCCTGCTCCACGACCTCCCGGGCCACGGGCCGGTCCAGGTCCAGCCTGCGGCGCACGGAGCGGGTGGTGGTCAGCAACCGGTCGGTCTCGGCCACGTCGAAGGGGGTGGCGGAAGCGGTGTCGGAGGAAGCGGCGAGGGGCGTGCCGGAGGGGATGGCGTTCACGGCGCCTCCAGCAGGACGGCGCCGCGGACCGAGTCGTGCGCCGCGGTCAGCGCCAGCGCGCTCGCCACCGGCGCGGCGAGTTCGGGACGGGTCACGTACGAGCCCCGGTCGCCGGTGAGCGGCGCGGCGAGCCCGGTCAGCGCCGGCGCGAGGCCGTCGCGGACGGCGAGCGCGGCCAGGGCGATGTTCATCGCGCCGGTGGCGGCCTGGCAGTCGCCGATCAGGGCCGCCGAGGCGGTGAGGAGCGCGTCCGGCATGCGGGCCAGGACCGCCGCCGCCTCCTCGGCGTCGCGGGGCAGGCCGGTGGCGGCGCCGACGACCAGGCCGGGCGCCGTCCCGGGCAGCGCGAGGCTGCGCGTCACCGGTTCGGCTCCCCGTCCGGCCGCGTGCCGGGTGCCGGCCACGCGGGCGTACGGCCTGCCGCCGCGCCCGGCGCAGTGCTCGGCCGACTCGACGACGAAGGCCACGGCCGCCGATCCGGCCGTCACCGGTGCCGCCGCTGCCGCCTGCGCCCCGTAGGGCACCGGCCCTGCGGCGTCGAGGACGTCGGAAGCGCCGGGGGTGCCGGGGGGTTCGGGGGCGTGCCGGGCGGCGGTCTCGTCGGCGGCGACGACCAGGACCACCTCGGCCTTGCCCGCGTCGATCATCTCCAGGGCGCAGTCCAGGGCGATGGACGCCGAGGCCGCGCCGTTGCAGAGGGTCGTGGTGGGGCCGCGCAGCCCGAGCGTCTGGCAGACCGCGCCGCCGGTGGCGTTCAGCACCACGTTGGAGAAGCTCAGCACGGCCGGCTTGTTGGGGTTGAGGGCGATGCTGTCGTCGAAGCCGCCGGTGCTCTCGGCCGACCCTGCGCCGGTGGCGAAGACCAGTGCGACGTCGTCCAGTTCCTTGCGCGGCAGTTTGAGGCCGGCGTCCTCCCAGGCCAGGCGGGAGGCGGCGATGGCCAGGCGTGACAGGCGGTTCATGTGCCGCCACAGCGACCGCGGCGCGAACGTGCGGCCTTCCAGGGACGGGTCCCGCCCGTCGGCGCGGCGGCCCGCGGTGATCGCCGCGGCCGTCTCGGCGATGCCGGTGCCCGCGCCGGTGACCGGCCCCAGCCCGGTGATCACCGCCTCCCGGCGGGGCGTGGGCCCGTACGGGGCCGGGTCCCGGGGGCGGGTCAGCACGAGCGAGACGTTGTTGCCGCCGAAGGCGTAGTTGTTGGAGACCACCGTGTCGACGGCCATCTTCCTGGCCCGGTTCGGCACGTAGTCCAGGTCGGCCCGCGCATCGTTGCGCGCATCGTCGTCGAAGCCGATCGTGGGCGGTGCCACGCCGTGGCGCAGCGCCAGCACGCTCGCCACGGCCTCGACCGCGCCGGCCGCGCCGAGGGTGTGGCCGACGAAGGACTTGATGCTGCTGGTGGGCACCTGCGGGGCGCGGTCGCCGAAGACCAGGCGCATCACCTTGGCCTCCATGGTGTCGTTGGCCGGGGTGCCGGTGCCGTGCCCGCTGACGTAGTGGACGTCGTCGGGGGTGAGCCCGGCCTCGGCCAGCGCGCGGCGCATGGCGCCGGCCCCGCCGCGCCCGGTGGGGTCGGGGGCGGTGGCGTGGTAGGCGTCGGCGGAGAGCCCGTAGCCGGCGACCTCCGCCAGCGGCGTGGCCCCCCGGGCGAGCGCCAGGTCCAGCGGCTCCAGCAGCAGGAACGCGGCGCCCTCGCCGAGGTTGAGCCCGTCGGAGTGGCTGTAGGGCCGGCACGGGCCGGTGCTGAGCGCCTGCAGCCCGGCGAAGCCCGCGTAGGTGCCGAACAGCAGCGGGTCGACGCCACCGGCCAGGACCGCGTCGGCCTCACCGGTGAGGATCTTGTCCCTGGCCAGGCCGACCGCGTTGCCGCCGGCGGCGCAGGCGGTCGAGACGAGAATGCGCGGCCCGCCCAGGCCGAGCCGCTCGGCGATCACGTCGGCGGTGTGGTGCATGGGCTGGTAGCTCCCCCCGGGGCCGGGGGTGGCCTGGCACTTGCCGAGGATGACGCCGAACCGGCCGGGGTCGGGTGCCGTCCGTACCGGATCGGCCTGCCCCGGCCGCCCGGTCCGCCCGGTCCGGCCGCCCTGACCGCCCTGACCGGACAGTCCGGACTGCCCGAACTGCCCGAACTGACCGGCCTGTTCGACCGCCTGGCGGGCGGCGACGAGCGCGAGCCGCGCGGTGCGGTCCCCGGCCGCCTCGTCCGCGGGGAGCTGCTCGTCGATCCACGCGTCGGGCACCTGTCCGGCGTACCTGGCGGTGAACACGGCGAACGCCTCGTCCTCGATCGGGGTGAGCCCGCCCCTGGCCGTGGTGAGCCGCGTCCAGAACTCCGCGGGGTCTCTGCCGGCCGCGCAGATGATGCCCAGTCCGGTGACGACGACGGGCCGCAGCGCCATGCTCTACCTCCTTCTCAGCGTGTCCGGCCGATCAGATGATCGGGATGCTCCAGCTCTTGGGCACGATGTACGGGCTGGTCAGTGTGGTGACGCCGAGACCGTCGACGGTGAGGTCGAGGCCGGCCGCCGCCAGTTCGGGGTCCACCCGGGCCAGGCCGAGGGTGGCGCCGAGGCCGGTGCTGTGCACGGCGTGGACGACCTCGCCCACGTCCTGGCCGCCGGCGAGCACGCGGGTGCCCGGTGCCGGGACGCCGTCGCCGCCGGTGAACCCGACCGTGCGCCGCCCGCCTCCGGACTCGAACGCCTCCACCACGGCGTCGCGGCCGACGAAGTCGGCCTTGGTGATGTCGACCAGCCAGTTGGCGCCGATCTCGATCACCGAGGCGCCCGGGGTGACCTCGTGGCGCGGGATCGGCTGGCGCACCTCCAGCATCGCCAGCTCCAGCGCCTCCTGCCCGGCGGGCTGGGCGTGCTCCAGCGCGCCCGCCCACAGGCCGGGCGCGGCCTCGCGCGGGACGATCATCTGGTAGCCGTACTCGCCGGTGTAGCCGGTCCTGGCGAAGATCATGTCCACGCCGTCCCAGACGGTGTCCACGACGGACTCGAACGGCAGTGAGGCGAGCTCGCCGTCGATCAGGCGGCCGACCACGCCCCACGCGTAGGGGCCCTCCAGGCCGATGACCGTCAGCTCCGCGGAGCGGTCGACGACCTCGACGCCGTCCTCGGCGTGCGCCAGCACGTGGTCCAGCAGGCGGGCGCCGGCGCCGCAGGAGCTCTCCAGGAGCAGCCCGTCCTCCCGGCCGAAGGCGATGACCTGGTCCACGACCCGGCCGGACTCGTCCAGGACGAGGCTCATCATGCAGCGGTCGGAGGTGAGGTACTCCACGTCGCGGGCCAGCAGCCGCTGGGCGAGGTCCACGGCGCCGGGGCCGGTGATCTCGACGAGCCCGTGCCCGCCGAGGTCGAGCACGGCCGCGCGCTCCCTGAGCACCCGGTACTCCTGTGAGAGGGAGGAGAAGCGCAGCGGGACGGTGGAGTCGCCCACGTCACCGTGGACGGTCCCCTCCGGATGCCGGGTCGCGAGGACGTTGACCATGGTTCACACCTTTCGCGCGGGACGTTGGTTCGCCGGATCGGCGATCGTGAGGTTTCCTTCGGCGGCGACCCGGCCGTCCACCCGGGCCGAGACCCGGTACTCGGCGAATCCCGCGCCGCCGCCGGTCTGCTCGGCCGTGAGCACGAGCTGGTCGCCGGGCACGACCGGGCGGCGGAAGCGCATCGACCTGACGCCCGCCAGGTAGCCGATCTCGCTGGCGCCCGCCAGGGCGAAGACCACGCCGGCGAGCTGGGCCATGGCCTCGACGACCACGACGCCGGGCAGGACCGCCTGGCCGGGGAAGTGGCCTTGGAACCACGGCTCGGTGCCGGTGACGTTCTTGGTCGCCGTCCCCTTGACGCCCGGGACCACCTTGACGACCCGGTCGAGCAGCAGCATCGGCCAGCGGTGCGGCAGTACGGCGCGGATCTGGTCGTGGGTCAGGCCGGAGACGGCCGGCGCCTGCTGCGCCGCCCGGGTCGCCGCCCGGGTCACCGTCGCCGCGGGGGAAGCCGTCGCCGCCGTCTGCGTCTCCGCCGGGGTCGCCGTCTGCGTCTCCGCCGGGGTCGCCGCCTGGGTCACCGTCATGCCGGGGCCCTCAGCGCGGGATCGACCTCGTCGGCGAGCCGCGACACCGAGCCGAACACCGCCATGTCGCTGTCGTAGAGCGCTACGCCGAACTCGGCCTCGATGGCGACGTAGAGCTCCAGCACGTCGAGGCTGTCCAGTTCGAGGCCGCGTCCGAACAGCGGCTGGTCGTCGGTGATCCAGTCGGGCTCGATCTCCAGGTCGAGCCGCGACACGATCATCTTCTTGATCTGGCTGCAGGTCTGCCGCCGGTGGGCGGCCTTCGCCCGCAGTTCGTCGATGGTCATGGGTTCTCCTTGTGCGCCGTGCTGAAGGGCGGGCGGGTCACTGGAGGCCGCCGCCGTGCGCGACGACCACCGAGCCGGACATGTACGAGGCCTTGTCCGAGGCGAGGAAGCTGACGATGGAGGCGATCTCCTCCGGCCGGCCCATCCGGCCCAGGCGGATGCGCGACTCGTAGCGCTTCCTGATGTCGGCGGGTACCGTGCGGGTCATGTCGGTGGAGACGAAGCCCGGGGCGACCACGTTGGCGCGCACCCCGTGCGGGGCCGCCTCGTTGGACAGCGCGTGGGTGAAGGCGATGATCGCGCCCTTGGACGCCACGTAGTTGGTCTGGCCGGGAAAGCCGCCGTCGAGCCCGCTGGAGGAGGAGATGGTGACGATGGACCCGCTCCGCTGGTGCTGCATCAGCTTGAGCGCCTCGCGGCAGGCGAGGAAGGTGCCGACGAGGTTGGTGTCCAGGGGGGCGCGGAACTGCTCCAGGCTCATCGCGATGAGGTAGCGGTCCCGGGTGACGCCGGCGCTGGTCACCAGCACGTCGAGCCGTCCGTGGTCGGCCCGCACGGTGCGGAAGAGGCGCTTGACGGCGTCCTCGTCGGTGACGTCGGCCTGTACGGCGCTCGCGCTGCCGCCCTCCCGGGCGATCTGGTCGGCCACCTCCTTGGCGTCACTCTCGGACCGGGCGTAGTTGACGACGACGTGGGCGCCCTCCCGGGCCAGGTCGAGCGCGACGGCCCGGCCGATCCCGCGGGACCCGCCCGTCACCACGGCCACAGAGCCGGGGGCAAAGAGCATCATCTCTCCAGGAATTCGATAATCGCCGCAGGATTAATAGATCTTTAGGCATAAGCTACTAAGAGCTGATATCACGCCTACATCATCCAGATATCTGGCAATTGACCTGAATATTCTCTATATATGAGTCTGGGCGCATGAATGAGGTTGATGTCGACGTTCTGGTCGTCGGAGGCGGGCCCGTCGGGCTCAGCGCCGCCATTGAACTCGCCCGTCACGGAACATCCGTGCTGCTGGTGGAGAGGCGCCCGGACACGTCGGCTTTCCCGAAGGCCCGCCTGATCACCACCAGGACGATGGAGATCCTGCGCGGCTGGGGCGTCCACGACGAGGTGGAGCGCACCGGCATGCCCCGGGAGGACTACCTCGCGGTGGGCGTCGGCAGCTCCCTGACCGCCGACGACTTCGTCCGGTCGGCCGCCGAGCTGGAACGGGACGCCCCGCAGAGCCCCACCTACACCTTCCTGTGCGCGCAGGACCGCCTGGAGGTGATCCTCCGGCGGCTGGCCGAGTCCCGTCCGGAGGCCGACGTGTGGTTCGGCGCCACGATGACCTGCATGAGCGCGACCGCCGACGGCGTGACGGCGACCGTGAGACGCACCGGCGACGGGACGACGACCGGCATGAGCACCACCGCCGACGGCGAGACGGCGACCGTGAGACGCACCGGCGACGGGACGACGACCGGCATGAACGCCACCGCCGGCGGCGAGACGGTCGTGCGCTGCCGCTACCTGGTGGCCGCCGACGGCAGCCGCAGCGGCGTGCGCGAGGACCTCGGCATCGCCGTCGAGGGGCCTCCGCCGCTCGGCCACATGATCAGCATCATGTTCGAGGCGGACCTCGGCTTCCTGCCCCCCGACCGGCGGGCCGCGCTGTCGTTCCTGAGCGACCCGCCCTGCGCCGTGGAGGCGGTGGACCACGAGCGGCGCTGGATGGTGCAGACCGGCTACGAACCCGAGCTGGGCGGCAGCCCGGCGGACTTCACCGAGGAGGTCTGCCTGGCGGCCGTGCGCGCCGCCGTCGGCGTGCCCGGCCTGCCCGTCACCGTCCTCGGCGTGATGCCGTGGCTGCAGCAGGCCAAGGTCGCCACCGCCTTCCGGTCCGGGCCGGTCTTCCTGGCGGGCGACGCCGCGCACGTGGCGACGCCGCAGGGCGGGTTCGGCATGAACTGCGGCATCCAGGACGCGCACAACCTGGCCTGGAAGCTGGCCGCGGTGCTGCGCGGCACGGCGGGCGAGGAGCTGCTGGACACCTACGAGGCCGAACGCCGGCCCGTCGCGGTCCGCACGGTGGACGAGAGCCTGAACAACGCGCTGATCACCTTCGCGATGATGGAGGGCCGGCTGTCCATGCGGGAGGCGATCGAGCGGCAGGCCGGGCGGCGGAGCTGCGAGGGGCTGGTGCTGGGGTTCGGCTACGACTCCGGCGCCGTGCTGCCCGACGGCACCGCGCCCCCCGCCCCCGCCGACCCGTACCGGACCTACGTCCCCGTCGCCCGGCCCGGGCACCGGGCCCCGCACGTGTGGCTGCACGGTCCGCACGGGCGGGTCTCGACGCTGGACCTGCTCGGCCCGCACTTCACGCTGCTCGCCGCCACGGGCGCGGGCTGGCCCGCGGCGGCCGCGGAGACGGCCCGCCTCACCGGTGTCCCGCTCACCGTCACGGAGATCTCGGACGCCGACGCCCCGGACACCGACGTCGCGGGAACCGACGTCCCGGACACCGAGGTCGCGGACACCGAGGTCGCGGACACCGACGTCGCGGGGGCCGGCGCCTCCCGTCCCCCGGCCGCCGCGCCGGGCCCGCTCACCTCCCCCACCTGGGCCAAGGAGTACGAGCTCGGTCCCACCGGCGCCGTCCTCGTCCGCCCGGACGGTCACGTCGCCTGGCGCTCCCCCGACGGCCCGGCCTCGGCGCGGACGCTCACCGAGGCCCTCGGCCGGATCCTGTCCAGGCACTGACGCGTGGACCCCCGGCGGGTGGCCGGGGGTCCACGGGGCGGGTACGGGACCGGCGCCCGGTCCGGCGCGGCGGCCTCAGGCGGCGGGCTGTCCCGCGCGGGAGCGCAGGCGGGCGGCGCCGAGCCGCAGCGACAGCGGGTTGCCTCCCGAGGTGACCACGAGATCCGACACCGCCTGGGGGTCGAACGCCCCGCCGACCAGCAGGTCCGCCAGGTGCCTGGCCGCGTCGTCGGTCAGGGGCCGCAGGAACGCCCGGTCGGCCCCCTGCCGGGCCACCAGGTCGTCGAGCGGGTCGGAGCTGGTGACGATGACGCGGCAGTCCGGCCCGCTCGGCAGCAGCGGCAGCACCTGGTCGCCGTGCTCGGCGCCGTCCAGCACGACCAGCAGCCGCCTGCGCGCCGTGCAGCTCCGGTAGAGGGCGAGCTTCTCGGCGGGGTCGGCCGGCATGTCCTGCACCCCGAGCGCCCGCAGGAACCGGTCCATCACCGGTACGGGCCCGGTGCCGCCCATGTCGGCGTACAGCTGCCCGTCGGGGAAGCGGTCGGCCCGGCGGTGCGCCCAGTGCACCGCCAGCGTGGTCGTGCCGACGCCCGCGGCCCCGCACAGCACCATGGCACCCGGCGCGCGGGCGGAACCCAGGATCGCGTCCAGCGTGGCCAGCTCCTCGTCGCGGCCCACGAACGGCAGGACCTGCGGCGGGAGCTGCGAGGGCATCGGCCGGCCCGCGGAGGGCCGCGACGGGGGCGGGCGCATGAGGGCCGACTCGTCCCGCAGGATCTGCTCGTGCAGCCGCCGCAGGGCCGGGCCGGGTTCGAGGCCGATCTGCTTCAGCAGGTAGCGGCGGGTCTCCTGGTAGGTCCGCAGCGCGTCGGCGCGCCGGCCCGCCCGGTACTGCGCCAGCATGAGCTGCGCCCGTACCCGCTCCCGGAAGGGCGACTCGGCCACGAGGGCGAGCAGCTCGGGGATCACCTGGTGGTGGCGGCCGAGCTCGATCTCCAGCACCAGGCAGGTCTCCAGGGCCTCCAGCCGCGACTCGGCCATCCGCGCCGCGTCGTAGCGCAGCCCGCGGATGTCCTCGAACGGCTGGCCGCGCCAGAGCGCGAGCGCGTCGCGCAGCAGCAGGACGGCGTCCTCGCGCTCACCGGCGGCCGCCTGGCCGCGCGAGCGCGCCACCAGCTCCCGGAACCGGAGCCAGTCGATGCTGGCCGGGGCGGCGCGCAGCAGGTAGCCGGGGCTGGAGGTCTCGATCAGGCCCGCGCCGAGCGTGCGGCGCAGCCGCGAGACGCAGATGGCCACCTGCCGCCAGGCGCTCGGGGGCGCCGAGCCCGCCCACACGGCCTCGACGAGCCGTTCCACGCTCATCACGCGGTTGGCGTTGAGCAGCAGGCTGGCCAGGATGACCAGTTCCCTGTTGGCGCTCATGGACAGCTCGGTACCGTCCTTGAACACGGTGAGCGGGCCCAGCACGTGGAACTCGAACGCGGGCGCCCGGCCGGGCGCGGACCGCTCCATCAGGCGGCCAGACGGCGTTCGAGCACGTCGGCGGCGCGGGCCGTGCCGCCCGCCGCCTCGATCTCCCGCCGCATCCCGTCCGCGGCCCGCCGCACGCCCTCGTCCGAGGCGACGGAGAGCACCGTCTCCACCAGGCGGTCGGGGGTGAGGACGGCGGAGTCGAGCACCCGGCCGAGCCCGAGCTCCTCGACGCGGCGGGCACCGAGCCGGTCGATGGCGGTGGCGGGGAGCAGGACCGAGGGACGTCCCAGGTAGAGCGTCTCCATGACGGTTCCCATGCCGGCGTGGGTGACCGCCACCGACGCGTGGCGCAGCACGTCCAGGTGCGACACCCACCGGTGGACCTCGACGTTGGGCGGCAGCGCGCCGAGGTCGGCCGGGTCCATGCCGTCGCCCAGCGTGATCACGGCCCGCCAGGGCAGCTCGGCGAAGGCCCGCACGCAGGTGCGGAACACCTCCGGGCGGCTGCTGAGCACGGTGCCGAAGGACAGCAGCGCGATCGGCAGCCCGTCCCCCGGTGGCTCCCATCCGCTCAGGAAGCGGCGCTCGCCCAGGCAGGGGCCGACGAAGGTGAACCGCTCGTCGAAGGTGTCGCCGGCGAACTGGAAGGCGCGCGGCACGGCGACCAGGGTGGAGTCCTGCACCTCCCACCACAGTTCGGCGGGGTCGGCCTTCACGCCGTGGGCCTCGGCGAGGTCGCGGGTCCTGGCGAGCATGCCGTCCACCCAGCCCGGGAGCTCGGGGACGGCCCCGCCGTCCTCCTCCGCGTAGATGGCGGACAGGAAGGAGAAGTGGGCGTTGGAGGCGAAGACGGGGATGAGCTGCGTGGCGGGCACCCCCCACTTCCTGGCCAGGACGCGCCCGGCGTGCAGGACGGAGAGGTCGTAGACGATCACGTCCGGTCTGTGCTCGGGGCCGATGGCGGCGAGCATCTCCGTGCTCTCGTCGAGGAAGAGCGAGAGCAGGCCGAGCGGATCGTCCTCCAGCTTCCGCAGCTCCACGTCCTGGTAGATCGAGTCGTACGGGAGCACGGTGGCTCCGGCCTGCGTCACCGGCCCGGCCATCGCGGGCGAGGTGAGATAGGTGACCTGGTTCCCCCGGCGGACCAGTTCGGCGACCACGGCGAGGCTGGGAATGACGTGTCCGTGGTCGGGTTGGCACATGAAAAGAAAACGCCCCGTCATTGGATCCTCCCGAGGGCTTTGCGCTTTACGTGCGGTGCCCAATCTAGGGGGGGTGGAAGGGCCGGTCTCCCCTACCGTGCCCCTTATGTTCGCGCCTTTTCTAGGGGTTCCCCCGCTCCGGGAAGGGGTGGTGATCCGGGGCCGCCGGACCCCGGGAGCCGCGCGCCCGCGACGTCCACCCCGGGGCAGGGTAGGGGTCGGCCCGCGGCCGCCGCGTACGGCGGCTCACCGCGGCGCGCGGGACACGCGGGACACGCGGGAGGGTCGTCACCGCACCGCGTACGGCGCCGGGGCGGGCCTGTAGTCCGGGAGCAGCCCGTGCGCCGCCGCCTCGGCCAGGGTGGGCGCGGCGGCGTCGCGCTCCGACAGCGCCGGTGGCCGCCCGCCCGGCAGCGGCAGCGCGAGGTCCTCGTCGAGGACCGACAGGGTGAGGTCGTCCTCCTCGCGGTACTCGGCGGACAGCAGGGAGCACATCACGGTGTCGTCCTCCAGCGCGGCGAACGCGTGACCGGCGCCCGGCGGCAGGTAGACGGCGCGGCCGTTGCCGGCGGTCAGCTCCACCGCCTCCCAGCGGCCGAACGTCGGAGAGCCCACCCGCAGGTCGACGACCATGTCCAGGGCGCGACCGCCGGCGCAGAAGACGTACTTGGCGGTGCCGGGCGGGGTCAGCGTGTAGTGCAGGCCGCGCACCACCCCGCGCCGGGAGACGTTCCGGCCGGTCTGCGCGACCGGGAAGAGCGGGCGGCCCGTCGCGGCGGCGAACGCGCTCTCCTGGTACGGCGAGGCGAAGCTGCCGCGCGGGTCGGATCGGACCTCGGGGTCGAACACGAAGGCGCCGGCCACGGCCAGTTCGCGGTGTCTCACCCGCCGGCCCGCGTTCCCCGGTGATCGGTCATGGCGTTCACCCCGAAAGCGTAGGAACGCCGCGGCCGGGAGCAGAACCCCTATGATTCGCCCCCTCGCGGGGCAGGGGACCGCACGTGAGCAGGGGTTGAGCGGTCCCGGCGGCCCGTGGCAGCGTCGCCACCGGCGGACCGCCGACGAGCGGACGGCCGGCGGGCGGCGGACGGCGCTGTGAGGAGCTTGTCATCACCGACGTACAGGAGTGGCTGCGCGAGACGGCCGGGCACACGTTCATGAGCGTGACCCGGCTGCCCCTGGAGGAGCTGGCCGGCTGGTACGAGGACCGGGAGACGGGCGACATCCGCCATCGCAGCGGCCGGTTCTTCACGGTCGAGGGCCTCGACGTGCGCCGGCCCGGGTGGGCGGTGCCGGCCTGGACCCAGCCGATCATCAACCAGCCCGAGACGGGCATCCTCGGCATCCTGCTCAAGCGCGTGGGCGGGGTGCCGCACCTGCTGATGCAGGCCAAGAACGAGCCGGGCAACATCGACGGGCCGCAGCTCTCGCCCACGGTGCAGGCGACCAGGAGCAACTACACCGGGGTGCACGGGGGGCGGCCGGTGCCGTACCTGGACCTCTTCCGGGAGCCGCGCGGGCGGGTGCTGGCCGACGTGCGCCAGTCGGAGCAGGGCGCCTGGTTCTACCGCAAGCGCAACCGCAACATGGTCGTGGAGGTCGGCGAGGAGGTGGCCGTGGCCGAGGGGTTCCGGTGGCTGCCGCTGCGGCGGGTGCGGGACCTGTTGTCGGTGCCCGATCTGGTCAACATGGACGTCCGGACGGTGCTGGCGTGCCTGCCGGCGCGGGACGGCCGGGCGGACGGCGGGTCCGGCGGTGGGCTCGGCGACAGGTTCGGCGACGGGCTCGCCGGTGGGTCCGGTGGTGGGTCCGGTGGCGGGTTCGGCGCCCTGCTGGAGCGCTCGCGCGACCCGGGCGCGGGCGCCGCACACGGCACGCCGGAGATCCTGAGCTGGCTCAGCGGTGTCCGTTCCACGGTGGACGTCCAGGTCAGGCCGCTGCCGCTCAACCGGCTGCGCGGCTGGCACCGCTCCGGTGGCCGCATCTCGCACGAGAGCGGCGGGTTCTTCGACGTCGTCGGCGTGCGCGTGGAGGCGCACGGCCGCGAGGTGGGCCGGTGGACGCAGCCGATGATCGAGCCGGTGGGCACGGGGCTCGTCGCCTTCCTGGTCAGGCCGGTCCGCGGGGTGCTGCACGCGCTGGTGCACGCCCGCGCCGAGCCCGGCTGCACCGACGTGGTGGAGCTGGCCCCCACCGTGCAGTGCGCGCCGGGCGACTACGACCACCTGCCCGCGCGGGCCCGGCCGGTGCTGCTGGACCAGGTGCTGGAGACGGTGAGGGCCCTGCCCGGGCGGGTGCGCTTCGACACCGTCCTGTCGGAGGAGGGCGGCCGCTTCTACCACGCGCGCAACCGCTACCTGGTCGTCGAGACGGACGAGGATCCGCTGCCCGGCCATCCGTCGTTCCGCTGGCTCGCCCTGCACCAGCTCGACGGGCTGCTGCGGCACAGCTACTACCTGAACGTCCAGGCCCGTACCCTGATCGCCTGCCTGCACGGCCTGACGGGCACGACGGGCACGACGGTGGCGGCGAGCAGAGCGGGCACGACGGTGGCGGCGGGGACGGCGGGGACGACAGGCACGGCGGCCACGGCGGTGGCGGTGGGCGCACACCGGCGGCCCGTCACCGGAGGTGTCCGATGACCCTCGCGAAGTCCTCCATGGCGGGGTCCACCACGGTGACGTAGGTGAACCCGCCGCCGCGGATCCGCCCGGCGATCTGCGCGGGGGGACCGGTGAAGAGGGCCGGCACCTGGCGGCCCACTCGTTCCTGGAGCAGTCCTCGGCGATGAGCACGACCCCGAATCCGGTCGTCTCCGGTCCCCTTCCGGAGGACGGGGCGGTAAAGGCGCCGGGGCCCTGACCCGTCACGGGCGGAATCCGCTCGACCACCTGAACCTCTCTGATCGCAATAAGTCACACATTGGCCACCGTCCACACTCTTTAAATGAGCCTTAATCATCTTTTATGCGTTCGAAGCGATTTCAGGGGTTCGCCTAGGGGTCCCGGAACGGCCGCGCGCGCGGGCGGTCGCCTATCATGCGAAAAGATCCACCGGGACTGACGATCGAATCCCGTTATTTGCGGAGTATGGGGTTGTTCTGTATTTCCCCTGCCTTTAACCGGAGAGACGCACCGGCGATCGGTGGAACGAAAGGTGACTCGTGCGGTACACGAGACTCGGCCCGACGGGGCCGGTCATCTCCAGTGTCGGGCTCGGCTCGCTCGCCCTCACCGGCGTCTACGGGCGTTCCGGGACCGCAGGTGCGGACCGGCTGATCCGGTCGGCGCTCGACGCCGGTGTGACCCTGTTCGACACGGCCGGCTTCTACGCCGGGGGCCGGGTGGAGAGCCTGATCGGCAGGGCCGTCACCGGGCGGCGCGACGAGGTGGTGGTGACCACCCGCGGCGGGGTGCGCCGCCACGGCCCCCGGGGGACGGAGGGGTTCGACGGGCGCCCCGCCTCGCTGGACCGGGACTGCGACGCCTCACTGCGGCGCCTGCGCACCGGCCGCATCGACCTGTTCTACCTGGACTGCCAGGACGAGCACGCGACCGTCGAGGCGAGCGTGTCGCGGCTGTCGGAGCTGGTGGCGGCCGGGAAGATCGGCCACCTGGGACTGACCGGCGGCACCCCCCAGCAGGTGCGCCGGGCGCACGCCGTGCACCCGATCACGGCGCTGGCCGTGGAGTACTCCCTGTGGGGCCGCCGGCCCGCGCCCGGCCTGCTGGCCACCGTGCGCGAGCTGGGCATCGCCGTGGTCGCCGCCCGCCCGCTGGGCCGGGGCTTCCTCACCGGCCGGGTGGGGCCGCACGCGGACTTCGAGCCCGGTGACTGGCGGCGCGCCGACCCCCGTTTCGACCCGGCGGCGCGGCGGTCGGACGCCACCCGTCTCAGGACGCTGGAGGCCATGGCCGCGCGGCTCGACGTGGGCGCGGGAAGGCTCGCGCTGAGCTGGCTCCTGGCCCAGGACGACCACGTCGTGCCCGTCCCGAGCACGCGTGACCCGGTCCACCTGGAGATGAACCTCTCGGCCTCGTCGGTCGAGCTGCCGGTCGAGACCCGCGAGGCGCTGTCCGTGCTCTTCCCGCCCCGGGCCGCGGGTCACTCCTCGCCGCCCCTGCTCTGAGGCGGGATCAGCGAGGCGGCCAGGGCCTTGTTGACGGCGTCGATGCGGGAGGCGGCGTTGAGCTTGACGAAGATGTTGCGCATGTGGCGCTTGACCGTCGCCTCCGCCAGCCCGAGGCGGCGGGCGATCTGGCCGTTGCTCAGCGCCTGCGCCGCGAGCTGCAGCACCTCCAGCTCCTTGCCCGACAGCACTCCGGCCGAGGGCGCCTCCACCCGGGCCAGGCTGCTGCGGGAGACGGCGAGCACCAGGCGGGAGGGCTCCTCGTGGACGCTGCGCACCGCCGAGATCAGCTCGTGCCGGTGCACGCTTTTCAGCAGGTAGCCGCGGATGCCGGCGGACAGCAGCCGGGCGAGCAGGTGGGGCCCGTCGTACATGCTGAGGATGATGATGCCGCTCTCCGGGGAGAGTTCGCGGATGCGGCCGACGGTCTCGGTCACCTCGTCGCCGGGGATCTCCACGTCGAGCAGCACCACGTCCGGCCGGGTCCTCGCCACCACCTGCACCGCGGTGGCGGAGTCGCCGGCCTCGCCCGCCACGACGATGCCGCCCGCCATCTCCAGGATCTCCCGCAGGCCCTCCCTGAACAGGGCGTGGTCGTCGACCAGGACCACGGAGATGCCGGCCCCGCCGGCCTCGCCGGCCTCAGGCGTCACGGCCGCCGCCGGCCCGCCCCTGGAGGGGCAGGAAGAGCTCGACCAGGCAGCCGTTCCCCGGGTCGCTGGAGATGAGCAACCGCCCGCCGAGCAGCCCGGCCCGCTCACGCATGGACGTGAGGCCCACCCCGCCGCGCTCGCGCGCCCGGGCGGGGGTGAAGCCGCACCCGTTGTCCTGGACGGACGCCGACAGCTCGTGCGGCGCGATGTTCACCCGGACGAGGACGGTCTTCGGCCGGCCGTGGGCGAGCGCGTTGCGCACGGCCTCGCGGATGATGAGGAACGCCTCGTCGAGCACCCGCGGCCAGGCCCACGACTCGTCGCCGTTCACGTCCAGCCTGACGGAGACCGCCTCGTCCTCGACGGTCTCCAGGAAGCCCAGCAGGGACTTCTCCAGGCTCCGGACCGGGATCTGCGGGTGCAGCTCTGAGGTGATCTGCCGGAGGTTCTCCATGGTCTCCCTGATGGCCTGCTGGGCGATGCCGATCTTGGCACCGGCGCGGGCGGCGTCGACGGGGCGGTAGACCTCGGACAGCGCGAGCTGCTGGTGGGCGACGCTGACGCCGTGCCCGATGTGGTCGTGCAGCTCGCGGGCGATGCGGCGGCGCTCGTCCTCCTGCTTCTCCTGGACCTGGTTGAGCAGGAAGCTGTGGTAGCTGTCGGCGGACTCCCGGATGCGCTGGGACAGGCTCTCCTCCATGCCGCCGATGACCAGCACGATGACGTCGGCCGGGGACTCGTACGCCTCCGCGATCCGGCGGGTCAGGTGGCGCAGCGCCGCGCGGAAGAACAGCGAGCCCGCCTCGAGCGAGGCCTTGGGATGCACTCCCCCGGCCGCGCGCACGTTCCCCAGCTCCCGCGCCTGGAACCGGTACAGCTCCCCCACCTGTATCTTCCCGGCGCGCAGCGTGGCCGTGACGTCGTCGAGTATGTGATGGGCGGTGCGCAGTGCCTGCTCACGGGCGCCCCGGTCTGAGAAGACGGCGTTTCCGGTGGAACGCAGAGCCGATTCGAACTCGCCGAGTATTTCTTCACGACACGATTCGACTAATTCCGCCGGGTCCCCCGCGGCCCCGTGAGTCACCTCCGGTGTCCCCTCTCCGCCGCCGAGCGCTCCCCAAAACTATGGCGCGAGCAAGAGTCACATGCAATGTTTCAGTCAGATCGGGGACAAAATTACGGTGAGATGAAGAAGGTGTTGCGTCCCCATGAACGCCCCGTACGGACGGCGGGTGCGGCGGCGGTCGCCGTCGCCGGGCCGCCGCGCCGCGGGCAGGGCCGCGACCGCCACCGCGACCACCCCGGCCGCCAGGGCGAGCACGACGCCCGCGAGCGGCACGTGCGTCACCGAGACCGCCATGGCGAACCCCGCCAGGAGCGCGACCGCGGCCCCCACCATGACCTGCCGTGAGACCCGGTCGCCGAGCAGGACGCCGAGGGTGCGCCGGCCCGCCGCCGTGTCCCCCGTGATGTCGGACAGGTCCTTGGCGGGCATGCCGACGAGCACCATCCAGCCGATGGCGACGCCCGCGAACAGCACGAGCGCGGCCGGCAGGGCCACGCCGCCGCCGCCCGTCGCGACGGTGAATCCCGCCAGGTAGGACAGCAGGCCCGACAGGCACAGCACCGCGACCGTACCGCCCGAGCTGTCCTTCAGCGGAGACGGCGGCCCCGAGTACAGGTACCCCAGCGCCAGGTTGGCGGCGACGATCCCGAACATCGGACCCGGCAGGCCCCACGTCGCCAGGAGCGCCAGGCAGGCCGCGCCGGCGGCGACGGCGGCGGCCGTCCGCGTCTCCAGGTCCCCCCTGGCGATGGGGCGGCCGGAAGCGTTTATCCGGTCCTCCGTAACGTCGGTGACACCGTTGTAGAGGTAGACCGCGAGGATCGACAGCACCCAGGCGGCCGTCCCCTGCGCGACCCGCGGGAGGGGGACGGCGACCGTGGCGGCCGGCAGCGCGAGCGCGACACCGGTCAGGTAACGCATGGCCGAGACGGCGAGTACCGAAGGGCGGGCCTCGATGACGCAGAGGGCGAGGGCGTGCGGGGAGATTGCTGCCATGACTCGCATTGTGAGCGGGGGCGGCGCCACCGGTAGGGGGTGATCCGAAAGGTGTAGCGGACGGTACTCCTTTCGATACCGGGTGCGTTTCCCTGGGTCATTCCCGGCGAACTCCCGATCCCCCTGTTGCCCGGCCGCCGGAGCCCCTATAGCGTCCGGCCATAACACCGGTGAATGAACGCGGGGCGGATGATCCTCACCCTAGAAAACGACGCCACGGATTTCCAACCCCTATTTCCAGCTTCCCGAAGAACGAGGGTCACCCACGAAAGGAAGACCATCATGCAGGGTGCCGGACGTTACACCGGATTCATGCCCCTCGATCTGACCGACCGCACCTGGCCGGGCAGGCGCATCCGCTCGGCCCCCCGGTGGCTCTCCACCGACCTGCGGGACGGCAACCAGTCGCTGGCCCGCCCGATGTCCCCCGAGCGCAAGCTCATGATGTTCGACCTCCTGGTGAACCTGGGTTTCACCGAGATCGAGGTCGGCTTCCCCGTCGCCAGCCGGGACGACCACGACTTCGTGCGGCTGCTCATCGAGGGCGACCTCATCCCCGACGACGTGCGCGTCACCGTGCTCACCCAGGCCCGCGAGGAACTCGTCAGGGCCACCGTGGACTGCCTGCGGGGCGCGCCCCGCGCGATGGTCCACATCTACAACGCCACGTCGCCGCAGTTCAGGGACCTGGTGCTCGGCGTCGACCGGGCCGGGTGCCGCGACATGGCGGTACGGGCCACCCGGGTCATGATGGACCAGGCCGAACGCGTGCTCGGCGACTGCGACCTGTCCTACCAGTACTCCCCCGAGCTGTTCAACGAGACCGAGCCGGACTTCGCCCTGGAGGTGTGCGAGGCGGTCATGGACGCCTGGGGGCCGGAGGCGGGCCGGGGGATCGTCCTCAACTTCCCGACCACCGTGGAGCGCTCGCTGCCCAACGTCTTCGCCGACCAGATCGAGTGGCTCGACCGCAACCTGTCGCGCCGCGAGCACGTGTGCCTGTCCGTGCACCCGCACAACGACCGCGGCACCGGGGTCGCCGCGGCCGAGCTGGCCCTGCTGGCCGGGGCCGAGCGGATCGAGGGCTGCCTGTTCGGCAACGGCGAGCGGGCCGGCAACGTCTGCCTGGTGACGCTCTGCATGAACCTGTTCGTGCACGGCATCGACCCGGGCGTCGACCTGTCCGACATCGACGCCGTCCGGCGCACCGTGGAGGAGTGCAACCAGATGCCCGTCCACCCGCGCCACCCCTACGCGGGCGAGCTGGTGTACACCGCGTTCTCGGGATCGCACCAGGACGCCATCAAGAAGGGCTTCGACGAGCACGAGCGGCTCGCGGCCCGTACCGGGGTGCCGGCCGGCGAGCTCCCGTGGCGGACACCGTACCTGCCGGTGGACCCCAGGGACGTGGGGCGCACCTACGAGGCGGTCGTGCGGGTCAACAGCCAGTCCGGCAAGGGCGGCGTCGCGTACGTGATGAGCGCCTGGCACGGGCTCGACCTGCCCCGCGGCCTCCAGGTCGACCTGGCGGCCCGGGTGCAGGCGCAGGCCGACGCCGAGGGCGGCGAGCTGTCCCCGAGCCGGATCGGCGAGCTGTTCCGCGCGGAGTACCTGGACCACGACGCGCGCGGCGGGCCCCGCACGCTCGAGGACGAGCCGGTCGGCGTCACGCTCTGGATCGACGGCGCCCGCGTCCCCGGCGGAGCGTGCGACCTGCGCGCCGTACTCGGCCCGTGGGGCATCGACGTGCGGGCCGTGCACGCGACCGCCCCGGCGCTGGACGAGCGCGAGACGGCCCCGGAGCGCCCCGCCCTCGCCCGCCGCTCCCCGCGCGACGTCGTGGTCTACGCGGAGTGCACCCCAGCCGGCGCCCCCGGCGGGACCGGGGCGGCGAAGGTGGCGTGGGGTGCGGGCATCGGCGCCGACGTGGCCACGGCCGCGTTCTCCGCCGTGCGCGTGGCCGGTGCCCGCCTCGCGGGCCGCGCGCGGCCTGTCCGTCTCCTGCACGAGCCGCGCCGCCTGGCGAACGCCGGCTGACGTGCGAGAGAAGACCGGCGTGACCCGCCTCGTCGCGGGGCGGGGGCCGGGCCGTCCCGGCCCCCGTCCCGGCCCCGTCCCGACCGCCGTCCCGGCCCGCGCGCTCCGTCGGACCGACCGCTTGACCACCGAACGGAGGACCGCCATGGGTGAGGACGTCCAGCGGCACGAGATGACCACGCTGAGGGAGCTCCTGGACGAGGCGGTGGCCGGCAGGGGCCGCGTCGCGATGGTGACCGGCGCGATCGCCACCGGCAAGAGCGCACTCCTGTACGGCCTCGGCGAGCACGCGTTCGGCCACGACGCCCTCCTGCTCACCGCCACGGGCTCGCCCGCCGAGAGCGCGCTCCCGCTCGGCGTGCTCTCGCAGCTCGTGCACGGCGCGTCCATGACCGAGCCGGACCGCGCCACCGCCACCGGCCTGCTCCGCGAGGGCGCCCGCGCGCACCCGGAGGGCTCGCCGGCCGGCGAGCGGGCGGACCTGCTGGTCGTGGACGCGCTCTGCGCCGTGCTGCTGGAGCTGTCGGAGCGGCGCCCGCTGCTCGTCGTCGTGGACGACCTGCACCACGCCGACCGCGTCTCGCAGCTCTGCCTGTCGCACCTGGCCCGCAGGATCGCCTACGCCAGGGTCATGCTGGCCTTCAGCGTGCCGGACGCGCACACCCTCGGCGGCCTGCACGCGGAGATGCAGCGGCGGCCGCACTACCGCGCGATCCGCCTCGGGCACCTGTCCCCCGAGGAGGTGACGCGGCTCGCGTCCGGGGACGCCGGCGCCACGCCGGAGCGCTGGCACGCGCTGACCGGCGGCAACCGGCTGCTGGTGGACGCCCTGCTGGAGGACCACCGCACCGGGGACGGCCGGGGCGAGCGGTACGCCGAGGCCGTGCTCGCCTGCCTGCACCGCGCCGGGGGCGACACCCCCCGGGTGGCGCGGGCACTGGCCGTGCTCGGCGAGGCCGGGCTCGTCCCCCGGCTGCTCGGCGAGAACGGCACGGTCGTCGTCAGGGCGGTCCAGGACCTGACCCGTGCCGGGCTGCTGGACGGCGGCCGGTTCCGCGACGAGGCCGCCAGGTCCGCCGTGCTGGCCGGGCTGGACGAGCACGAGCGCGTCGACCTGTACGGCCGGGCCGCCGAGCTGGCCTACCGCGACGGCGCGCCGGTCCCGGTGGTGGCCGGGCATCTGCTGCGGGCCGGTCAGGCCGGCGAGCCGTGGGCGCTGCCGGTCCTGGAGGAGGCCGCGGCGCGGGCGCTGCGCCAGGACGGCGTGGAGTCCGCGATCGAGTACCTCATGCTGGCCCTGCGGTCCTGCCGGGACGAGCGCCGGCGCGCCAGGATCGCCACCGTCCTGGTGCGGGCCAAGTGGCGGATCGACCCCGGCACGCTCGCCGGGCACCTGGCCGAGCTGACCGAGGCGCTGCGCCGGGGCCACCTGACCGGCGGCGACGCCGTGGTGCTGGCCAAGGCGCTGCTGTGGCACGGCCACGCCGACGACGCCAGGGACGTCCTGGCGCACCTGAGGAGGCTCCAGGAGCTGGACCGGGACGCGGTGGCGGAGCTGGCCGTGGCGCACGCCTGGTTCCGCAGCAGCTGCCCGTCGTTCCTGCCGCACCTGCCCGAGCTGACCGACGAGCAGGCGGGGGGAGCCGCCCACTCCCTCAGCGCGGACCGCCGGACCGAGTCGGCGGACGCGCTGGTGCGCGCGCTGACGGGAGGCCCGCTGCCGGAGACGGCGGCGGCGGCCGAGCGCATCCTGCGCGGCTCGCGGCT
Organism: Streptosporangium sp. NPDC050148; assembly: GCF_055586505.1. Taxonomy (NCBI): domain Bacteria; kingdom Bacillati; phylum Actinomycetota; class Actinomycetes; order Streptosporangiales; family Streptosporangiaceae; genus Streptosporangium; species Streptosporangium sp. NPDC050148. The sequence goes on along the minus strand of NZ_JBVJIA010000038.1, from coordinate 28,180 downwards.
GGACGAGATGTCGATGGACACGGTGGAGAGCGCGCTGCTGGCACTGACCTACACCGGCCGGGCCGATCTCGCCGCGCCCTGGTGCGACTCCTTCATCACCGAGGCGGTCTCGCGCCGGGCCCCGAGCCGGCAGGCCCGCCTGTCGGCCATCCGCGCCGAGATCGGCCTGCGCCGGGGCGACCCGGCCGGGGCCGCGGCCGACGCGCAGCGCGCCCTGGAGCTCATCCCGCCGGACAGCTGGGGGGTCGCCGTCGGCGGACCGCTGGGCAGCCTGCTGCTGGCCGGTGTGGCGATGGGCCGTCAGGAGGAGTTCCTGCCGCCCGTCACCCGGCCGGTGCCCGAGGCCATGCTGGAGACCCGGTTCGGGCTGCAGTACCTGCACGGCAAGGGCCGCTTCCACCTGGCGGCCGGCCAGGCCCGACAGGCGCTGCGCGACCTGCGGCTGTGCGGCGAGCTCATGGTCGAGTGGCGGCTCGACAGCGCCGAGTTCATCGCCTGGCGGCTGGACGCGGCGCAGGCCCTGATCGCCCTCGACGAGGTGCGGGAGGCCCGTCTGCTGGTGGAGGAGCAGCTCGCGCGCTCCGGCGGCTCCGGGCGGGTCCAGGGGATGGCGCTGCGCGTGCTGGCCGCCACCGCCGACAGGCGCCACCGGGTGATGCTGCTGCGCCAGTCGGCCGAGCTGCTGCAGCAGGGGGGCGACAGGTACGAGCTCGCCAGGTCGCTGACCGGCCTCACCAGGGCCTACCACGCGGTCGGCGAGTTCCGCCGGGCCGCGGTGCTGGGCCGCCGGGCCCGTGCCCTGGCCGAGGAGTGCCAGGCCGGAGCCCTGAGCCGGATGCTGCCCGACGACTCCGACGGCGCGTGGGCCGGTGAGCTGCCCGGCGCGCGGCCGCCGCTCAGCGACGCCGAGCGGCGGGTGGCGACGCTGGTGGCCGACGGCTACTCCAACCGGGAGGTCGCCGCCCAGCTGTTCATCACGGTGAGCACGGTGGAGCAGCACCTGACGCGCGTCTACCGCAAGCTCAGCGTGGCGCGCCGCGCCGACCTGCCCGAGCCCCTGACCGGGGAACAGCTCTGACCGCACCCGGACGCGGGGACGTCAACCCCTGTTCGCGGGCGGGGCCGGTGGCCGGTTGTGGCCGTCGTTGCCGTCCGTTGACCGGCCGCGCGGGGCCGGGGTTCGATACGGCGACCCCACCTTCGGAGGACTGCCGTGTCTTTCTGGTCCCTGCCTCACTGGTCCGTGCCGGTCGTCACCGCCCTGCTCGCGGCCACCGCCCTGCCGCTCGGCGCCCCGCAGCCCGTGCCGGCCGAGCGCGACCCCGTGTCCCTGGTCAACGTCTTCCACGGCACCAAGGAGGCGGCGCCCGACTTCGACCACGGCGGGGGCGGGGGCATGACCTTCCCCGGCGCCGTCCTGCCGTTCGGGATGATGCAGTGGAGCCCCGACACGGTCTCCGACGCCGGCGGCGGCTACCGGTGGGAGGACGACCGGCTGCGCGGCTTCTCCATGACGCACATCTCCGGGCCCGGCTGCACCGGCGCACAGGACTTCCCGGTGATCCCCGTCTCGGGGACGATCGGCCGCTCGCCCGCCACCCACGGCGAGGACTACGTGCAGACGTTCTCGCACGACAACGAGCGGGGCTCCCCCGGCTTCTACGGCACCACGCTCGACAGCGGGGTCGAGGCCGAGCTCAGCACCGGCATGCGGACGGGCGTGGCCCGCTTCACCTTCCCCAAGGGCAGGCCCGGCACGGTGCTGCTGAACACCAGCGGCTCGGTCAACGGCGTCGACGACGGTGAGACCAGGATCAACGGGAACACCGTCGAGGGCTGGGTGCAGACCGGCGGGTTCTGCGGCCCGCCGACCCGCTACAAGATCTACTTCCACGCCACGTTCGACCGGCCGGTCACCGCGTTCGGCACCTGGAAGGACGGCGAGGTGCGTCCCGGCGGGAGCAGCGTCGCCAACGCCGGACCCGCCAGGGTCAGGGGCGACCTGGTCACCCGCGAGGACGTGACCGTCAACGGGCCGGGCTCGGGGGCGTACCTGCAGTTCGACCCGGAGCGGCCGGTGCAGATGCGGGTCGGGCTGTCCTACGTCGGCCTCGACGGCGCCCGGCGCAACCTCCAGGCCGAGATCGCCGGCAAGGGCGTGGACCAGGTGGCCCGCGAGGCGGCCGGCGTGTGGCGCGAGCGCCTGGGCCGGGTCCGGGTCGGCGGCGGCAGCGAGGACCAGCAGCGCACCTTCTACAGCAACCTCTACCACACGCTGCTGCAGCCGCACGTCTCCGACGACGTGGACGGCACCTACACCGGCAGCGACCACGAGCCGCACCGGGTGCGGCCGGGCCGCCACCACTACGCGACCTTCTCCGGATGGGACATCTACCGCAGCCAGGTGCAGCTCCTCGCGCTGCTGGCGCCGGACGTGGCCGCCGACATCGCGCAGTCGATGTACGACAACGCCCAGGCCCTCGGCAACGTGTGGGACCGCTGGTCGCACCAGACCGCGGTCACCGGCGTCATGGTCGGCGACCCGTACCACTCGATCCTGTCCAGCGTGTACGCGTTCGGCGCGCGCGACTTCGACGCGCGGGCGGCGCTGCGGGCGATGACCGAGGCCGCCAGGCGGACCGGCCCCCGCGACATCGGGCACCCGCTGCTGCAGTACGACGAGCGGCCGGGCAACGCCGCGTACATGCGCCAGGGGCACGTCCCGAACGACCCGTCGGCGACGCTGGAGTACGGCGTGGCCGACTTCGGGATCGCCCAGCTCGCCTCCCGGCTCGGTGACCGGGCCACGGCCACGGAGTTCATGGGACGCGCGCAGGCCTGGCAGCACATCTACAACCCGGGCACCGGCTGGATCCAGCCGCGCCAGGGCGACGGCGCGTTCACCTCACCGTTCGACCCGGCCCACCCGGACGTCTACATGGAGGGCAACGGCGCCCAGTACCACTGGCTGGTGCCGCACAACCCGACCGGGCTGTTCACCGCGATGGGCGGCCCCGGCGAGGTCGTGCCCCGGCTCGACACCTACTTCACCAAGCTCAACGCCGGGCCCGCCGAGCCGTACGCCTACCTGGGCAACGAGGTGGCGATGACGTCGCCGTGGCTGTACGCGTGGGCCGGCCGTCCGTACAGGACGCAGGAGCTGGTGCGGCGGGTGCAGCAGGAGCTGTTCAGGCCGGGCCCGGACGGGCTGGTCGGCAACGACGACCTGGGCGCGATGGGGTCGTGGTACGTGTGGTCGGCCATGGGGCTCTTCCCCGCGATCCCCGGCCGCGCCGAGCTGCTGGTGAACACCCCGCTGTTCGAGCGGGTCACGATCGACCGGCCGGGCGGCGACGCCGACGACATCGTGGTGGACGCCCGCGGCTCCGGGCCGTACATCCGCTCGCTCAGCGTGAACGGCGCGGCGACGGACCGGGCGTGGCTGCCGGAGTCGTTCGCGACCGGCGGCGGACGGCTGAGCTTCGTCCGCGGTACGTCCCCGAACCGGGACTTCGGCACCGACCCCGAGGACGCGCCGCCGTCGTTCGGCACCGGGACCAGGCCGTACCTGGCCGGGTTCAGCCGCGGCAGCGGCCCGGTCGAGCCCGGTGGCACGCTCACCACGGACCTCGCGGTCCGGTCGCTGGGCCGGGCCGCCACGCTCACCTGGGAGGCCAGGCCCCCGGCCGGCGTCACCGTGTCGCCCGCGCGCGGCACGCTCGCCCTGACCGCGGGCGGGCAGGCCCGCCAGGCCCTGCGGATCTCGGTGTCCGGCACCGTGCCGCACGGCATGCTGACGGTGCCGGTCGTCGTGGGCGACCTCACCGCCTCGGTACGGCTCAACGTGGCCGGTCGCGGCACCCCGGAGTGGCACCACAACAACGCCGGCATCGGCCACATGGGCGCTCCCGGCGAGGCCAACATCGACGGGCCCGGCTTCAGCCTCTCGGCGCAGGCCCTGGCCGAGGCCGGTCTCACCCCGGGCGGGCGGGTGACGTCGCGCGACGTCACCTTCACCTGGCCGGACAGGAAGCGCGGCGAGTGGGACAACGTCCGCCCCGGAACGGAGCCGCTGGAGGTGGCCGCACCGGACGGCGCCACCGGCGTCTCCTTCCTGGGAACGGGCGTGAACGGCTGGCCCGAGGCGGACGTCACCGTCACCTACACCGACGGCACGACCGGCACGGGACGGCTCGGCCTCAGCGACTGGATCCTGGACTTCGGCTCGGACGAGCCCCGGTTCGGCAACGAGGTCGTGGCCCGCACCCCGCACCGGCTGTTCTGGGGCTCGTGGGCGCTCCAGCCCGTGCCGGCCCACGTCTACGCGTCGCGGCCCGTCGCCCTGGACCCGGCCAGGAAGGTGCGGAGCCTGACGTTCTCCACTCCCGAGGACGGGCAGCTGCACCTGTTCACCTGGGCGTTCTCCTAGTTCTCCCGGTTCTCCTGGTTCTCCTAGTTCTCCCGGTCCCCGGAAGGGCTCCCGGCCTCACCCGGGAGCCCTTCCGGCCCCACCCGGGCGCGGCCGGGCGCGGCCGGGCGCGTCATCGGCGCGCCCACACCGGCTCGGCGCCCCGGACGCTCACCATGACCGAGTACAGGGACGTCGTGGCGGTGACGAAGACGCGGTTGCGCTTCAGGCCGCCGAAGACGAGGTTCGAGGCGCTCTCGGGCAGGAGCAGCCTGCCCAGCAGCGTCCCGTCCGGATGATAGGCGTGGATCGCCGGGCCGACGGCGGCCCAGAGGCGGCCGGTCTCGTCCAGGCGCATGCCGTCGTAGCTCCCCTCGCCGTCGTGCTCGGCGAACACCTCGCCGCCCGTGAGGGCGCCGTCATCGCTGACCTCGAAGACCCGCACGTGGCGGCGCTCGGTGTCGGCGACGTACAGCAGGCGCTCGTCGAGGGAGAAGGCCAGGCCGTTGGGGCGGGCGAAGTCGTCCGCCACCACGCTCACCTCGCCGGTGCCGGGGTCGACGCGGTAGACGTGGCAGCCGTCGATCTCCTGCTCGGCCCGGTGCCCCTCGTAGTCGCTGAGGATGCCGTACGGCGGGTCGGTGAACCAGACCGACCCGTCGGAGCGCACCACCACGTCGTTGGGGCTGTTGAGCCGCATGCCGCGCCACCGGTCGGCGAGCACGGTGACCGAGCCGTCGTGCTCGGTCCGGGTCACCCGGCGCGCGCCGTGCTCGCACGAGACGAGCCTGCCCTCGCGGTCGAGGGTGTTGCCGTTGACGTACCCGGCGGGCTCCCGGAACGGCCCCACCCGGCCGGTCATCTCGTCCCACCGCAGCATGCGGTCGTTCGGGATGTCGCTCCAGACCAGGTAGCGGCCCGCGGGGACGTACACGGGCCCCTCGGCCCAGCGCGTGCCCCGGTGCAGCCGCTCGACGTTACGGTCGCCGGAGACCCCCGCGATGCGGCGGTCGAACGCTTCGAACTCCAGGGGAACGATATCCACCGGGCACCTCCTCGGTGCCCCACCTTCTACCAGGATCCACCCCGCCGGGCCAAGGGCGGGGCGCTATCCCATGTCCTCCAGTTTCCGGCCCTTCGTCTCCTTCACCTTGAACATCACGAAGATGAACGACAGCACGGCGAAGGCCGTGTACCCCACGTAGGCGCCCGCCAGGCTCCACTCCGACAGCGACGGGAAGGAGACGGTGATGAGCCAGTTGGCCACCCACTGGGCGGACGCCGCCACCGAGAGCGCGGCGGCCCTGATCCGGTTGGGGAACATCTCGCCCAGCAGCACCCAGACGACCACGCCCCACGACAGGGCGAAGAACAGCACGAAGACGTGCGCGGCGACCAGCGCGACCGTGCCCTGCGTCTCGGGCAGCCTGACCGTCTCACCGTTCGGGACACCGGCGCTGAACGCCCACGCGGCCACGGCGAGCGACACCGCCATGCCCACCGATCCGATCAGCAGCAGCGGCCTGCGGCCGATCCTGTCGACCAGCGCGATGGCGATGAACGTGCCGACGATGTTGATGATCGAGGTGGAGAAGCTGATCAGCAGCGAGTCCGACTGGTTGATGCCGACCGACTGCCACAGCGACGCCGAGTAGTAGAAGATGACGTTGATGCCGACGAACTGCTGGAACACCGAGAGCAGGATGCCGATCCAGACGATCGGCAGCAGGCCCAGCCGGGAGCCGCGCAGGTCGCGCAGCCGGGGCCGGTGCTCGCTGCGCAGCGAGTTCTCGATCTCGGTGATCCGGGCGTCCAGGTCGGTGCTCTCGCCCTCGACCTCGCCGAGCACCTTGCGCGCCTCGGCCGACCTGCCGACCGCGACCAGGAAGCGCGGCGACTCCGGGATGATCGTCGCGAAGATCAGGTAGAGCACGGCGGGGACCAGGCAGGCGCCGAGCATCCACTGCCAGGCCTGCAGACCGAGCAGCTCGTTGTTGACGTCGCCCCCGGCCCGTTCCGCGATCGCGTAGTTGACCAGCTGGGAGACGGCGATGCCCAGCACGATGGCCAGCTGCTGGAAGGAGCCCAGGCGTCCCCGGTAGGCGGGCGGGGCGACCTCCGCGATGTAGGCGGGGCCGATCACCGAGGCCATTCCGATGCCCACGCCGGCGAGCACCCGCCAGAAGGCCAGGTCCCACACGGTGAAGGGCAGCGCCTGGCCGACGGAGCTGACCGCGAACAGGATCGCGGCCACCTGCATGGTCCTGGTGCGGCCCCAGCGGTCGGCCAGCCCTCCGGCGATCCACGCGCCCAGGGCCGATCCCAGCAGCGCGATCGCCACGACGAAGCCGGTCTGCACCGCGTCGACCCTGAAGTACTTCTCGATCCCGGTGACGGCGCCGTTGATGACGGCGCTGTCGTACCCGAAGAGGAAGCCGCCGATCGCCGCGGCGGCGGTGATGAAGATGACGTGCCCGATGTTCTCACTGGAGGTCCCCGAGGGGGCAGTGCCGGCCATGAGAGTCCTTTCCCCCGAAAAAGGGCTTGAGACATCGAACCTCCGGCTCCCGTGGCGGCCGCGCGCCGCCGCCCGCCCGTCGGTGGCCCGCCCTCGCCCCGCCGGCGTGCTCAGAGCCTAGGGACCAGGGCGGATACGGCTATCGTCACAGCGCGGGAGATGTCTCCTTCTTCATCCGGCTTTGTCGAAAAATCACAGACGGGGGTCGACCGGCTCGGACTCCAGCGCCAGGACGGCGAAGACCGCCTCGTGCACCCTCCACAGCGGCTCGCCCCCGGCCAGCCGGAAGAGCGCCTCCAACCCCAGGGCGTGCTCGCGCAGAGCCAGCGAGCGCTTGCGTCCCAGGAACCTGTTGCGCAGCACGTCCAGGCTCTCGGTGTAGTCGGGTCCGTAGACGATCCGCAGGTACTCCCGGCCGCGCACCTTGACGCCCGGCTGCACCCGGCTCCGTCCCTCCGGCACCTGGACCGGCTTGACCACCATGCCCTCGCCGCCCTCGGCCGTCAGCGCCTCCCACCAGGCGGTGGCCGCCTCGACCGACTCCGGCGAGGAGGTGTCGGCGAACACGTGCCGGGTCGGCGCGATCAGCGGGTCGTCGAGCCGCGCCAGCATCTCCAGGTGCCAGGTCCGCGGTTCGGTGGCGGCGGTCGCCCGGCCCTCGCAGGCAAGGATCTGGAACGGGGCCAGCCGGACCCCGTCCAGGTCCGCGACAGGCCAGCAGTAACGTGCATATGCCTGGCTGAAACGGGCAGCGTTGACGGAGCGGCGGCGGGTGCGGTCCAGCAGATCGCTCACATCCAACCCGCGCCCGGCCGCCGCCTCCAGCACGGCGATCGCCTCCGGCAGCGCCGCGCGGGCCGCGGCGCCCACCGACGCGTACTGCTCGCGGATCAGCCCCTCGGCCTTGACCGACCAGGGCAGCAGCTCGCAGTCGAGGACCAGCCAGTCCGACCCCAGCTCCCGCATCAGCGGCGCGCACGCCTTCCTGAGCCGGTCGACCAGCGCGCCGGTGTCGGCGAAGAACGGCCTGCCGGTACGGGTGTAGACCGCCCCCGCGGTGCCGTCGGTGACGCCGAACCGCGCCGCCGCCACGTCCGGGCCGGCCGCCAGCACCACGACCGCCCGCGAGCCCATGTGCTTCTCCTCGCACACCACCCGGTCCACCCCGGCGGCGGCGAACTCGGCGAACGCCTCCGCGGGGTGCTCCAGATGGCCCTCCAGGCGCGAGGTCTGCGCGGGCGCCATCGTCGGCGGCAGGTAGACCAGCCAGCGCGGGTCGACCGCGAACCGGCTCATGATCTCCAGGGCGGCGGCCGCGTTCTCCTCGCGGACCTTGACGGCGCCGCCGCCGTACCGCACCTCGACGTGCCGGGTGCCCCGGACGTCCTCGACCGAGAGCACGCCGGGTTCGCGGTGGGCGTGGTCGCGGTGGCCGGGGGCGGTGAGCGGCCGTACCGGCTCGTACCAGACGCGCTCGGCCGGGACCGAGACGATCTCCTTCTCGGGGTAGCGCAGCGCGGTGAGCTCCCCGCCGAAGACGGCGCCGGTGTCCAGGCAGATCGTGTTGTTGACCCACTCGGCCCGCGGGACCGGGGTGTGGCCGTAGACGACCATGGCCCGGCCCCGGTACTCCCGCGCCCACGGGTAGCGCACCGGCAGGCCGTACTCGTCGGTCTCGCCGGTGGTGTCGCCGTACAGCGCGAAGGCGCGCACCCGGCCGGACGCGCGGCCGTGGTAGGCCTCCTTGAGCCCGGCGTGGGCGACGACGAGCCGGCCGCCGTCGAGCCGGTAGTGACTGACCAGCCCGTCCATGAAGGCCAGCGCGTCCCGCCGGAACTCCTCGGGCTCGGCGGCGAGCTGGTCCAGCGACTCCTGCAGGCCGTGGGCCACCCTGACCTTGCGCCCGCCCAGCGCGCGGGCCAGCTTCTGCTCGTGGTTGCCCGACACGCACAGCGCGGTCCCGGCCGCGACCATGCCCATGACCAGCCGCAGCACGCCCGGCGAGTCGGGCCCGCGGTCCACCAGGTCACCGACGAACACCGCGGTCCTGCCCTCCGGGTGGACCGCGCCGGTGCCGCCGGGCTCGATCTCCCAGCCCAGGGCGCGCAGCAGCGTCTCCAGCTCGGAGCGGCAGCCGTGCACGTCGCCGACGATGTCGAACGGGCCGGTCAGCTCGCGCCGGTCGTTCCACGCCCTCTCCGTGGCGACCGTGGCGGCCTCGATCTCCTCGGGGCCGCGCAGCACGTGGACCCGGCGGAACCCCTCGCGGGAGATCCTGGCCATGGAACGGCGCAGGTCCTTGCGCTGGCGGGTGATCACGTGCGCGCCGAAGTCCCGATCGGGCCGGCTCCGGTTACGCTCGGCCGCCAGCTCCTCGGGCACCTCCAGGACGATCGCGTCCACCAGCACGTCGTGCGACCTGGCCAGCTCGACGAGCTTCTTGCGGGCCTCCCACTGGACGTTGGTGGCGTCCATGACCGTCAGCAGCCCGCGCCGCAGGCGGGTGCCGACGATGTAGTTCAGCACGTCGAAGGCGTCGGCCGTGGCGGTCTGGTCGTTCTCGTCGTCGGAGACCAGCCCGCGGCAGAAGTCGGAGGAGATCACCTGGGTCGGCCCGAAGTGCCGGCGCGCGAAGGTCGACTTCCCGCTCCCCGACACCCCCACGAGCACGACCAGCGACATCTCCGGTACGACGATCTCAGTCATCTCCACCTCCCGCGCCACCGTCCACGCCGCCACCGTCCGCTCCGCCACCGTCCGGGCCCGTGTCGCCGGCGTCCACCGGGCCGAACACGGCCATCTGGGTGGGCGGTCCCACCAGCGGGTCGTCGTCCCCCACCGGGACGAACCCGACGCGGTAGCCGTACTCGCCGCACACCTTCGCCGCCCACGCCCGGAACTCGGCGCGGGTCCACTCGAAGCGGTGGTCGGAGTGGCGCGGGCCCACGAGGGAGGCGTAGTGGACGTTGTACTCGACGTTGGGGGTCGTGACGATCACGTGGCCCGGCCGGGCGGTGCCGAAGACCACCCGCTCCAGCGCCTCCAGGCGCGCCGGGTCGACGTGCTCGACGACCTCCATCAGCACGGCGGCGTCGTACCCGGCGAAGCGGTCGTCGGTGTAGGTCAGCGCGCCCTGGAACAGCTCCAGCCGCTCCCGCCGCCGTTCGGGCATCCGGTCGAGCCGCAGGCGCCGGGCGGCGATCGCCAGGGCCTGCGAGGACACGTCGGTACCGGTCACCCTGGTGAAGCGGGGCCGCTCCAGCAGCGCCCCGACCAGGCGGCCGGAACCGCAGCCGAGGTCGATGACGCTGCTCGCGCCCACCCGCTCCAGCGCCGCGAGCACGGCCTCCAGCCGCAGGACGTTCAACGGCCGCCGGGCCGGCGGCTCGGGAGACGGGGCGTCGGGCGGCGCGGGCGGGACGGTGAGCTCCTGCTCGATCGGCGGGTCGAGCTCGTCCTCGACGTCGTCGCCGATCTCGGCGAGCCTGGCGAAGGCCGCGCGGGTCAGCGCCAGGCGGCGGCCCAGGTAGCGGCGGGTGATCAGGCCACGCTCGGGGTGGGTGCCCAGCCACGACTCGCCCGCCCTGATCAGCTTGTCCACCTCGTCGGGGGCCACCCAGTAGTGCTTGGCGTCGTCGAGCACCGGAAGCAGGACGTAGAGCTGGTTGAGCGCGTCGGCCAGGCGGGCCTGCCCGCGCAGCACCAGCCGGACGTAGCGGGAGTCGCCCCACTCGGGGAATCCCTCGTCCAGCGGCAGGGCCCGCGCCTCGACCCCCCAGCCCAGCGGCTCGAAGAGCCGGTGCGCGAGCTCGGGCCCGCCGCGGCAGGGCAGCACCGGCAGCGTGAGCTCCAGCGGGATCGGACGGGCGGCCAGGTCGGGGCGGGCGTCGCAGCGGCCGGTGCGCGCCGTGCGGAACACGTCGGCCAGCGTCACGGCCAGCAGCGACGACGCCACGTACGGCCGGTCGTTGACGTACTGGCCCAGCGCGTGGTCCGCGGTGGAGCGGTCGCGCGAGCGCACCAGCCGGACCGGGTCGACCTCGAGCATCAGCGCGGCCGTGCAGCGCTCCTCGCTCGCCTCCGGGTACAGCACGCGGGCCACGCCGTAGGAGCGGTCGAACTCCTGGACCCGGTCCGGATGCTTGTGCAGCAGGAATCCGAGGTCCGTGGCCGGCCGTGCGGTGGTGGATATCGTCAGCAGCACCGGCTCAGTGTGCCGCACGACCGGCGGGACGGCCACGGGTTAACCGGCCCGCCGGTGCCGGGACCTCCCCGGGCCACGGCCGGGACCGCCCCGGCCTACACGTCGGTCATGATCTCCTCGGCGATGAGCTCCAGGTGGTCGAGGTCGACCAGGTCCAGGATCTGCAGGTAGACCCGCTCGACGCCCAGCTCGGCGAAGCGGCCGATCTTCTCGGTCACCTCGGCGGGGGTCCCGGCCAGCCCGGCCGCCCGCAGCGCGGCGAGGTCCTGCCCGGCCGCCTCGACCCGTCGCGCGAGCTCGGCGTCGTTGGAGCCGACGCAGACGGTCTGCGCGACGGAGAGCGCGACCGGTTCCCTGCCCTCGGCCTCGCACGCCTTCCTGACCCGGTCGAAGGCCTCGGCGGTGTCCTCCACGGTGCGGAACGGCACGTTGTACTCGTCGGCGAACCGCGCGACCAGGCGCGGGGTCCGGGTGGCGCCGGTACCGCCGATGATGATCGGCGGCTTGGGGCTCTGCGCGGGCTTGGGCAGCGCCGGGGAGTCCGCCAGCCGGTAGTGGGCCCCCTCGAAGGAGAACGTCTCCCCCACCGGCGTGGTCCAGAGCCCGACCAGTATCTCCAGCTGCTCCTCGAACCTGCCGAAGCGCTCGGCGACCGGCGGGAAGGGGATGCCGTACGCGGTGTGCTCGGCGTCGAACCAGCCGGTTCCCAGCCCCAGCTCCACCCGTCCGCCGCTCATCCGGTCCACCTGGGCGACGCTGATCGCCAGCGGTCCGGGCAGCCGGAAGGTCGCCGGGGTGACCAGCGTGCCGAGACGGATCGTGGAGGTCTCCCGGGCCAGGCCGGCCAGGGTGATCCAGGAGTCGGTGGGGCCGGGGCCGGGGTCGCCCTTGCCGATCCGCATGTAGTGGTCGGAGCGGAAGAACGCGTCGAACCCCAGCCGCTCCGCGGTCAGCGCGACCGCGAGCAGCTCGTCGTAGGTGGCGCCCTGCTGCGGTTCAGTGAAGATCCTCAACTTCATGCAGACCATTATCCGGGCACTACGGACGGCATCCGCAGAAAGCCCGCGCCGTGGCGTGGACGCTTGCTAACGTTCTGCCCTCTGACGCATCGGGTAGCGGGCCGGGCACTCTCGGCGATCGCCCCCGCCGTCGAGGAGGGGAACTCATGCCCGTGGCGACCGACCGCCCCGACACCCTGCGGGCCCGCGAGCCCGGCACCCCGCCCCGCTCCCTGGTGGTGCTCGCCTCGATCGCTCTCGTCGCGGGCACCGGTACCGCGATCTGGCTGCTGCCCTCCGGCGCGACCGGCGAGTGGAGCGCGCGCGGCCACCGCGCCGGTGCCGCCACCCCCTCGGGTACGCCGTCCCCGGCCGCGCCCGGGAGGCGGCCCGCGGTGGACCGCGAGGCGGCCGTCTCCCGCCCGTCGGGGTTCGTGACGTTCGTGGACGCCGCGAGCGACCCGCGCTTCGACCTGCCCAGGGCGGTCAGGAGGGACCGCGTGCGCTGGTTCACGCTGGGCCATCTCACCGCCGGGCAGAAGGGCTGCGTCCCCACCTGGGGCGGGCTCCGGGATCGGGACGGCGCCCCGGTGGCCGACCGGCTCGGCCGCCTGCGCGCCGCCGGGGGGAAGGCGGGTCTCGCCTTCGGCGGGCCGTCCGGGCGCGAGCTCGCCTCGGCCTGCACCGACCCGGGACGGCTCGCCGCCGCCTACCGTCGCGCGATCACCGCCTTCGGCGCCGCGTACATCGACTTCGAGCTTCACGGCCCGGCCGCCGCGGCCACCGTGCGGCGGCGCGCCCAGGCGATCACCGTCCTGCAGCGGGAGGCCGCACGCGAGGGCCGCTCCCTGGCGGTGAGCTTCACCCTGCCGGTCACCGGGGCGGGCCTGGCCCGTCACGACCAGGAGATGCTCCGCGCCACCCGGGCGGCGGGAGCCGAGATCTCCACCGTCAACCTCCTGGCCCCCGTCGGCGCGCCCGCGGCCGGGGCCCGCCTGCGTCCCGTCGCCTCGGCCGTGCGCGCCGCGCATCCGCAGGTGGCCCGTTCCCTCGGCCGGGCCACCGCCTGGGACCGGATCGCGCTGACCCCGGTGCTGGCCGGGCCCGGACGGCTCACCCGGCTCGACGCGCGCAGGCTCGCCGCCTTCACCAGCCGCAACCGGCTGGCCTGGCTCTCGACCCGGGGGGTCGCCCTCACCCCCGAGATGACCCGTCTGCTGACCGGAGCGCTGCGCTAGCGACCCGGGTGCTGCGCCGGCGACCGGAGCGCCGCACTGGACAAGCACCCCCCTATGGGGTTATGAATGGGTTATAACCCTCCTCTAACCCCAAGGGGGAACAATGCCCAAGATCAACGTTTACCTGCCCGACGAGCTCGCCGAGGCCGTGAAGAAGGCGGGCGTGCCGGTCTCGGCCGTCTGCCAGCGGGCCCTGGAGCAGGCGGTGCGGCGGGTGACGGCCATCCGCGAGACGGCGCTCGGCGATTCCGACCTCGACGATCTGGCGAGGCTGCCCAACTTCACCCCCCGCGCGCGCGAGGTGATCAAACTGGCGGTGGACCAGGCGCGCGCACTGGACGCGGCCGAGGTCGGCACCGAGCACCTGCTGGGCGGAATGCTCGCCGAGGGCACCAACCTGGCCCTCCATGTCCTCGGCGTGCTGGAGATCAGCCTGGAGGAGGTGCGGCGCAGGCTCGACCGGTCGGGTCCCGCGACCGGGAACGCGCCCGCCGCGGCCGGGGACGCCGGGACCTCCGCGCCGGGGCTCACCTTCGGCGCGTCGGCGGCGGCGGCGCTGGAGATGACCGTCACCGAGGCCACCTCGCTCGGCCACAACTACGTCGGTTGCGAGCACCTGCTGCTCGGCCTGATCGCCGAGCCCGACGGGACGGCCGGACGCGTGCTCCGGGAGCTGGGCGCCGAGCACCGGCTGACCCGCCACGCGGTCTCGGCCGCCCTCGTCGGGTACGTCCACCTGCGCGCGCAGACCCAGGGCACCCCCGTCGCCCCCCCCGCCGCCCCGGCCCCCTTCACCCTGCCCGCGGGCGCGGCGAGCGCCCTGTCGGCGGCCGTACGCGAGGAGCTCCGCCCCATCGTGCTGAGGCTCGAACGGCTGGAGGAGCGCCTCGGCGCGCAGGAGACGGAAGAGGAGGAGGAGCGGCCGTGAGCGGCCCCTCTTCCCGGGCCGCGGGCTCTCCCCGGGGGGCGGGATCCGGGGAGAGCCCACCCGCGCACCCCGGGAGCGGCCCGCCCCCGCGAGGGGCCGCGATCCCGGGGCGCGACGCGCGCCCCCTCGGCTCGGGCGTGCGCGTGACGGCGCGGCCCGTGGCGGGCGCGCTCGCGCGCCTGCTCGCGGGCCTGGTCACCGGAGTGCTGGTGGGCATGGGCTCCGGGGTGCCCGCGGGGCTGGTCGCCGGGGTCACGGTGGGCGCCGGCGTGGGGGCCATCGTGCGCGCCTCCCGCACCTCCTCCCGCCACCGTCCGCGAGGAACGGCGGTGAGAACGGAGGAATGCCCGGCTCCGTTCCGCCCTCGGCTCGACGGGAGGAATCCGCGGGGAGCAGCCGGTACATCGGCACAGGAAACGCCCGTTCCGAAGGACCGGCGCGTGGAAACGGCTGATGCGCCGTCGTCTCCCGTGCAAATCTGGTCGGGTGCTTTCGATCCCACCTCTCCCCGTCGCCGTCCCGGCAGGTGAGGCAGGCTCCGACCTCGCCGTACACCCCGTTCTGATCGTCGCCGTCATCGCGATCGTCTTCTATCTCGCCTCCTGCAAGTTCCATCCGTACATGAAATGCAAGGCCTGCAACAAATCCAAGGAATCCCACTCGACGACCTTCAAGGGCGCGTTCGGGAAATGTCGGGTGTGCAATGGAAAAGGGCATTCCGTCCGATGGGGCGCGCGATTCCTGGGGCACAAGGACTGACGGGGCGATGAGCGCCTCCCGGCCCGGCGGAGCCGGCCCCCGCCCCTTCCGGGCCCGGCCGGCACCGGGCCGCGGACCGGGATGCCGGCCTCCGCGGGAGACGCCCCCGGTTCCGGCGTCGTGACGTCACCGGGACCGGCCCGGAGGGCCCTCCACCGTCCCCGCCCGTCCCTCCCGACCGGTGCGCACCATCTGAGTTGAACAAAAAGTTGAAAACAAAGTGTTTTCTCGACATGATGCTTCCATGTCCGACGCGAACCCCTTCACCCGTCCCGATCCGGCCGCGCAGCGCTCGGAGCGCACCTGCACCGCCCTGATGCGTCTCGCCGACCGGCACGCTGGCACTCCCGAGCGCCGAGCCCGGCACGTCCACCCGTCGGTGCCCTCGCCGCACGAGGTGGTGCGGCTGGTCGCCGTCATGGCGGGGGGCGCCGTCCCCGCCGAACCGGGAGAGCCGGAGATCGACGCCACCGATCTGATGGCCGCCCTGACCCTCCTGCCGCAGGTGCGCGCGGAGCAGGACGCGACGGAGCTCGCCCTGATGAAGATCGCGCGTGGGCGCGGGATGACGTGGCAGGACATCGCCTTCAGCCTGGGACTGAGCACGCCCCAGGCGGCCCGGCAGCGGTACGAGCGCCTGGAGACGCGCTCCGAGCAGGACTCCCCCGCCACCACCTGACCGCGCGGAGCCGCGGCGGTCGCCCGGGGGCCCGGGGGTCGCCCGAGCCCGGGGCCCGGGGGTCCGGGGGCCGATCCCCCGCCCACCGCCGCGGCCCGCCCTCCCCGGCGTCACCCCGCCTCCTCTGCCCCTGCCCGCCCCGGCGCGCGACCGGTCAGCGCAGGGCGCCGTAGAAGGTCCGAAGGTCGTCGGCGAGCACGTCGGGCACGATGTGGGCGGCGTAGTGGCCTCCGTGGTCGTACGATCTCCAGTGCACGATGTTCCGGTGGTCGCGCTCGGCGAACGTGCGCATGGAGACGAAGTCCCCGCCGAACATCGCGAGGCCGATCGGGACGGTGGTGGGCTCCGCGGGGTGCTCGGCGTGCGCGTCCTCGTAGTAGAAGCGGGTGGCCGACGTCGCGGTGCCGGTCAGCCAGTAGAGCATCGTGTTGGTCAGCACGAAGTCGGCGTCCACGTCGACGGTGTCGCCGAAGAGCTGCGCGTTCCAGCCCAGCAGCCCGACCGGCGAATCGAAGATCGCGTACGACAGCGTCTGCGGCTGCTGCGAGTGCAGGATGTTGAACGACATCTTGTTGTCGTAGAACCACTGCAGCGACTCCAGCGCCTTCCGGTCCTCCGGGGTGATCTTCTCGAACTCGGCGGGATCCCCGGAGGGGAACGAGAAGATCTGGGTGACGTGCACCCCGACGACGTGCTCGGGGTCGATCCGCCCGACCTCGGGCGAGACGAACGAGCCTCCGTCGTTCCCGGCGGCGCCGTAGCGGTCGTAGCCCAGCCTGCGCATCAGCTCCGCCCACGCCCCTGCGGTGCGGTACCGGTTCCACCCCTTCTGCCGGGTCGGGCCGGAGAAGCCGAAGCCGGGCAGCGACGGGATCACCAGGTGGAACGCCTGGGCCGGGTCCTCGGGGTCGGTGAGAAGATCGATGATCTTCAGGTACTCCACGATCGAGCCCGGCCAGCCGTGGGTGAGGATCAGCGGCAGGGCGTTCTCGTGCCGCGAGCGGACGTGCAGGAAGTGGATGTTCTGCCCGCCGATCTCGGTGGTGAACTGCGGGTACCGGTTGATCCCGGCCTCGTGGGCGCGCCAGTCGTACCCGTCGCGCCAGTACGCGGCGAGCTTGCGCACGTACGACACCGGGACGCCGTAGTCCCAGCCGGCGTCGGGGAGCTCGTCGGGCCACAGGGTGCGGTCGAGCCGGTCGTGAAGGTCGTCCAGCCGGGCCTGCGGGACGTCGATGCGGAAGGGCCTGACCTCGGTGTTCTCGCTCATGAGGAGAACATTACGGACCCTTCCGGTCAGCTTCTGTCCTGAAGTCCTGGCAGTCTTGGGACCATGTTGGAGACCTCGGCGCGACTGCTGCGCCTGCTGTCGTTGCTGCAGTCCAGGCGGGACTGGTCCGGCGCGGACCTGGCGGAACGGCTGCGCGTGAGCGAGCGGACCGTGCGCCGCGACGTCGAGCGGCTGCGCGAGCTCGGATACCCGGTCGACTCGACCCGGGGCACCGACGGCGGCTACCGCCTGGGCGCCGGCACCGCCATGCCGCCGCTGCTGCTCGACGACGACGAGGCGGTGGCCGTGGCGGTCGGGTTGCGCACCTCCGCCGGTGGCGGCGTCGCGGGCATCGAGGAGACCTCGCTGCGCGCGCTCACCAAGCTGGAGCAGGTGCTGCCCTCCCGGCTGCGGTACCGGGTCAACGCGCTGCAGACGTACACCGAGCCCGTGCCCGCGGACCGTCCCGGCCCGGTGGTCGACCCGGGCGTGCTGACCGTGCTCGCCGCGGCCTGCCGTGACCGGGAGCGGCTGCGGTTCGGCTACCGCGCCCACGACGGGTCCGCGGGCGTGCGGATCGTCGAACCGCACCGGATCGTGTCGTGGGGCCGCCGCTGGTACCTCGTCGCGTGGGACGTCGAGCGCCGGGACTGGCGTACCTTCCGGGTCGACCGCGTCGAGCCGCGCACGCCCACCGGCCCGCGCTTCCCGCCGCGTGATCCGCCCGAGGGCGGCGCGGCCGCGTACGTCGCGCGAGGGGTCTCGGCCGCGGCCTGGCGCCACCGGTCCCGGGTCGTCGTCCACGCGCCCGCCGAGGTGGTGACCGAGCGCATCAACCCGGCCGTCGGCGTGGTGGAGGCGCTGGACGAGCGCACCTGCGCGCTGGACACCGGCGCGGACAGCCTGAACACGATCGCCGTGTACCTCGGCATGCTCGACCTCGACTTCGAGGTCACCGAGCCCCCGGAGCTCGTCGAGCACCTCCGCGGTCTCACGGCCCGCTACGCCCGCTCCACCGCCTCCGCCGGGCCTGCCGGGGCTCCCGGGGCTCCCGGGGCCGGTGACGGGCCACCCGTCGCGTCCTCGCGGGCCGGGGACTAGACCGGCTCAGCGGCCGGGTGCGCCGCGCACTCCGCGTGGCGGGTCATCGGCGCCTTCGCCGGGTGACCACGTCACCGGCCGTGCCGATCGCGAGACCGAGGACGATCATGATGACGTAGGTGTAGATCTCGTAGCCGTCGGGGGCGAGGAAACGGACGAAGCCCATGAAGGGGGTCCAGCCGAGCCACTCGTGCAGGAGGCCGCTCGCGCCGCAGACGACGAGGACGAAGCACACGAGGCCGGACAGGGCCCTCAGGGGGGACGTGGGTTCGGAGGAGGTCATGGCCCGACGGTAGGCGCGCGGCTCAGGGCACGGGATCGGGCTCAGGATGGCCGGGTGGTGACCAAGGTCGGCCGGTGGGGGCGCGGGGGTCGTACTTAAGTATCCGGCCGCGGCGCGAGGAGCCGGTCGCGAGCGGAGGGCGCGTAGATTCCGGAGTATGCGCCGCAGCCCCCGCGACTGGGTCGCCGACCTGGCACTGTTCCTCTTCGCCGCCTGCTTCGCCGCCGTCAGCGCGCGGTCCGTACCGATCCCCGCGGACCTCGATCCCCTGTGGCGGGACGTCGACCAGGTGGTCGGCGCGCTAGGGTGCGCGGCGGTGCTGCTGCGGCGGCGCTGGCCGGTGGCGCTGGCGGTGGTGGTGCTGCTGGCGGGCACCCGGGCGCACTACCTGGTCGGCCCGACGATGGTGGCGGTGTTCACGGTGGCCGCGGCCCGGCCGTGGAGGGTCACGGCCTGGGTGGCGGCGCTGGCCTTCGCCCCGCTGCCCGTCTTCCTGTGGGGGCTGGCGGAACTGCCCGAGGACCGCGCGAGCTCGGCGCTGACGTACTTCGCGCTGATCGCCGGGGCCGTCGGGTGGGGGCTGTTCCGGCGCTCCCGGCAGCAGCTGATCGCCTCGCTGCGCGAGCGTGCCGAACTGGCCGAGGCGGGTGCGGAGTTGCGCGCCGAACGGGCCCGGCGGGAGACACGGGAGGAGATCGCCCGCGAGATGCACGACGTGCTCGGTCACCGGCTGTCACTGCTGAGCCTGCACGCGGGGGCGCTGGAGTTCAACCCTGGTGCGCCCAGGGAGGAGATCGCACGGGCCGCCGAGGTGATCCGGGAGAGCACCCAGCTGGCCCTGCGCGACCTGCGCGAGGTGATCGGGGTGCTGCGGGCCGGGCCGGAGGAGGGTGAGCGGCCACAGCCGGAACTGGCGGACCTGGCCCGGCTGGTGGCGGAGGCGAGGGCGACGGGCGGCCGGATCGAGCTGACCGGGCCACCGGAAGGGCCGGTGCCACCCGCCGTGGTGGGGCGTACGGCGTACCGGATCGTGCAGGAGGCGCTGACCAACGCGCGCAAGCACGCGCCCGGCGCGGCGGTCGCGGTGAAGGTGACCGGGGAGCCCGCGGGCAGGCTGGCGGTGGAGGTCCGCAACACGCCCCCGCCCGGACCGGCTCCGGTCCCCGGCGCGGGCGAGGGCGAGGGCGGGAGTGAGAGCGGGAGCGGCGGGCAGGGACTGATCGGGCTGGCCGAACGGGCCCGCCTGGCGGGCGGCGAGCTGACGGCCGGGCCCGCCGACGGCGGGTTCCGGGTCCGCGCCTGGCTTCCCTGGCCCGCTGCCGGCACCGCGACCGGTACCGCTGCCGGCACCGCGACCGGCACCGTGACCGGCACCGTGGCCGTCGCGGGCCAGGGGTGAGGAGGGGGCGAGGGTGATCCGTGTCCTGCTGGTCGACGACGACGCGATCGTGCGGGCCGGGCTGCGCCTGATGCTGGGCGGCGCCCCGGACGTCGAGGTCGTCGCGGAGGCCGCGGACGGGGCCGAGGTGCCCGCGCTGGTGTCCGCGCACCGGCCCGATCTGGTGCTGATGGACATCCGGATGCCGGGCGTCGACGGGCTGACCGCCACCAGGGCGCTCCGGGCCCGGCCCGGCGCCCCGGAGGTGCTGGTCCTGACCACCTTCCACACCGACGCGCACGTGCTGCGGGCACTGCGCGCCGGCGCGGCCGGGTTCCTCCTCAAGGACACCTCCCCGCAGGACATCGTCACGGCCATCCGGACGGTGGCCGGCGGGGACCCGGTGCTCTCCCCCGCCGTCACCCGCCGGCTCATCGAGCAGGTGACCGACGGTCCGGGGCAGGAGGACCGGGCCGCCGCCCGTGCCCGGCTGGCGCTGCTGGCCGAGCGGGAGCTGGCGGTGGCCCTGGCCGTCGGACGCGGCCTCTCGAACGCGGAGATCGCGCGGGAGCTGCATCTGGCGCTGCCGACGGTGAAGACGCACGTGTCACGGATCCTGACCCGGCTGGATCTCAACAACCGCGTCCAGATCGCCCTGCTGGTCCACGACGCGAGCGCGCCGGGAGATCGCTGAGGTCCGGCGTCGAGCCGGTGATCGATGCGGTGCTCCGAGGGCGCCCTGTGACCGCCTTCACCGGTCGATCGTCTATACGAGCCCCGCCTGCTCCCGCCAGTACGCCAGGTGGTCGCGGGTGGTGAGGGTGTCGGGGTGGTCGGGCCCCAGCACCCGCAGGCGATCGGCGAGAAGGCCGTCGAGTACGGCGGCCGCGCCCGCCCGGTCCCCGGCCTGCCCCCGCCAGTACGCCAGGTTGTTGCGGGCGGTCAGGGTGTCCGGGTGGTCGGGGCCCAACACCCGCAGGTAGTCGGTGAGAAGATCCTCGAACGCGGTGACCGCATCCGCCGCGTCACCGGTCGGCCCCCGTGAGCTCGCGAGGTTGTTACGGGTCATCAGGGTGTCGGGGTGGTCTGGACCCTGTACCCGCAGGCGATCGGCGAGAAGGTCCTCGAACGCCGCGGCCGCACCCGCAGCGTCACCGGCCAACCCCCGCCAGGTCGCCAGATTGTTCCGAGTGGTGAGGGTGTCGGGGTGGTCGGGGCCCAGCACCCGCAGGCAGTCGGTGAGAACGTCGTCGAACGCCGCGGCCGCACCCGCGGCGTCACCGGCCAGCCCCCGCCAGTACGCCAGGTTGTTGCCGACGGCCAGGGTCGTGGGATGGCCGGGACCGAGCAGCCGTACATAGTCTGTGAGGAGGTCCTCGAACACGGTGGCCGCGCCCGCCGCATCACCGGCCGCTCCCCGCCAGTACGCCAGGTTGTTGCGGGTCATCAGGGTGTCGGGATGGTCGGGACCCAGCAACCGCAGGCGATCGGCGAGAAGGTGGTCGAACATCGCGGCCGCACCTGCCACATCACCGGCCGTCCCCCGGCAGTTCGCCAGGTTGTGTCGCGTGATCAGGGTGTCGGAGTGGTCGGCGCCGAGCGCTTCCAGGCGATCGGCGAGGAGGTCCTCGAAGGCCGCGGCCGCACCCGCCGCATCACCGGCCTGCCCCCGCCAGTGCGCCAGGTTGTTGCGGTTGGTCAGGGTGTCGGGATGGTCGGGACCCTGTACCCGCAGGCGATCGGCGAGAAGGTCCTCGAACGCCGCGGCCGCACCCGCCGCATCACCGGCCGTCCCCTGCCAGGTCGCCAGGTTGTTGCGAGTGATCAGGGTGGCGGGGTGGTCGGGGCCGAGAAGCCGGGTCATGCCGGCATGCAGCCGGGTGTATTCGGTGACGGCCGCGTGAACCTGTCCACTGTCGCCGAGGCTGGTCGCGGCGCGGAGCAGGATCGGGTGTGCCATGTCGTTCCATTCCCACAGGGCCGTGCCGGTGAGGGCGTGCAGGCTCGCGGCGTTGGCGCGCAGGACGGCGCCGGCCTGGTCGCGTTCGACGTCCGGCCAGACCTCCAGCAGGGCGTCGGCGGCCACGTGCGCGACGGCGGCCGACTCGGCGCCGGAGAGGGTGTCGCGGGTGGCGCGCTGGACGAGCCGGTGGACCCGTACCTCCTGGAAGGAGGCGGTGGGGTCGTGGTCGATGAGGCTGAAGCGGTGCAGCACCCGCAGCCCGTCGCGGGCGTCGGCGGCCGACACCTCCCTCGTGACCTGAGGAGGGCGTCGGGTGGTGAGGTAGGCCAGCATCGGGGTGGCGGTCAGTGCGGCCTGCGGGATGCCGTGCGGATCCAGTACCGCCGCCACCTGCAGCAGGGGCCGGGCCAGCCCGACGGGCCGGGCGTGATCGGCGCGGTCGATCGACAACGACCAGGTCGCGGCCACGATCGCGGGGTGGTCGTCGGGCAGGCCGCTGTTCTCGGGCACCACGTCGGCCAGGGTATGGAGCCGATCGGCCAGCCGCTCCCGATAACCGGCACAATCGAGGTCCTCGTTGATCAGGTAGGCGGCCGCCTGTGCCAGCGCCAGCGGCAGGTACCCCAGGTCCGCGGCCAGCGCGTCGATCTCGGTGTCGCTGTCGGTGCGGTCGTGGACGGCGAGCTTGGCGCTCAGATAGGCGCGTGCCTCGGCCTTCGTGAACACCCCCACCTCCACCACCCGGCGGTCCCGGCCGGCCAGGGCGGCCTCCCGGCGCCGGGTGGTGACCATCACCTGCCCGGCTGTACCCGAGGGCCACAGCTCCCGCAGGTCGGCGGGGTCCTGCACATCGTCCAGCACCACCAGCCACGCCGTCGGCGTGGTACGGGCCCAGGTGAGGAAGCGCCTGGTCGCCTGTTCGACGTCGCCGGGGTCGGTGTGCAGGCCGAGATCGGTGGCGGCCTGGGCGTAGCCGGCCAGGATCTGCGAACGGGAGGCCGCGCTCACCCACACCACCACATCCACCCGTTGCCGATCCAACACCTGCCGGGCATAGGCGGCGGCGAGCTGGGTCTTGCCGCTCCCGCCCATCCCGGCCAGCACCCGCGAGACCAGCACCGGCTCACCGTCGGCGGCGGCCTCGGTGAGCCGGTCGGCGATCTCGCGGGGCTGGAAGCAGTCCGCGGCCCGGGGCACCACCCCCACCCAGCGCCCCACCGGCTTCTGCGGGGTGAGGGCCGACGGGTGGGAAGTGGGGGGACGTCCACCACGCCCGCTGCCCTGGCGGCGCTCGGCCAGCGCCCGCCGGCGCAGCTCCTCCCACCACGCGGCAGACGGCGCGACATGGTCGGGGGACTTCTGCCGGGCCTGACCGCGCAGGAAGGCGATCAGCCACTCGGCGACCTTCCGGTCGGACGGGACGTTGCGGCCGTTGCGCCAATCGCTCCACGACGCGAGCGACACCTTCAACGGCGGCACCTGGGCGGCGGCCTGTCGCTGGATCATCGCCCCGGTCGGCGTCCCGGCGGCCTGATGCAATTCCCGCAGCGCGGCGGCGTACTGACCGGTCGCGTCCACCGCACCCGGCGCCCCTGCCGCGCCCGTCGAATCGCCGGCACCGCTCACCCTGCCGCTCCTCGCGCATCCGGATCCGGATCGAAACCGTCCGGAAAAGTCGTCCATCACCTCATTCCCCGAGGTCTCCCAGACTGCCCGCCCCGCCGCGCCGGTGCGAGCGGATCCGGAAAACCGTCCGAAGTGGCCTGATGAGGCCACCGCCCCGGGCGAGCAGAGCACCGGGGCTCACGGTAAGGAGAACCGCCCATGATCGACCGCCCGTTCCTGCGCCGTCTGGCCCGCGCCGCCCTGGCCGCCGCGATACGCAGCGCCGCCGCGGCCACCGCCGCGGCCCCCATCACCCTGGCCGTCTGGTGGATCACCCACCGCTGACACGCCGGCCCGGTGGTGTGCTTCGGCCGACCGGTCACGCTCCTGTCCGGTGGGCGGAGTCGAGACGGGCCGGCTCCTGTGGTGAGAGCCGCAGCGCACCGGCGGCGACGTTGTCGGCCAGGTGGTCGGGGTTCCCGGTGCCGGGGATGGCCAGCACGTTCGGTCCCTGCTGCAGCGTCCACGCCAGCCGGACCTGCGCGGCCGTCGCCCGGTGCGTACGGGCGACGGCCGTGACCTCCTCGCAGGTACGCGGCCGGACGAGCCCGTCGGGCCGAAGGCCGATGCCGTAAGGGTTCTGCACGCACACCACCGGGGCGATGGAACGGGCCTCGGCCAGGTGTGCGGGCGTGGCGTTGGACAGGCCCAGGTGGCGGACGAGCCCGGCCTCGCGCAGCTCGCGGCCGGCGACCCCTGCGCGTACGCCTGAGCTCCCGTCCGGATCAGTTCAGGCAGAGACAGAAGGGGTGACCCGCGGGATCCAGGAAGACCCGGAAGGACGTGCCGGGCTGGTCCGGGTGTCTGGTCGCACCCAGTGCGACCACTGCCGCCTCGGCGGCATCGAGGTCGTCGACGAGCATGTCGAGATGCATCTGCTGGGGCCGCTCCTGGGTCGGCCACGTCGGCGGCGTGTAACCGTCCACCCGATGGAAGGAGATGCACCGGCCGTCCTCGGCGCACACCGAGGCCCGGTCGGCGGAGACGTCGATCCTCCAATCCAGCATCGCGCCGTAGAACCTGGCGAGCGCACCGGGATCGGGGCAGTCGACGGCGAGGAGGGGCATGCGAGCGATGGCCATGCCGGCCAGGGTATCGACGGTCGCGATCGACCACACGTCCGGCTTTCGCGGTGATGTGACGGCTCTTCCAGGGCCGGCCCCGCGCCGCTCGCAGGACGCGGACGCGTTTGCGTGCGAGGCCGTCCGGCCCTTCATCTTCTTGCGTTAAGAGCAAGTTCGTATGCCTCAGGTGCAAGCCGGGGTTAGCGTCGTGCGCAGGTGGTCCGCGACGTCGGAAGCCACCTCGACGAAAGGAACGAAAGGGATGAGGACATGGCTGTGACGATCTCTCCGTACGCGAGTGACGCACTACCCGGTGAGACCGTCGACACGGTGGTGATCGGCGGCGGCGCCGCAGGGCTGAACGGTGCGCTCATGCTCGCCCGCTCCCGCCGCTCGGTCGTCGTGATCGACAGCGGCACCCCGCGCAACATGCCGGCCGAGGCCGTGCACGGCTTCATCGTCCTGGACGGCACCTCGCCCACCGAGATCCTTCGGCGGGGCCGCGATCAGGTGCGCCGGTACGGTGGTCGCGTCGTCTTCGGCGAGGTGACCTCGGCCGAGCCCGTCCCCCCGGCGGCCGGCGGGGACCTGCGCTTCAGCGTCACCCTGGCCGACGGCCGACACGTGATCACGCGCCGCGTGCTGGTGGCCACCGGCCTGCGGGACGTGCTGCCCGACCTTCCCGGGCTCGCCGGGCACTGGGGGCGCGGTGTGGTGCACTGCCCGTACTGCCACGGCTGGGAGGTGCGCGACGAGCCCGTCGGCATCCTCGCCACCGGCCCGGCCTCCGTCCATCACGCGCTCCTCTTCCGCCAGCTGACCGAGGACCTGATCTACTTCGCTCACGGCACTCAGCTGGACGAGGACACCCGCGCGCGCTTCGCCGCCCGCGGCGTCCGCGTCGTCGACACCCCCGTGCGGGAGGTCGTCAACGGCGAGGACGGCGCCCTCGCCGGAGTGCGCCTGGCCGACGGTCGGGTCGTGGCCCGGCGCGTCCTCGCGGTCGCCACGCGGACACAGGCCCGCGCCGAGGGCCTGAAAGGTCTGAGGCTGCCGATGGAGGACCTGCCCGGCGGCACGGGCCGCCGCTTCGCCTCCGGCATGGCCGGTACCACCGGGGTGCCCGGCGTGTGGGTGGCCGGCAACGCCACCGACCTCGCCGCCCAGGTCGGCGCCTCCGCGGCGGCCGGCGCCCTGGCCGGTTCCCACATCAACGCCTTGCTGGCCATCGCGGACACCGACGCGGCCCTCGCCGCGGCCCTCGCCTCAGCCCGGAGCGAGGCCCGGAGCGAGGCACCCGCCCCCTGACGATCCGGCGCGGCACCGGCCTGCCGCTCGACCGTACCCGGTGATGCGCGCGGTGGCCGCCCCCGCCCGCCTCGCTCGGCGACCGGCCCCTGCTCCGGCGCCGACCCGGTATGCCCTTTTCGAGAGGAACCCATGAACACGAACCAGCCCTTGCACGCCGCTCAAGCCTACGGCGGCGTACCGGATGCGCGTCGGCTGCGCATGATCCTGATCACCGTCTCCATCGCGCTGATGGCCGTCATCGCCTCGGTGTCCGGGCTGAACGTCGCGCAGACCCACCTGGCCGTGGAATTCGGCGCCTCACAGAGCACCGTCCTGTGGATCATCAACATCTACACCCTCGCCCTGGCCGCGCTGCTTCTGCCGCTCGGAGCCGTCGGCGATCGCCTGGGCCGCAAGCCCATGCTCATCGCCGGCCTGGGTGTCTTCGGCGCCGCGAGCGTTGTCGCGGGGCTGGCCCGGTCGGCCGAGGTCATGCTCGCCGCGCGCGTCGTCAGCGGTGTCGGCGCCGCGATGATCATGCCCATCACCCTTGCCGTCATCACCTCCACCTTCCCCGAGGAGCGGCGCGGCAAGGCGATCGGCGTCTGGACCGGTGTCGCCGGGGGCGGCGGCGTCCTGGGCATGTTCCTCTCCGCCCTCCTTGTCGACGTCGCCGACTGGCGCTGGCTGTTCGTCCTGCCGGTGGTCCTGACCCTCGTGGCCTTGGCCATGACGCTGACATCGATCCCCGACTCCCGCGAGCCCTCGGCCCACCGCTTCGACACCGTCGGCGCGCTGGTGTCCATCGTCGCCGTGGTCAGCCTCATCTTCGTCCTGCAGGAAGGTCCCGAACACGGCTGGAGCGCCCCCGCGACCCTGATCGGCCTCACCGTCGGCCTCGTCGCCGCCATCGGCTTCGTGGCATGGGAACTGCACCGACGCGACGCCTCGCTGCTGGACGTGCGACTGTTCCGTGAGCGCGGCCTGGCCGGTGGTTCGATCACGCTGCTGACGGTCTTCGGCGTCCAGGCGGGTATCGCCGTGGTCCTCTTCCCGTTCCTCCAGGCCGTGCTCGGCTGGTCGGGACTGCTGTCCACGGCGGCGCTGATGCCCATGGCCGTCATGATGATGGCGGCCTCGGGCCTGGCGCCCACGCTGGTCGTACGGATCGGTGCCCGCTCGACGATGGCCGTGGGCATCGCGCTGGCCGGTGTCGGTCTGGCGCTCATGGCGCTGCTGGTCTCCGTCAGCGGGGGGTACCTGACCATCCTGCCCGGCATGCTGGCCATGGGCGTCGGCATGGGCCTGTCGATGACCCCGTCCACCGAGGCCATCACCCGGTCCCTGCCGCGGGAGAAGCAGGGCGTCGCCTCCGCCCTCAACGACGTCACCCGCGAATTCGGCACCGCGCTCGGTATCGCCCTGCTCGGCGCGCTAGTGGCCGACGGCTACCGCGGCGCCATCGAAGGCCGGCTGAACGGCATCCCGCGACAGGCCGCCGACACCGCCCGGGAGGGTGTCGCCAACGCTGTGGAAGCGGCGGAGAGCAGCGGCCCGTACGCGCGGGAACTGCTCCACGCCGCCCAGCAGTCCTTCGTCGACGGCTGGCAGCAGGCCATGTGGGCGGGCGTCGCCGTCATGGGCGTCCTGCTCGTCCACGTCGCCTTCAGGGGCCCCGCGAACACCGCCCCCGCGGTCGCGGACGAGGCCACCGAGGCGGTCGCCGCTCCCGCACCTGCCGCCCGCCCGTTCCCGTGAGCCGGCGCTCAGGTGCCGTACCCGCCCGAAACGCCGCGATCACGGGCACCTGATGTCGATGCGATCGGACGGCACCTCCTGATCGTCGGGCCTTGGAACGTCGCAGGGAACCGGCGACGCCGCCCGGGCGCGTCGTCTTCCCCCCTCCACCGGGACGGCCGTTGTTCAGGCGTCGGGCCGGGTGAGGGTGCTCATGACGGTGAACGCCAGATGACGCCGTGCCGCGTCCGTGGTGAGCCGTCCCAGCCGCACGCTGTCGGCCGCGGCCACCATCAGCCACGTCGACGTCGCCAGGACCCACTCCGGATCCACCTCGACGCGGAAGTGGCCGCTCTCCTGTCCGCGGCGCACCAGCCGGCGTAGCTTGTCCTCCGTCCGCGCGGTCCGGGCCGGCAACGACGCCTCGATGTGCTCACCCAGGACCTGGACGGGCTGCGCCGTCTCGCCGAAGCAGGGAACCGCGACGCCGTGGCGGAGCTGGCCGAGATCGCCGGTGAGCGCGGCGACGTGGCCGAACTGCGCAGGCTCGCCGAGGCCGGCAGCGACCACGCCGCCGAGATACTGGCCGACCTGGCCGGCGACTAGGGCCTGTACGGACTTCGGATCTTTAGAGGGGTTGAAGGCTTCGGATCCACAAAAGGGCTCCGCGAAGATGAAGACCCGCGAGGTAGCTTTC
>NZ_JBVJIA010000037.1:68435-79119 GCF_055586505.1 Streptosporangium sp. NPDC050148 | reverse complement strand
GCTCCCGCCCCCCCCAATCTGGCCGGGGAGTGTTTCGGTTCCCCCCTCGGGTCCCGGCGGGGCCCCCCCTTTGCTCGGGCCCCGCTGTGGGGCCGGCCCCCCCCCCGCGGACGGTCCACGCCGGCGGGCCCGGCCTCCTCGGAGCCCCTGGAGCCCCTGGAGCCCCTGGAGCCCCTGAAGTTCACGGAACGCACGGGGCCTTCGACGGGTCCGGTGTTCTTGTCGCCCTCGGGGCGCCCGGTGTCCCGCAAGGGCCGGAAGCCTTCGGAGAGCGCCGTGCCTCCCGGCCGTTCACCGGTCCGTGCGGGGGCCCGGGGGCGTTCGACGTGGCGGGGGTGCCGGGGTGAGCGTGCGGGTGCTGGTGGCCGACGACCAGACGGTGGTGCGCGAGGGGCTGGTGCTGCTGCTCGGGCTGCTGCCGGGCATCGAGGTCGCCGGGGCGGCCGCGGACGGGCGCGAGGCGGTCCTGCTGGCCGGGTCCCTCAGGCCCGACGTGGTCCTGATGGACCTGCGCATGCCCCGCATGGACGGGGTGGAGGCGACCCGCAGGATCAGGGCGGAGCATCCCGAGATCCACGTGGTGGTCCTGACCACCTACTCCGACGACGAGTCGGTCTTCGCCGCCCTGGCCGCCGGGGCGCGCGGGTACCTGACCAAGGACGCCGACGCCGAGGCGCTGGCTTCGGCGATCACCACCGTGATGCGGGGGGACGCCCAGTTCGACCCGGCCATCCAGCGCCGGCTGGCCGAGGCGGTGGCCGGGAACCGCCGGGCACCGGACCTGCCCGACGGGCTCACCCGCCGCGAGGCGGAGGTGCTGCGGCTGATAGCGGAGGGCCGCTCGAACGCGGAGATCGCCGGGACGCTGTTCATCTCCGAGGCGACCGTCAAGACGCACATCAACAACCTCTTCGCCAAGGCGGGCCTGCGCGACCGGGCCCAGGCGGTGACGTACGCCTTCCGGCACGGCCTGGTACCCGACTGAGCCTCGGGCGCCCGGAGCGTGAGGGCCCCGGAGGCGGCGTCCGGTCACCGGACCCGGGCGGAAGAGCGGAAGAGCGGAAGAGCGGAAGAACCGTCAGGTCCGGGGATGTGGGGGACGCCGTCGTGGGGCAAGGGTGATTCGGGTACGGACCTGCGTCGCAGGTACCCGTCGAAGGGAAGTGCCATGCGACCTGACGTCAACCTGACCACCCACGAGACCGTGGCCGGTTTCGGCACCTACGCCGAGGCCCAGCGTGCCGTGGACCAGCTGTCGGACCAGAAGTTCCCGGTCGAGCACACGATGATCGTCGGGGTCGGTCTCCGGCTCGTCGAGCAGGTGCTCGGGCGGCTGACCTACCTGCGCGCGGCCGTGATGGGCGCGGGGACCGGCGCCTGGTTCGGCCTGCTGATCGGCCTGTTCTTCGCGATCTTCGCTCCCGGGCCCTTCCCCTTCGTCCTGGCCCTGTGGGGGCTGGTGTGGGGCGCCGTGGCCGGGGCGATCTTCGGGTTGATCAGCCACGCGTTCACCGGCGGCAAGCGGGACTTCCTCTCCTCCAGCGCGATCATCGCCGACCGCTACGAGGTGCTGGTCGCCGCCCCCCAGGCGGCCGAGGCCCGCAGGCTGCTCAACGTGGGCACCTCCGAGCAGATGCCCCGGCAGCAGATCTGATCGGCCGGGCCCGCTCATCGGGTGGCCTGGTTCGCTCATCCGATGGGGTCGGTTCGTTCGATCGATCGGGTCACTCGTCAGATCGGCCAGGTCCGCTCCTCGGATCATCCGGACCCGCTCCTCGGACCGGTCGGGCCTGTTCAGTGCAGGCTCCGGCCGTTCTCCTGCACGGCGAGCCTGGCCAGCTCGACCCGCGAGCGGATGCCCAGCTTGCGGAAGACCTGCCGCAGGTGGAAGGCGACCGTGTGCTCGCTGATGAACATCTGCTCGGCGGCGTGCCGGTTCGTCAGCCCCTGCGCGACCAGGGCGCAGACGGCCCGCTCGGTGCCGGTCAGGCTGGCCCATCCCGACATGGGACGGTCGGTCCTGGTCCAGTGGCGGCGCCGCTCGCCCAGCAGGCGCAACCTGCCCCGCACCCGTGCGGCGTCGCGGGTGGCCTCCACGGCCCCGTAACAGGCCAGGGCGGTCCGCAGGCTCTCCACGACCGGCTCCCGGTGGCAGCCTCCCGCGCCGAGCAGCACACCGAGATCCTCGGCGGCCGAACCCCTGGCCCACGGATCGGCGTACCCGGCGACGGCACGGCCCAGGGCCTCGGGGTCGCCCTCGCGCAGGCCCCGCGCGTGACCGGCCGCCACCGACGGTCCCGGCAGTCCGGGGTTGCGCCAGGCCAGCCCCTCGGCCGCCTCGACCACGGCGTCGGCCCTGTCCGGCTCGCCCGCCGCCACCGCCACCCGTACCAGCCACGCCGCCGCGGCGGGCTCGCAGGTCAGTGCCGCGGGGTGCCGGGGCAGCGCCGCGTAGACACCGCCGAGCGCCGCCATCGCGTCCACCGGCCCGGTACGTGCCTCGCCGATCCGCCCGGCCGCCAGCTCCGCACGAAGCCGCTCGTACGACGGCAGGCCCCACGACCATCGGGCCGGTCTCATCGCCATGTACCCGACGGCTCCCGGCAGGTCGCCCGCGCGCAGTGCCCCGACGCCGAGCACCGACAGGGCCGAGCAGGCCAGGCCGGGCGCGTCCGGGCCCCGTGCGGCGGCCAGTGCGGTCCCGGCGTGCTCGACCACGCGGTCGAACGTGCCCGCGGCCAGGGCGAGACGCGCACGGAGCACCCCGATCCCGGCGGCCGGGTCGGGCTCGCTCCCGGCCTCGCTCCCGGCCTCGGCGGCGGCGTCCTCCGTCACCGCCTCGGCCTCGTCGAGCAGCCACAGGTCGATCAGCATGGAGGCCAGGACGGCCCGCGGCCACCGGTGCCGTCCGCGGCCGGGCCGGTCCACGGCCTCGCGGGCCAGTTCCAGCCCGCGCGAGAGCAGCCCCTCGTCCCAGGCGAGCAGGGCCGGGCCGGGAGCGATGCCGCCGGCGTCGCGGGGCGGGCGGGCCGGCCGCGTCCGGCAGGCGTGCCCGGCCCGTTCCCGAAGTGCCCGTCGCACCGGCTCCGGCATGCCTTCGGCGACCGACCGCCACAGCACCTCCTGGCCGAACGCGAGCCCGCCGGGGGTGGTGACGAGCACGCCGGAGGCCAGGGCCTCCTCCAGGGCGGGGAGCACCGCCCCGGGTGTCTCGCCGAACAGCCCGGCGACGCGCTCCGGCGAGAACGAGCGTCCGAGCACCGCCGCCGCCTCCAGCAGGTGGCGGGTCCCGCCGCCCAGCTCGTCCAGCCGCCGCCGGACGGCGACGTGCAGACGCCGGGGAAGCGCGATCCCGGCCGGCGCGGTCTCCACCGGGACGTCGACCGGTGCGGTCCCGGTGATCGCGGACCGGACGGGTGCGGTCCCGGCCGGTGCGGGCTCCGCCAGGGTGCCGCCCGAGGGGGTGGCCGAGGCCGGCGGGGGCCCGGCCGGCCGGGCGAGGCCGCCCTCCACCCGTACGGCGCCCTCCTCGCGCAGCCCGGTGAGGAGCTCCGACAGCAGCAGCGGGTCACCGCCGGCCTGGGCGGCCAGGGCCGCCAGGCCCGGTGCGGGCGGTGCGCCCAGCAGGTCGGCGCAGACCCCGGCCACCGCCTCCCGGTCGAGGGGGCCGAGGGTGATCCGTACGGCCCCGTCCGTCTCCAGCAGGTCGAACAGCCGCCCGGGGGCGTCACGCGGCGGCGCGCCACGGCAGGCCAGCAGCCAGGCCACCGGCCGGTCGGCCAGCCTCGCGGGCAGCGTGCGCAGCACCATGAGCGTGGCCGGGTCGGCCCACTGGAGGTCGTCCAGGACCACCAGCAGCGGCCCCGAGCGGAGCCTGTCCTCCAGCGAGGCCCGTACCCGGCCGTCCGGCCACAGCAGCCGGCCGGATCCGTCGCAGAGGGCGTTCCCGGCCTCGATCGCCGGTAGCGCGGACAGCAACGGGCCCAGGGGGGTCAGCCGTCCCAGCTCGTCGGCCCGCCCGGTGACGACCGCCATGCCCAGCGCGGACGCGGCACCGGTGGCCTCGTCGAGCAGCAGCGTCCTGCCCGACCCCGGCCTGCCCTGGACGAGCAGCACGTTCCCCGTGCGGGAGGCGACGCCGCCCAGCAGGGTGAGCACCGCCGCCCACTCAGCTCCCCGGCCGCGCATCGTCTCGCCCCGCGCCCGCTCCCGGCCCCCGGGTCACGGTCGTGGGCCGGGCCCTCTCAACGGTGGTCACCCGTAGGGCATCCCCGCGGGACGAATCACCACGCGCCGGTGATCCCGGTTGTCCCGGTGGTTTGGCCGAGATTTGACCATGAAACGACATCGGGTCCGGGCCGTGGGAAGTCGGGTCGCAGGAGCCGGGCCGCAGGGGGGCCGGGCTGAGGGGAAGCCGGCCGTGGGGAGTCGGGCCGCAGGGGGCCGGGGGCGGGCAAGCCGGCCGCGGGAAGCCGGGCCGCCGGGGGAGCCGGGCCGTTCTCAGCGCTCGATGAGCGTGACCTCGAGGAAGTAGTGCGAGGCGCGGTAGACGTGGGAGCCGTGCTCGACGGCCCTGCCCTGGTCGTCGTAGGTGGTGCGGACCATGGTGAGCAGCGGCGCGCCACGCCGCTCGCCGAGCAGCCGCGCCTCGGCCGCGGTGGCGGCCCGGGCCCCCATCCGCTGGTTCGCCACGCGCATCCGTACCCCGGCGGAGCGGAGCAGCTCGTACAGCCCCCGCTGCCGGAGGCTCTCGGCGCTCAGCGAGGCGAGCGGCACGGGCAGCCAGTTGTGCAGCAGGGCCAGCGGCTCCCCGGCGGCGTAGCGGATCCGCTCCAGGTGCGTCACCTCGGTCCCGGGCGCCACGCCGAGGACCCCGGCGATCTCCTCGTCCACCGGGACGGACCGCAGCAGCAGCACCTTGGTCGCGGGCTCCTGGCCGGCCCTGCGCAGGTCGTCGTAGAGGCTGGTCAGCTCGACCGACCGCTTGACCTGGCCGTGCACGACCTGGGTGCCCACGCCTCGTTTGCGGACCAGCTGACCCTTGTCGACGAGGTAGCGGATCGCCTGGCGGACGGTCGGCCGCGACACTCCCAGCCGGTCGGCGAGCAGGATCTCGTTGTCGAGACGGGACCCGGGCGGCAGGTCGCCCCGGCGGATGGCCTCGGAGATCTGCTCGGCCACCTGGTAGTAGAGGGGGACCGGGCTGGACCGGTCAAGCTCGATGGCGAGCCGCGCCGTCATTCGCCCTCCTGGTTGCCGCACCTCGCCGTCAGGGTAGCGGACATCAGAATGTCCTGACAAAAACCGGTCGCGACCCGTCTGGCCGTGTCTTCGGTGTCTCCGGTGTCTCCGGTGTCTCCGGTGTCTCCGCGGGCTCCCTCCTCCTGCAAGATGGGACGGGCATCCCACCCGCGCCCGCACCGCCCGTACCGCCCGCACCCGACCCCGGCCCCGCCCCACCCGCACCGCTCACCCGCGCCCCACCCCGTCCACCCCGGACGACCCCCGATCCGCCCCCGTACGACCGGCGCCGGTTCGCGCCACTGGAGGAAGCCCATGGACCCGAATGTTTCGGCCGATCTCGCCGCCGTCGCGGTGGAGGCCGCCCGCACCGCCGGAGACCGGCTGCGCGAGGTGTTCCGATCGCGTCCCGCCGTCGAGACCAAGAGCGATTTCCACGACCCGGTGACCGAGCACGACCACGCCTCGGAGCACATCATCAGGGAGATCATCGAAAGGCGCGCGCCGGGCAGCACGGTCATCGGCGAGGAGGGCGGCAGCGAGGGCTCGGGCGAGATCCGCTGGTACGTCGACCCGATCGACGGGACCGCGAACTTCGCCGTGGGACTGCCGTTCTTCTGCGTGTCGATCGCCGCCGCCGTCGGCGACGAGGTGGTCGCCGGGGTGATCTACGACCCGGCGCGCGACGACGAGTTCCGCGCCGACCTCACCGGGGCCTGGTGCAACGGGGTGCCGCTGCGCAGCGCCGGTGCCGTACGCGACCGCGAGGCGGTGCTGCTGACCAGCTACCCCTTCCCCGCCGAGGTGACCGACGGCGGGGAAGAGACGCTGCGGCGCTTCGGGCGGATGCTGACGTCCTTCGCCTCCACCCGCCGCCCCGGCAGCACCGCGCTCAAGCTGGCGCATGTCGCGGCGGGGTGGGCGGACGTCGCCTACGGCAGTAGGGTCAGTCCGTGGGACATGGCGGCGGGCTCGCTGCTGATCCGTCAGGCGGGAGGCGTCTTCATCCCGCTGAAGGGGTCGGTCTTCGAACCCGGTGGCTACCTCGCCCACGTCGGAGGGTTCGACCTGGCGGGATCGGTCATGAGCGAGCTGGTCCTCGACGGGCGCCCGGCCTGAGCAGGGACGGGCGGGTGGGCGGCGGGCCGCCGCACGACCTGTCCCGGAGTTCCGACCGCATTACCAATTGATCCTGTAGGAAATAAGGGTAAGGTGGTCGTGTCGCCGTACGAAGGAGCCGACATGAGCCTGGAGCCGGAGGCCGAGAGCCCGCTGGCCACCGCCGTCGAGGCCGCGCGCTGGATCCGGTCGGCGGCCGTGGACGACGAGCGGGGGCGGCACTGGCGGGCCAACCCCGATCCGCACGGCCGGGCCGCCATGCCCGACCACCCGCTCTCGCTGTACTCGGGGGCCGCCGGGATCGTGTTGTTCTTCCTGGAGCTCGCCGCCGCCACCGGTGACGACGGCTACCTCGGCGACGTCCGGGCCGGTGCCCGCTACCTCATGGCCACCTGGCGCGAGCAGGCCGACCTCTCCCTCCACCATGGCCTGGCCGGGGTGATGTTCGTCCTGTCCGAGGCCGGGTGGGCCACCGGCGAGCGGGAGTTCGAGGTCGAGGCCGCCGCGGTCGCCGACCACATCGTGCGCGGCGCCCGTACCGTCGACGGCGGCCTGGGCTGGACCGGTGACCCCGCCCAGCGGGGCGACGGCGGCACCATCCTCGGGCTGCTGCACGCCGCGGGCATCCTGGGGGTGCCCGCCTACCAGGAGGCCGCGGTCGAGGCCGGGGACCGCATCGCCGCGCTGGTGGTCCCCGGGCACCGGTTCGGCGAGGAGGCCTGCGCCGACCTGCCGATGGACGCGGTCACCCCGGGCTTCCTGTCCGGCACGGCCGGTACCGCCTTCGTGCTCGCCCGCCTGTACGGGGTCACCGGCGAGAGCCGCTTCCTGGACGCCGCACGCAGGGGGGCCGACTTCGTCCGGGCGGTCAGCACCGTGACCGAGCGGTGCGCCCTGGTGCCGCACCACATCCCGCAGGGACGCGACCTGCACTACCTGGGCTTCTGCTCCGGCTCGGCCGGGGTCGCCCGGATGTTCTACGAGCTGCACCGCGTCTCGGACGACGCCGGGGACCTCGACTGGGCCGAGCGGCTGGCCAGGGGGATCGTCCGCAGCGGCGCCCCGCCCGTGCAGAGCGGCGGCTACTGGAACTCGGCCTGCCAGTGCTGCGGCACCGCCGGGCTGGTGGAGCTGTTCGTCGGCCTCTGGGCGGCGACCGGCGAGCAGCGGCACCTGGACTACGCCAGGACCCTGGGCCGGGACCTGGTCACCCGCGCCACCCGCCACGACGGCCGGGGCTCGCGCTGGTACCAGGCCTACCGCCGATTACGGCCCGGAGAGGTGACCGCCGACACCGGGTACATGGTCGGCGCGGCGGGCATCGGATCGGCACTCCTGCACCTGGACGCCACCGCGCGCCCGCGGGAGGCGCGGCGCCTGATCCTGCCGCCGGACAACCCGTTCCCGGCCATCCCGCTGCCGAGCTCGACGCTCCGCCGGACCTGAGGACCGGTCGCCGGGATGATCGGAGGACGGCCCTCGGGCCGGGACGTCGCGCCTTACAGACTTCGGACGATATGCCCTTTGCCTGTCAAGGGGTGACAAAGCTCGTGATGATGATTGGTGATTCCCCGTGAGTGCTGCCCAGAGCCTGCCTAGTCTCGGTCCCGTGACAATCCAGGATTTCCTTCCCGACCCTGACCGCTCCGTCGTCGCGATCGAGCCCGCCCAGCCGGCCGCGGGCCACTGGGCCGGTGCCCCGAGCGCGGTGTGGAGCGACGGGATGATCTACCTCGCCTACCGGCTCCGCCGCCCCGTCGGCGAGGGACGCGGCTACGCGGTCGCCATCGCCCGTTCCGCCGACGGTGAGCACTTCGAGACCCTGCTCACCATCGGCAGGGAGGAGATGGACACCGAGTCGCTGGAGCGGCCGACCATGGTCCGCACCCCCGAGGGCCGGTGGCGGCTCTACCTCAGCTGCGCGACCTACGGCACCAAGCACTGGCGGGTCGAGGTGCTGGAGGCCGACGAGCCGTCGGGCTTCCGTGCCTCGCAGCGGCAGGTCGTGCTGCCGGGCGACCCCAAGACCGGCGTCAAGGACCCGGTGATCGTGCTCAGGGACGGCGTGTGGCACCTGTGGGCCTCCTGCCACCCCCTGGACGCGGCCGAGGAGGCCGACCAGATGGTGTCCGACTACGCCACCAGCGCCGACGGCATCGAGTGGACCTGGCAGGGCACCGCGCTCAGCGGCCGGCCCGGCACCTGGGACGCCCGGGGCGCGCGGGTGGCGGCGGTCCGCTTCGTGGGCGACCAGGTGGTGGCCTTCTACGACGGCAGGGCCACGGCCGCGGAGAACTACGAGGAGAAGACCGGCGTCGCGATCGGTACCGACCCCGCCGAGCTGACCCCGGTCGGCACCGAGCCCGTGGCGGTCTCGCCGCACGCCGGGGGTGGCCTGCGCTACCTCGACATCGTGGACCTGCCCGGCGGCGGGCGCCGGCTGTACTACGAGTACACCCGTGCGGACGGGGCCCACGACCTCCGCACCGAGCTGCGCTGACGACGGCCCCGGGTGCGCCGTCGCACCCGGGGTCCCGCCCGGCCGTCGCACAGGTGCCGTCCCCGCTCGCTTCCGCCGGTTCCCGTGCTCAGGGCCGGGGCCACCGTGCTCAGGGCCGAGGGTCGGGGGCCGAGGGTCGGGGGCCGGGGGCTCCCGTGCTCAGGGCTGGGGGCGGCCGTTGCGGGCCTGGCGCTGGCCGTTGGGACGGGTGCCCACCAGGCCTCCCGAGCGCTCGCGCGGGCGCAGCCAGTCGCTGAAGTCCTCCCCGGTCACCCGCTGCAGCAGCGCCACGTCCTCGGTGAAGTAGGGGATCAGCTTCTCGCGCTGGTCCCAGGTCAGCGGCTGGCGGGGGCGGGCCTGCTCCTGCAGCCTGCGCTCCAGCGGGTCGGTCAGGGCCACGTTCACCCGGTCCGGCAGGAACCGTCCCATCGCCGCACCCACCCGCAGTGCCCGGGACAGCATCCGGTGCCCCCGGGTCGGCTCGGGGTGGGCGGTCACGTTCTCCCGGGGCACCTCGGTCACCACGCCGCTCTCCACCCCGAGGAAGCGGAAGATCCGGTCCAGGGTGTCGACCGGGCGGTCGACCAGGTCGCGGTAGCGGTAGACGAGCACCTGCTCGCGCGGGAAGAGCGTGTAGAGGTGTTCGAGCTGCTCGCCGTACCTGCCGAGCCGGAGGTAGTGCCAGAACGGCGCCCAGCCGGCCCTGACCCGCCGCTCCTCCTCGGCGCAGGCCCTCAGCACGTCGCCGACGGGCTCCAGCCCGGCCGACCACAGGTGCGTCCAGTTGGAGTGCGCGCGCTCCACCGGGTCGCGCAGCACCACGATGAGCCTGGCGTCGGGGATGGTCTCCCTGATCCGCCGCTGCGCCGCCCGGTCGTAGAGGTAGAAGGGGGTGGACTCGCCGGTGAGCGTTCCCGGCGGCGCCTCGCTGAACAGCGCCTCGTAGTCCTCGCGCCGCCAGACGTGCTCGCGGTAGGTCTGGGCGTCCCCGGGCCCGCCCTTGGTCGGCGGCGGGCCGTCGCTGAGGAAGAACTTGGGCTCCTTCACCGGGGACATGAACAGTCGCGGGTGCCGGGCGAGAGCCGAGTGCAGCGCGGTGGTCCCGGCCTTGGGGGCACCGATGGTCAGGAAGTTCGGCAGCGGCATCGTTATTACCCTTAATCCCTACTGTAATTATTGGTAAATATAGCCCCTTCTCGGACGAAGGCAAGTGTCCGACCGCGAGGTCGTGACGTTCCCGGACGGAATTCCCGGAAACCCGGGCTTCAGTCGTCGGTTCCCTCCCGGGAGGGCGGGGACCGGTGACGCGATTCCGCCCGGTGGCCCCGGGAGCCTTCCGGATGCTTCTCGATCGTGCATGGGTTCCGCACTTCTGTGACCAGGAAGAGTACCGAGA
The DNA here is from genome assembly GCF_055586505.1 of Streptosporangium sp. NPDC050148. Lineage (NCBI taxonomy): Bacteria > Bacillati > Actinomycetota > Actinomycetes > Streptosporangiales > Streptosporangiaceae > Streptosporangium > Streptosporangium sp. NPDC050148. The sequence goes on along the minus strand of NZ_JBVJIA010000037.1, from coordinate 68,863 downwards.
CCGTGTTAACGGGGGGTTGCCGGAGCGTTCCCGTTCGCCGTTCCGCTGCCGCGATGCCGTGTACGCGTGCCGCCCGGCCGTGTCGTGTGCGCCGAGCCGTGATGCCGAGCCGTGACGCCGTGTCGTGTGCCGCTGTGCCACGGCGTCGAGTCGTGACGCCGAGTCGTGCCGTGTCGTGTGCCGCTCTGCCCTGACGCCGTGCCGTGGTGTCGCCCGGATCCCGGTCCGGTCCCGTCCCGTCCCGGCTGGAGAGGATGTACCCCGCCTCCCCGTCGCACGAACGTCCCGGGCCCTCCGGCGCGAGGCCGGGCGGGGGGGGGGGGGGGGGGGGGGGGGGGGGGGGGGGGGGGGGGGGGGGGGGGGGGGGGGGGGGGAGGAAGGGGGGGGGGGGGGGGGGGAGGCTGCTGCTTTCTTCTTTTGTGGTTGGG
>NZ_JBVJIA010000037.1:0-68425 GCF_055586505.1 Streptosporangium sp. NPDC050148 | reverse complement strand
TCAGTGGGGGGAGGGTATCCCCCCCCCCCCCCCCGCCACCCACCTCCTTTTCCTCGCACGCGGGGGGAGGGTGTCCCCCCCCCCCCCCCGGGTGCCCCCCCCCCCCCCCCCCGCCGGACGCTCGCGAACGCGCCCCGGCCCCGGTGGACACGGCACATTCCTCCCCTCGCGTCACGTCGTGATGTCACGACAAATCATTGACACGTAGGTAATGCATTGGTTACAAACCAGGGACGGGGAGATCCGGCGAGGCGACGCGCGGAGGTACCGAATGAAGTGGACGACAGTCCCGATCCTGGCGGCGGTTCTGGGCCTCTCCGTCCTGACCGGCTGCTCGGCCGGGCAGGCCGGCGGGGAGCCCTCGGTGGAGCAGCCTGCCGGTGCTCCCGCCCCCGCGGCCGGTGACGGCACCTTCGCCGTGGTCACCCACGCGGGCACGGGCGACGCCTTCTGGGACGTGGTCAAGAACGGCGCCGAGGCGGCGGGCAGGCGCTACGGCGTCACCGTGACCTACCAGGGCGACGGCGACCCCGGGCGCCAGTCCCAGCTCATCGACCAGGCCGTCAGCCAGAAGGTGAACGGGCTCGTGGTCTCCATGGCCAACCCCGACGCCCTCAAGGAGTCGATCGGCAAGGCCGTGACCGCGGGCATCCCGGTGATCACCATCAACTCCGGCGGGGACGTCTCCCGGGAGTTCGGCGCGATCACGCACGTCGGCCAGTCCGAGGACGTCGCCGGCCGGGGAGCGGGGGAGAGGCTCAAGGCACAGGGGGTCGCCAAGCTGCTCTGCGTGATCCACGAGGCCGGGAACGTCGGCCTGGACCAGCGCTGCAACGGCGCGACGCAGGGGCTGGGCGGCACGGTCGAGCGGCTCCAGGTGGACGTGGGCAACCTCGCCGACGCCACCTCCAAGATCAAGGCGAGACTCCAGTCGGACCCCTCGCTCGACGGTGTGCTGACCCTGAACCCGGCCGTGGCCGTCGCCGCCCGCGACGCCATCGCCGACGGGGGGTCCAAGGCCGTGCTGGGAACCTTCGACCTCTCGGCCGACGTGGTGGCCGCGATCAAGGACGGCGAGATCGCGTTCGCGGTCGACCAGCAGCAGTACCTGCAGGGCTGGCTGCCGATCACGTTCCTGACCCTCCACCGGGACAACCTCAACACCGTCGGGGGCGGCCTGCCGGTCAACACCGGTCCCGGTTTCGTCACCAAGGAGAACGCCGAGAAGGTGGCGCAGCTGGCCGAGAAGGGCACCCGGTGACGGTGCCCTCCGGCATCGGTGACACCGCCGACACGGACGGCACCGCCGACACCGCCGACACCGCCGACACGGCCGGCCGGACCGGCACGGCCCACGGGACCGGCGCCAACGGCGTCACCGGCAAGGCCGGCGCGGCCGACGAGCGGCTGGCCCGGAGTGGGCCGGCCCGCCGGTTGCTGATCAGGCCGGAGCTCGGCGCGGTGGTGGGCGCCCTGGTGGTCTTCGCGTTCTTCGCCGCCCAGTCGCCGGTCTTCCGCTCGATCGAGGGCGTGGCCAACTGGCTGGACCCGGCCTCCACCCTGGGGATCATGGCGGTCGCCATCGCGCTGCTGATGATCGGGGGCGAGTTCGACCTGTCGGCGGGCGTGCTGACCGGCACCGTCGGCCTGGTCACGGTCATCCTCTCCACCCGCTACGGCCTGCCGCTGTGGGCGGCGATGGGCGTGGCCCTGGCCGTGGCGCTGCTCGTCGGCCTCCTCAACGGCCTGGTGGTCGTCCGCACCGGGCTGCCGAGCTTCATCGTCACCCTGGCCACCTTCCTGATGCTCCAGGGCGTCAACCTGGGCGCCACCAAGGCGCTCACCGGAACCGTGCAGGTCGGCGGGCTGCGCAGGGTCGAGGGGTACGAGGAGGCCAGGGCCGTGCTGGGCGGGACGATCACGGTGGCCGGGGCCGAGTTCCGGGTGGCCGTCCTGTGGTGGCTGGCCGTCACCGCCGTGGCCACCTGGGTGCTGGCCAGGACCAGGGCCGGAAACTGGATCTTCGCGGTGGGCGGCGACGAGCGGGCCGCCCGCGCGGTCGGGGTCCCCGCGGAACGGACCAAGATCGCCCTGTTCATGACCACCGCCGGGGCGGCCTGGCTGGTCGGCTCGATCATGGCGCTCCGCTTCACCTCGGTGCAGGCCGGTTCCGGAGTGGGCCAGGAGTTCGTCTACATCATCGCGGCGGTCATCGGCGGCTGCCTGCTGACCGGTGGCCACGGCTCCGCGATCGGCGCCGCCGTGGGTGCGGTGATCTTCGGTATGGCGGACAAGGGCATCGTCTTCGCCGGGTGGGACGCCGACTGGTTCACCTTCTTCCTCGGGGCCATGCTGCTGCTGGCCACGCTCGCCAACCGGTTCGTACGCCGCTATGCCGAGGAGGTGAGGCATTGACCGGGACGGACGACACCCCGCTGCTGGAGGTGCGCGGCGTGGGCAAGACGTTCGGCGGGGTGATCGCGCTGCGCGACGTCTCCCTGCGGGTGCGCGCGGGACAGGTCGGTTGCGTCCTCGGTGACAACGGCGCGGGCAAGTCCACGCTGATCAAGATCCTTTCGGGCGTGCACGCCCCCGACACCGGCGCGTACCTGGTGGACGGCGCCCCCGCGGGCTTCGGCAGCCCCCGTGACGCGCTGGAGCGGGGCATCGCCACCGTCTACCAGGATCTGGCGATGATCCCGCTGATGTCGGTCTGGCGGAACTTCTTCCTCGGGTCGGAGCCCGTGCTGGGCCGGGGGCCGCTGCGCCGCTTCGACGTGGCCCTGGCCCGGCGGACGGTCCGCGAGGAGCTGCGCTCGATGGGCATCGACATCCGCGACGTCGACCAGCCGGTGGGGACCCTGTCCGGCGGTGAGCGCCAGTCCGTGGCCATCGCCCGCGCGGTCCACTTCGGGGCCCGCGTGCTCATCCTGGACGAGCCGACCTCGGCCCTGGGGGTCAAGCAGGCCGGGGTCGTGCTGCGCTACATCGCCCAGGCCCGCGACCGGGGCGTGGGCGTGGTCTTCATCACCCACAACCCGCACCACGCCTACCCGATCGGGGACCGCTTCCTGGTGCTCAACCGGGGCGTGAGCCTGGGGGAGTACGCCAAGGACGAGATCACCCGCGAGGAGCTGACCTCCCTGATGGCGGGCGGCGCCGAGCTGGAGCGGCTCGCCCACGAGCTGAGCCGGGCCGAGGACCCGCCGGGCTGAATCCAGCGCGCGGACGCCGGTGGGTCCACGGCACCGCTCACCGGGTCGGCTCAGGGGTCCAGCCGGGCGAGCTGGTCGGTGTGGGCCTTGGCGGTGGCCGCGGCGAACGCCTTGGTGGCCGGGTCGGCCCCGGACCGTCCCTCGCCCTTGGCCACCAGCACGGACTGGGTCAGGTACTCCCGCGCGTTCCCGGTGAAGAGCCGGTCGAAGGCCGGGCCGTCCGCGCGGTCCAGGGCGGCGAAGTCGGCCGGGGTCGTCATGCCCGGCATGTCGTGTCCCTCGTGCTCGCGGCTCTGCGGCACCCCGGCCCGCCGCAGCAGGTCGCGCAGCCCCTTGAGCGTCGCCCGGCGGGCGGGCACGGTCTCGGCGGCGAACCGCGTGATCGCGGGGTTCGAGGTCTTGCCGGGGGCCAGCTCCAGCAGGCGTACCGACTGCTCGGTCATCGGGATCATCAGCTGCAGCCAGGCCAGGTCGGTGGCGTTGAAGGACCCGGCCGGGGTGGCGGCCCCGCCGGAGGGCGTGCCCGAGGGCGCCGTGGAGGGGAGGGGGGAGCTCACGGCCGCGGCCGGTCCGGCCCGGTGGTGACCCGCGGCCGGATGGGACTCGGGCCCGGCCGCCACGCAGCGCGAGATCAGCAGGACGGTGAGCACCGCGAGTACCGGAACACCGACGACGGACGCTCTCATGTCGCTCCCTTCACCCGGGCCGTGCCGGAGGGGGGACCCGGGGTGGGGCGGAGCCCGGGACCGGGCCCCGCCCGCCGTTCGGATGAGGGTGGGGGTGAGACAGACGTACGGTGCCGCATGCCCCGCCGTCAACCGGTCATGTCAAACGACCGCCACCGGAAGGCCGACGGTGACCGGCCGCCATGGGCCGGTCACCGTGGGGCGATCGCCGTGAGCCGGTGACCGGGAGGCGGTCACCGCGGGCCGGTCACCACCGGCCGGTCGTCCGGTGTCAGGGGGTGCCGTCGGCGCCGCACTTGACGATCGGGCGGATGCAGTCGCGCACCCGGCGCTCCATCTCGGCCTCGGGCCAGGCGTTGAAGAAGTCACCGTGCATGGTGAAGCCCGGACCGGACGCGAGCCGGAACTTCGCGGGGTCGCCGCTGACCGGGTAGCGCAGCACCTGGCGCAGCTTGGGCACGATCACCGGGTGCGAGGCCGGGCAGGCGCCGTTCACCGGGTAGGACATGTGGCTCTTGTGGTCGGCCGAGTCCAGGTCCTTGCCGTTCCAGCAGTGCGGGAAGTCCAGGTAGGACTCCAGCATCGTGCCCGAGGGGCACTCGACGAAGTCCTTCGAGGAGCCCACGTGCCCGGCGTGCAGGCACGACCAGCGCGCGTTGCTGGAGGCGTCGGGCTTGGTGGCCTTGGCGTTGCCGGCCACGATCCGCAGTCCCAGCGGCAGCGGCCGGGTCTTGGCCATCAGCTCGTCCCGTACGCCCTCGCCCAGGTAGTAGAACGTGGTGCCGGTCGGCTCGACCGGCTTGTCGCCGCTGTAGAGGGTCGGCACCCAGTACGACGACAGGTCGGTCCTCGGGCTGCAGGTGGTGCCGCCCTTGAGCAGGCTCGTGATGTCGGAGTCGGCGTCGGTGGTGGTGTTGCCGAAGAAGCTGTGCATGTGCGACCCGCCGGGCAGGCCCGGCACCACGATCGGGTCGTCGGGCAGCCGGTGGGTGTACGGGCACTCGGCCACGAACTCCGCCACCCGCACCGCGCCCGGCGGCACCGGGCCCTTGGGCAGGTCGCCCCCGGGGCCGGAGGGCGTCTGCGAGGGGACGGGCCTGGTCGGGGTGGCGCTCGGGGTGGTACCGGGGGAGGTGCGGGTCGGGGAGGCGCTGGGCCGGGGGGTCGCGGTGCCCCCGCCGGTGCCGTGGACCTCGAACTCCCACAGCGACACCCCGTACTCCGAGGAGCGCGCGGTGGCGTTCAGCCGGACGTAGCGGCCGGTGGCCGAGACGTTCAGCGTCTGCGTCCCGCCCTTGCCCGCGGTCGTGGTGTGGATCGTCTTCCACTGGCCGCCGCCGGAGGAGGTCTGGATCGTGAAGGCGGTGGCGTGGGCGCGTTCCCAGTCCAGCACGATCTTCGTGATCGACGCGGAGGCGCCCAGGTCGACCTGGAACCACTGGGGGTCGCCGAAGGCGCTCGACCAGCGGGTGTCGTCCCTGCCGTCGATCGCGGCCGAGGGGGACAGGTCGCCCCTCTCGGACGAGGAGGCGGTGGCCTTGCCCGACCGTGACAGCGGTGTCTCGGCCGCCTCGGCCGGCAGGACGCCGTTCACCAGGCAGGCGCCCAGAAGGGTCGCGAGGGCACCGGTGAGCGCGAGGCGGCGCGGTCGCCGGTGCGGTGCCGTGATGCGCGGAGCGGTCTCACTCATGTGGATGGAGGTCCTTAGGGGGATCGGGTGGTGATGGAGGTGGCGTCCCGTGCCGGGCCGTCCGTCGTTCCGAGGTCCGGCACGGGCCGCCCCGTGCGGGAGCGGCCGGTCGCGCCGGGTGGGGGGTGTCATCGCCGCGAGCCTTCCTGTCGTGGCGTCCGGCGGTGAGGCCGGGCGCGTTCCGCTCCTGTACCGGAGACCGCGGGCCCGGCCGGCGATAACGGAAAACGGCGACGTACCAAAAAAGACGGCCCGGATTTTCGTTGTCGGCCCGGCCGCCCTCCGGTCTCCATGAAGGGGGCTCGTGGTCTCCCGTTATGAGAGTTATGGAGAGAATCGTCCGTGTCCGTCGTGCGCCACGGCGCGCGGCGGACACGGACGCGGACGGAAGCGAGGGGTGTGGATGCCGGAGACCGGCAGGGACGGACCCGACACGGCGATGGTGGCCGCGGCGCGCGCCGGGGACCAGCGGGCCCTGGACGCCCTGGTCGCCGGCTCGCTCCCGCTCGTGTACAACATCGTCGGGCGCGCGCTGAACGGTCACGGCGACGTCGACGACGTGGTCCAGGAGACGCTGCTGCGGGTGGTGCGCTCCCTGCCCGGCCTGCGGGACGCGGGGGCGTACCGGTCCTGGCTGGTGGCCATCGCGGTCCGCCAGGTACGCGACCACGAGCAGGACCGCAGGAGCGCGCAGCACCGCCGGGCCGACCTGGAGTCCGCCGAGGAGCTGCCCGACCCGGCCTCGGACTTCGCCGCCGTGACCATCCTGCGGCTCGGCCTGACCGACCAGCGCCGCGAGGTGGCCGAGGCCACCCGCTGGCTGGACGGCGACGACCAGACGCTGCTCGCGCTGTGGTGGCTGGAGGAGACCGGCGAGCTCGGCCGCGCCGAGCTGGCCGGGGCCCTCGGCCTGTCCGGGCGGCACGCGGCCGTGCGCGTCCAGCGGATGAAGGAGCAGGTGCAGACCGCCCGGACCATCGTGCGGGCCCTCGGGGCGGCGCGCGCCGAGTCCGGCTGCACCGGGCTGCGCGACCTGGCGGCGAACTGGAACGGCACGCCCAGCCCGCTGTGGCGCAAGCGCTTCGCCCGGCACATCCGCGACTGCGACCTGTGCCAGGGGCGGACCGCGGGCCTGCTGCCCATCGACCGCCTGCTCGCCGGGCTGCCGCTGCTGCCGCTGCCGGCCGGCTTCGCCCTGCACCACCTGCAGGCCGTCCCGCCCGCGGCCGAGGCCGCGGCGCACTCCACCTTCTGGGACGCCTCGCACGGCTCCCACGCCGCGGAGTCCGGCGGGCGCGGCCTGGCGTCGCAGCTCCCCTCGGGCCCGGTGGCCGTCCTCGGCGGGGTGGCGGCCGTCGTCGTCGGGGCGCTGCTGGTGGTCGGCCGCCTGGTCGCCCCCGACCCCGCGCCCCCGCGCCCCGGACCGCCGCAGGCGGAACCGGCCCGTACCGCCATCTCGACCGCGGCGGCCGCGTCGGCGTCCCCGGCGTCCCCGGTGTCCCCGGCGTCCCCGGTGTCCCCGGCACCGCCGGCACGGACGCCGTCGGCGCGCGCCACACCTCGGCCGACCCCGTCCCCCGGGCGGAGCAGGACCCCCCGGCCTTCCCCGCCGCCCGCCGTGGTGACCTCCGCCAGGAAGGGCGTCGGCGTGTGGAAGATGCCCGGCCTCGGCACGGCGCTCGCCGCCTCCGGTGCCGGCTGGTACTACAACTGGTCCACCCGGCCCGAGGGTGTCACCGGTCCGGGCAGGAGCGGGTTCGTCCCGATGATCTGGGGGGCCGGCAGCGTCACCCCCGCCGAGCTGGCCCGCGCCAGGAAGGCGGGCCCGTACCTGCTGGCCTTCAACGAGCCCGACCTGCCCACGCAGGCGAACATGACCGTGGAGCAGGCGCTGTCGCTCTGGCCCCGGCTGATGTCCGCGGGGCGGGTGCTCGGCAGCCCGTCGGTCGCGTTCGGCGCCGACACCCCCGGCGGGTGGCTGGACCGCTTCATGTCCGGTGCCGAGGAGCGGGGCTACCGGGTCGACTTCATCGCGCTGCACTGGTACGGCGCCGACTTCCGCACCGAGGCCGCGGTCGGGCAGCTCAGGTCGTACGTCCAGGCCGTGCACGAGCGCTACCGCAAGCCGATCTGGCTCACCGAGTACGCCCTGATCGACTTCTCGAACGGGACCCGCTACGCCACCGACGCCCAGCAGGCCGCGTTCCTCACCGCCTCCACCAGGATGCTGGCGACCCTGCCGTACGTGCGGCGCTACGCCTGGTTCGGGCTGCCCTCCTCGGAGACCGAACCCGGCAGCGGGCTGTTCCGCGCCGACGGGACCGTGACCCGGGCGGGCCGAGCCTTCCAGGCGGCCCGCTGACCATATCCCGCCACCTGGTGGCGATGAAGGACGGCCGCGTCGTCGCCGAGGGCGCGCCCGGTGCCGTCGTCGACGCGGCGCTCGTCCGGGAGGTCTTCGACCTGCCGAGCATCGTCGTGCCCGACCCGGTGACCGGCACCCCCATCGTGGTGCCCACCCTCTGACCCGCTTTCCTCGCGGCAGGTAAGGCGATCACCCGTCCCGGGAGAAGCCTTACTTTCCCGTACTTTCAGAACTTTCGAAAGCGTGTCTCCAGCTCAGAGAGATATTGATTTGTGGAGTTTCGAAATATTTTTGCTCTCTATTGACATGTTTCGGTGATTTTTTCACACTGAGCGCCATACGGGCGGGCATGTGCCGCCCCCTTCTATCCACCGGAAGGAGAATCCCGGCCATGATCGATTCAGCCAGGTCGAGGATCCGTACACGGGCCGTCGCGCTGATGGCGGCGGTGCTTCTGTCGATCACAGGTGTGCTGGCGCTCACCGTCACGGAAGCCTCGGCGGCGGTCGAGAACGAGGGCGCCGACTGTGCCGTGCCGACCCTGCCCGACGCGGGCAGCCTGCCCACGAACTCCCGCCTGCCCGATCCCTTCCGCAAGCTGGACGGCACGCGCATGACCACCACGGGTGAGTGGCGCTGCCGCCGTGAGGAGATCAAGCGCCTGGCCGAGAAGTTCGTCTACGGTGAGAAGCCCGGCAAGCCGGCGAGTGTCACGGGCACCGTCTCCAGCAGCAACATCACGGTCAACGTCTCCCACAACGGTCGCTCCTCCAGCTTCTCGGCGGGTGTGCAGTTGCCGACCGGGGGCGGATCGGGCCCCTTCCCCGCCGTGATCGTGTACGGCGGCCTCGGTGCCGACACCGCCGCCATCCGGGCCGCCGGCGCCGCGGTCATCAGCTACGACCCCTACGTCGTGGGCCGGGAGGGCACGCCACGCAACAACAAGCAGGGCGCCTTCTACAGCGTCTACGGCTCCTCCTCGGCGACCGGGCTGCTGGCCGCCTGGGGCTGGGGCGTCAGCCGCATCATCGATGTGATCGAGCAGTCGGGCGGCAACGTCCTGAAAGCGGACGCGACCGGCGTGACGGGCTGCTCCCGTTTCGGCAAGGGCGCGTTCGTGGCCGGTGTCCTCGACCAGCGCATCGCCCTGACGATGCCGATCGAGTCCGGCACCGCAGGAGTGCCGATCTTCCGCGGCGTCCCCGGTGAGAACGCCCAGAGCCTGTCCAGCGCGTACGGTGAACAGCCCTGGTTCGGCGACGCGTTCGGCTCCTTCACCGGCAGTCCCACCCGCCTGCCGGTCGACACCCACCAGATGGTCGCGATGATCGCCCCCCGCGGCCTGTTCATCATGGACAACCCGCACATCGCCAACCTGGGCCCGCGCTCGGCGAGCGTGGCGGCCCTGGGCGGCGCCGAGGTCTACAAGGCCCTGGGCGCCGGTTCCAACATCACCTACTGGTCCGACGTCCAGGACGGTTCACACTGCGCGAACCGGTCCGAATGGCGCACACCGCTGCAGCAGAACATCCAGAAGTTCCTGCTGAAGACCGGGAACACCCCGGGAGTGATGCGCATCTCGTCCCGTGCCCAGGGCAACCTGGCCGAGTGGCGCGACTGGACCACCCCCGTCCTGACCGACGCCACTCCCTCCCCGACCCCCACGGGAAGTCCTTCGCCGTCGGCCAGCCCGTCGCCGGCCCCGTCGGCCACCACGCTGGGCGCGGCGGCCGCGCGTAGCGGCCGGTACTTCGGTGTCGCGATCAACTCCGGAAAGCTCGGCGACTCCCAGTACACGACGATCGCCGACCGGGAGTTCGACTCGGTCACCGCCGAGAACGAGATGAAGATCAACGCCACCGAGCCGAACCGGGGGCAGTTCAGCTTCGGCGCCGGTGACCAGGTCTACAACTGGGCCACCGGCAACGGCAAGGAGGTGCGCGGCCACACGCTGGCCTGGCACTCCCAGCAGCCCGCGTGGATGGAACAGATGTCGGGCTCGGCCCTGCGCCAGGCGATGATCAGCCACATCAACGGGGTGATGGCCCACTACCGCGGCAAGCTCGTGCACTGGGACGTCGTCAACGAGGCCTTCGCCGACGACGGCAGTGGTGGCAGGCGCTCCTCCAACCTGCAGGGCACCGGCAACGACTGGATCGAGGTGGCCTTCCGCACCGCCCGGGCCGCCGACCCCGGCGTGAAGCTGTGCTACAACGACTACAACATCGAGAACTGGTCGGCGGCCAAGACCCAGGGCGTCTTCCGCATGGTGCAGGACTTCAAGGCCCGGGGCGTGCCGATCGACTGTGTCGGCTTCCAGGCCCACTTCAACAGCGGCAACCCGCTGCCGTCCAACTTCCAGACCACGTTGCAGAACTTCGCCGACCTGGGCGTGGACGTGGCGATCACCGAGCTGGACATCGCCGGCGCCTCGGCCTCCGACTACGCCGCCGCCACCCGCGCCTGCCTGCGGGTGACCCGCTGCGTGGGCATCACCGTGTGGGGGGTACGCGACAGCGACTCCTGGCGCCCCGATGACAACCCGCTCCTGTTCGATCGCAGCGGCAACAAGAAGGCCGCCTACACGGCGGTGCTCAACGAGCTCAACGCCGCCGGACCCGGCCCCGGTCCCGGCCCGACCCCGACGCCCACGCCCACACCGGGTGGCGGCTGCACCGCGCAGCTGTCCGCCGGCCAGACCTGGTCGGACCGCTACAACCTGAGCGTCGCCGTCACCGGCGCCGACGACTGGGTGGTGACCATGACGATGCGGTCTCCGGCGAAGATCATCGCTACCTGGAACGTCAGTCCGACCTGGGACTCCTCCGGCAACGTGATGACCGCTCGGCCCAACGGCGCCGGCAACGACTGGGGGGTGACGATCCAGCACAACGGCAACCGGACCTGGCCCACCGTCTCGTGCCGGCCCGCCTGAGGGCCGGGCGGTGAATCCGGCCGGCGGCACGGTCGCCGGTCCCGCGACCGGGACGCCCGCTCCCGCGCCCCGGCCGGGTTCGCCGATAGCCTTGCCGGATGCCCGAACCGTACCTGACGCCCCGGGAGACCGTGGAACACGAGATCGAGATCAAGCGGTCCCGTTTCCTGTGCGCGGTCGGCCCGGCCCGGTCCGAGGAGGCGGCCAGGGAGTTCGTCGCCGGTCGCAGGCGGCTGTACGGCGACGCCACCCACAACTGCTCGGCGTACGTGATCGGCGGTGACCGGGGTGTCCAGCGGGCAGACGACGACGGCGAGCCCGGCGGCACCGCGGGGACCCCGATGCTGGAGACCCTGCTGCGCCGGGGCGTGGCCGACGCGGTGGCGGTGGTGACCCGTTACTTCGGCGGGGTGAAGCTCGGCGCGGGCGGCCTGGTCCGCGCCTACGGCTCCTCGGTCGGCAAGACCCTGGACGTGACGCCGCTGGTCGAGATGGTGCCCGCCCGGGTGATGACCGTGACCGTGGACCACGTCCGGGCCGGACGGCTGGAGAACGATCTGCACGCCTCCCCGTACGAGATCAGGGAGGTCGTCTACGGGGCCGAGGTGGGTTTCCGCGTCGCGGTGCGTGAGCGGGACCTCGCGGCCTTCCCCGGCTGGGTCGCCACCCTGACGGCCGGCCGGGCCGGGGTCGAGCCGGGAGAGGCGGTTCACCTCGCGTCTCCCTGAGCAGGGCCGAAAAGGGACGACTGGGACGGCGTCAATGTGGGATAGGTCACACTTGGCCGGGGACGGTGGTGCGGGCCGGGGGGTGGATCGGCCCGTTCCCGGCGGCCGGAAGGGGTGGCACGGCCCGGCGCGACCCCCCGCGCGGCCCTTCGAAAATCGCTTTGACGTGCGGAAACGCAGGGGGGCTTCCGGTCGTGGCGGGCCCGGCGGCGGGGGGTGCGATTTTCCTCAGCCGGTGGGCTGTGGTGCGCACCAGGCAGGATCGGGAGCGCTCCTCATCCACGCCGTACCCCGGCTCTCCGTAGCCTTGTCCCCATGAGTTCACCGAATCCCGACGGGATCGCCGGCTGGGCGATCAGCCTCATGGAAACCCTGGGCGCACCGGGGGCAGGTCTGGCCATCGCGCTCGAGAACCTGTTCCCGCCCCTGCCGAGCGAGGTGATCCTGCCGCTGGCCGGATTCACCGCCAGCCGGGGGGACATGAGGCTGTTCGACGTCGTGGTCTGGACGACCCTGGGGTCGGTGATCGGCGCGCTGGCGCTGTACGCGGTCGGGGCGCTGCTGGGACGCAACCGCGTGGTGGCCATCGCCTCCAAGCTGCCGCTGATCAACGTCGCGGACATCGAGAGGACCGAGGCGTGGTTCGCCCGGCACGGCAAGAAGACCGTCTTCTTCGGGCGGATGATCCCGATCTTCCGCAGCCTCATCTCGATCCCGGCGGGGGTCGAGCGGATGCCGATCACGATCTTCACGCTCCTGACCACGGCGGGCAGCCTCATCTGGAACACGGCCTTCGTGATGGCCGGCTACCTGCTCGGTGAGCAGTGGGAGCTGGTCGAGCAGTACATGGGCATCGTCTCGAAGGCGGTGCTGGGCATCGTGATCCTGGCCATCGTGATCTTCGTGGTGGTCAGGGTGTCCGACCGCCGCAAGGGCAGGCACCACGCCTGACCGGTGAGGGGGGCCGGGGCCGCCCGTGACGCCCGGCCGGCCCCCGGGCCCTTGGGCCTTGAGCCCCGGCCGGTGCGCCGGGGACCGGCCCGCCGGCCGGGATCACGTTCCGGGTCACGCGGTCACGAGGCCACGAGGCCACGCGGACACGAGGCCACGCGGACACGAGGCCACGCGGACACGAGGCCACGCGGACACGAGGCCACGAGGACCGGTGCGAGCCACGGCATCGGGCTGGGCCGTTCCGGCCGGGCGGGACGAGGCGCTCGTCCCGGACTCAGGGGCCCGGTGACGGATCCAGGCGCCCGGCCGCGCGCCGGAGCAGCCCTCGGACCATCGGCGGGTGCACGAGACGCACGGGACCGAGGTAGAGCCACCCGAGCGTGTTGTGGACCTGGACGAACGTGATCACGTCCACCGCGCCGTCGTGGCACCGGACGGCCGCTCGGAAGTCGAGGTGCCGGTCGTCGGCACCCACCAGCACCTCCTTCTCGTTGCGGGCCAGTACGGGGAAGCTCTCCTGTGAGGTCGTCCGGAGCCCGAGAAGCCTGACCGCACGATCGCGTACCGACAGCGCGGCGGTGACCCACGCCGGTGGATCGTGGAAGAGTCCGCGCGCCCATTCGGCGGGATCCGCGCACGCGTGCGCGGACACGGGCTGGCGTTGGCAGTCGGTCCAGTCGCCCCGGATCCCGGAGGCGGTGAGCAACGTCGTCGGTGACGCCACGGTGGGATGGGCGCGGGCTCGTCTCGTGATCGGCATCTCAAGTTCTCCCGTTCGGGGCGATCGGCCAAGGTGGCGGCGTGGTCACGTGGTCCGCGCCGTCAGCGGTGCGCGGGCGGTGACGGGGACACGACGGGGGCGACACCGAGGATCCCGCGCACCGCTCTCTCCATGAGCTCGATGTCGTGGGGGGCCTGGCCTGCCACCTGGATCGCGACCGCCTCGATCAGCCCGACGAAGGCGACCGCCGTCAGGCGCGCCGGCGGCCCCGGGGGGATCGAGCCGTTGTCGCGGCCCGCGGCGATGAGCCCGGCGCACTCGGTCTCCAGTCGGCCGATGGTCTCACCGACCGCACGCCCGACCGGGTGATCCTGCCCGGCGAACTCGACCCTGAGGGTGAGCATCACCCTGGCCACGTCGCGACGGCAGTAGAGAGTGTGACCCCTGGCCATCGTCAGGAGCGAGGCCAGGGGATCGGCCTCGGAGAGGGCGGGCAGGCGCACCTCGGCGTCCCACGTCTCGCTCACCCACTCCACCACCGCGAGGGCGAGCTCCTCCTTGCCGGCGAACAGGTGGTAGAGCGCCCCCCGGGTGTATCCCGCGTCCCTCGCCACCTGCTCCAGGACCAGATCGGCGTAGCCGTACGTGGACAATCCCCGCGCGGCGCTCGCCAGGATGGCCCCCCGCGTCCTGGCGCGCCTATCGGCCTGCGTGCGACGCGCGACCGTCCCGCTCATACCGCTTCCCCCGCCCTCGTCTCCGGTTCCATCGTCAATATACATACATACGTACATGTATGAAAGTGTGACGGACGGCTCCCGTCGCCTGTCCCGCTCGCAGGGATCACCCCTCGCCGGTCTGCGCGCCGGTCTTCTCGACGGCCCTGAGCAGCATCTCGGCCATCGACCGGCCGGCCACCCGCAGCGGCTCCGGGTCGCGGGCGGCCCGGGAGAGCACGAACGCCCCCTCCAGAATCATGATCATCGAATAGGCGAGTGACCGCGCCGTGTTCCGGTCGGGCACCCAGCGGGCGAACCACTGCTCACCGGCATCGACCCAACCGGCGAAGACCTCCGCCGTCGTGACCCGGAGGACCTCGTTGGTGCCGGCGACCTCCAGCGCCACGGCCGCGATCGGGCACGCGTCGGCGTAGCCGGTCGCTGCGAGGTCGTCCGCGGCCGTCCGGAAGGCGTGCTCGACGGACTCGACCGGGTCCGGGACGCTGTCCAGCAGTTCCAGCACCATCCGGCCGTACGCGGTTCCGGACGTGCGGATCGCCTCCTCGGCCAGCTGCTGCTTGCCGCCGGGGAAGAAGTGGTAGATGGAGCCGAAGGGCGCGTCCGCCTCCGTGGCGATCCGCTTCAGGCCGGTGCCCGAGTAGCCGTTGCGGCGGAACAGCACCGTGGCCGCGTCCTGGATCCTGGTCCGCGTGTCCGTCCGTCCCATTGCGCTTCACCCTTTCCGCGCCCAGAGGGCTTGGCGTGATCCGTCGGTGTTCACTAGGTTACATTAGAACGATCTATCAAATGGAGGTGTGATGCCGACGATCGAGCTGTCGTGCGGTCCGATCGACTATCAGGACACCGGCGGCCAGG
The DNA here is from genome assembly GCF_055586505.1 of Streptosporangium sp. NPDC050148. Classification (NCBI taxonomy): domain Bacteria; kingdom Bacillati; phylum Actinomycetota; class Actinomycetes; order Streptosporangiales; family Streptosporangiaceae; genus Streptosporangium; species Streptosporangium sp. NPDC050148. The sequence goes on along the minus strand of NZ_JBVJIA010000037.1, from coordinate 53,536 downwards.
GGCCGGTGCTGGTGTTCGGCCACGGCCCGCCGATGAACGAGACCCAGTGGCGCAAGGTGGTGCCGCTGCTGGAGGGGTACCGCTGCGTCCTGCCCACGCTGCCCCTCGGTGGTCATCGCCGGCCGATGAACCCGGACGCCGACCTGTCGCAGCGCGGTGTCGCGCTGCTGCTGGGCGAGTTCATCGAACGGCTCGCCGTGGACGAGGTGACCCTCGTCCTCAACGACTGGGGCGGTGGCCAGTTCCTGGTGTCGGAGGGGCGGGCCCACCGGATCGCGCGCCTCGTGCTGGTGGCCTGCGAGGCGTTCGACAACTTTCCCCCGGGACCCGTCAAGCCGCTGGCCGCGATGTGCAGGGTTCCCGGTGGCATCTGGCTCCTGACGCGGCTCATGCGTTTTCCGTGGTTCCGGAACAACCGCGATGGATTCGGCGGGATGAGCCTGCGCGGGATCCCGGACGAGATCATGGACGACTGGTTCGCTCCCGCGACCCGGAGCAGGGCCATTCGCAGGGACTTCGCCAAGTTCGCCACCTCGGCGCCCGGGCGTGGGACCTTGCTGGCCTGGAGTGAGCGACTGAGCGACTTCGACCGCCCCGTGCTGGTCGTCTGGGCGAGCGAAGACCGGTTGATGCCGCGCGAGCACGGCCCCCGGCTGGCGGAGCTGTACCCAGGGGGCCGGCTGATCGAGATCGCCGACTCGTCCACGCTCGTCCCCGAGGACCAGCCCGAACGACTCGCCGAGGTGCTCACCGGCTTCCTGGTCGAGACCGGGGCGGAACCGTCCCGGCACGCGCGCTGAGCGAACGGCGACGACCGCCTTCACCGCGATCGGCGGCGACCGCGACGACGAGCCCGGCTTCGGGAGGCCGGGCCGCACAGGCTCGACCACGGAGGCACCCGGCCGCCCGTGATCACGGCACACGATCTGGGGGACTTCATGACCCGCGCACAGCTGGACAAGCGACCGCATGAGGTCGCCGCGATGTTCGACCGCACGGCCCGGCGGTACGACTTCGTGAACGACGTCATCTCGCTCGGCCGGATGCGGCTGTGGCGCAGGGCCGTCGCCGAGGCCGTCGACGCGGGTCCCGGCGAGATCGTGCTCGACCTCGGAGCGGGTACGGGCACCTCCACCGATGCGTTCACCGGGCGGGGCGCACGCGCGATCGCCTCCGACTTCTCCATCGGCATGCTGAACACGGGCGTCAGGCGCAGGGGGCGAAACGCGCTCACCGGCCCCGGCCTGCCGTTCATCGCGGGTGACGCCCTGAACCTGCCGTTCGCCGACGACGCCTTCGACGCCGTCACGATCTCCGCGGCGCTGCGCAACGTGCACGACACCGGGCAGGCCCTGCGTGAGATGCTGCGCGTCGCCAAGCCGGGCGGCAGGCTGGTGATCCTCGAATCCTCCCACGTGACGGTCGCGTCGTTCGACCTGCTCCACCGCGAGTACCTGATGAGGATGCTGCCCGCGGTGGGCAGGATCTTCGGCTCCAACGACGATTCCTACGAGTACCTCGCCGAGTCCGTCAGGGACTGGCACGACCAGCCGGCCCTGGCCGGGATCATCCAGGGGGCCGGCTGGGAGCGGGTGGCGTGGCGCAACCTCGACCTGGGCATCGTCGCCCTGCACAGGGGCTACAAGCCCCGGCGCTGAATCACCGGCGTCACGCTCGACCCGGTGCCGGCGGGCCCGGCCGGGCGGCACCGCTGGGGTCGCCGCGGGGGTCACCGTGGTGCCGGTCGGCCAGGGCGGCGATGCCGGTCGCGGTCGCGGTGACGAGGTCGATGATCATCGCGTCGTCGACGGGCAGGTTGATGATGTACAGGCCGGCCGCGAGGGAGCCGAGCAGCAGCAGGTGGGCGATCGTGGGGTCGACGGGGCCGGCCAGTTCGCCGCGCGCCACCGCCCGTTCGACGATCTCGGCGAGACCGGCGTGTTCGGCGGCCAGGAAGGTGTCCTGGAACCGGGTGTCCAGTTCGGGGTCGGCGGCGAGCTCGCCTATCAGGGCCGGTGCCACGTGCCTGGCCGCCGGGGTGGCCATGCGGGCGTGAAACGTGCGGGCCAGTGCCAGCAGGTCCCCGTGCAGGGAGCCGGTGTCGGCCGGCGGTGGCGGCTGCTGTCCGTGCACGATGGCGGCGAACGCCATCTCGGCCTTGGAGGCGTAGCGGCGGTAGATCGCCGCCTTGCCCACTCCGGCGCGGGCCGCGACCCGGTCGACCGTCAGGGCCGGGTAGCCCGCCTCGTCGATCAGCTCCCGGGTGGTCTGCAGGATCTTGTGATCCACGCGACCGTCCCGGGGGCGTCCGCCCTGTTGCCTTCTCACCGCCATGCCTGCATGATACGGAACATCGGTACCGAAACCACGGTTCCGTAACTCGCCCGGACCTGGGTGCCGGCCGTCCCATCGCCGATGGAGCCGCACCGCACGGCCTCGCGACACGAACGGAGAACTCAGATGATCAAGTGGGCCGGTTGGATCCTCGCGTTCTGCGGAGCGGCGCACACGCTCGGCGCCCTGACGGTGGAGAAGGCCGCGCGCCACGCCGGGACGTGGTTCGGCGGGGGACTGTGGCACGAGGACCTGGCGCAGATGAGCCCGGCGGGCAGCGCGTACTGGCTGAGCGTGGACAGCTTCGGCCCGCCCCTCGTCGTGATCGGCCTGATCGTGGTGTGGCTGGACCGCCGCGGCATCACACCGCCGGCGTTCATCGCGTGGACGCTGGGGATCTGGACCGTGGTCGACGCCGTGGTCCAGCCGTTCACGCCCTGGCCGCTCGGCGTGCTCGCGATCGTCCTGCTGCTGGCCGGGACCCGCCGCGCCGCCCGCCATGACGCCCCCGCGCCTCGGACCGGGCTCCCACGGTGACGCCGGGCCGCGCCGAAGCCACACCCCATCTTCCCGCGACAGGTGGTACACCACGATGAGACTTCCCGACGGTACGCACACCGATCAGCCGTGGCGCATTCACGAGATCGCCGCCGACTTCCACCTCGAGGACGTGTGGGCGCTGCCGACCCCCGGCGGTCCGGACGACTTCGAGCGATTCGTGCGGATGGGCGAACGGATCGCCGGCGACGACCACGCCCCGACGGACGGCTGGGCATGGCCGGCGCGCGCACTGTGGGACCTGCGCTGGCGACTCGGGCGACTGCTGGGCTGGGACGGACCCGAACACGACCTCGATGCCCGGGTGCCGTCCCTGCGCGACCGGCTACCGGCCGACCTGCGCGACGGACCGATTCCGCCGGTGCCCCACGGGACACCGTTCCGCCCGGTCTACCTCACGCACAACGAGATGTGCTGGGAACTGGCGAACAGAACCGTGCACTGCCTGTCCCATTACGGGTGGGTCCCCGACGGCTCGGGCGGCTACCACGCCCAGGCGGCCGCGCTGATCAAACCGAACGGCGTGTTCGGGCGGTCCTACATGGCCGTGATCCGGCCGCTTCGCCACCTGATCGTCTATCCGCAGCTGATGAAGCAGGCCGCCCGCAGGTGGCAGAACACCCCGCCGGCCTCGCCGCCGACGGCTGCGACACGGCCACCTTCGCGCAGGTGAGCCACCCGGCCGCGCATGGTGCCGCAGAGCGGGCAGGGACCGGCGGGGCTGCTGGAGGTCAAGACCCTCGGATGACCGGGACCTGGTCACCGGCCACGCTCACCGGACGGGCCGACCGTGATGCCCGGCCCCCGAATCCGGGGACCGGGCATCACGGACGCCGGTGGGACCTCTTCGCCGGGTTCCTCACGCGACCCCGTGAGGAGACCGGTCAGAGCCGGAGGGCCTCCTCCTGGGCGGCGGTGAGATCGCTGGGCCACAGGCGGTACACGTTCAGGCGCGTCTCGTAGTACTTGTCGGTCTCCCCGGCCCACTGCATGCCGATGCGCCTGGCCACCCCGGCGCCGCGCTGGTTGTTCACCCGGACGACCGCGACGAGTTCGTGGGCGCCGATGGAGAACGCCCAGCCCGCCAGGGCGCGGCCGGCCTCGGTGGCGTAGCCGTTCCCCCAGGCGTCGGGGGCGAGCTGCCAGCCGATCTCGATGTCCTCCTCGTCCGGCGGCAGGTATCTGAGGGACAGGCCGCCGACGATGCGCTGGTCGGAGTTGCGCACGACCGCCCAGCGGCCCAGCGGGGGTGTCAGGGCCGGCCTGCTGCTCTCCCACGACTCCAGCGTGGCCCGCATCGCCTCCTCTCCCTCCAGCCGGTTCATCGCCGGAGAGAGCCAGCGGGTCACCTCGGGCTCCCCGTAGATGGCCAGGGCCTCGCCGGCGTCGGCGGGACTCCAGTCACGCACCGTGAGGCGGTCGGTGGTCAATAACGTCATGATCTTCCTCTCCCTGACGAGCAGGCCCGGCCGTACGGCATGAGAGAACATGGAGCAGAAGAAGGATCATTCCTTGCCTGAAATGTCCGATGTGTTGCCCTTGTGAGGGTACGCCTATCGAACCGTCGCCGACCAGGGCGGGGTCAGCCCTCCAGGGCGTACTGCATGACCCTCAGTTTCGCCTGGGCCTCGGCGAGTTCGGAGGCCGGGTCGGAGTCGCCCATGATCCCGCAGCCGGCGAACAACCGGGCACGGGCACCCTGGATCTGCGCGCAGCGCAGCGCGATCCCCCACTCACCGTCACCCCGGGCGTCGATCCAGCCGACCGGACCGGCGTACCCGGCGCGGTCCATGCCCTCCAGGTCGCGGATGACGTCCAGCGCCCGCCCGGTCGGGGTGCCGCCCACGGCGGCGGTCGGGTGCATGGCCTCCACCACGTCCAGCACCGAGGTCCCGGCCGGCAGCCGCCCGGTCACCGGGCTGGCCAGGTGCTGGACGTTCGCGAGCACCAGCAGCTCGGGCGCCTCGGGGATCTTCAGCTCGGCGCAGAGCGGGTCCAGCGCCTGGCGTACCGACGCCACCGCGCAGGCGTGCTCGTGGCGGTTCTTCTCCGAGGCGAACAGGGCCGCGCCGCGCGCCACGTCGTCGGCCTGGCCGCTGCCCCGGGCGATCGTGCCGGCCAGCACCAGCGACTCCAGCGTCTCCCCGGTCCGCCGGACCAGCAGCTCGGGGGTGGCGCCGACCAGCCCCGCGCAGGAGAACGTGTAGCACTCGGGGTAGCGGGCGGCCAGCCGGGCGAGCAGCAGGCGGACGTCGATCGCCCGCTCGGCGACCGCGTTCAGGTCCCGGGCCAGCACGGTCTTCTCCAGCAGGCCCGACCGGATCCGCCGGATCGCGCGGGCCACGGCGTGCTGCCACTCCGGCGCGGTCAGGCTGCCGTCGCCGTACCGGATCCTGCCCGGGTCGCGGAGCGGCGTGACGGCGTCGAGCCGACGCTCGCCGACGGTGGTCAGCCAGGCGCGGCCGTCACGGCGGGCCAGGATCGTCTCGGGCACGACCAGGAGCGAGCCGTGGGCGTCCGGGTCGAAGGTGAACGAGCCGAAGGCGACCGGGCCCGAGCCGGGGGCCGTCACGTCGTCGTCGACGTGCGCCTCGCCGAAGATCTCCGCGAGGCGGTCGCGGGCCCAGTCGAAACGCCCGGGGCCGGGGGGCACGTCCAGGCGCACCGCCTCGCCCCACGCGACGAGTCCCTCTCCGCGCCTGACCCAGGCGTAGGGGGCGGCGTCGGGGAGCCGGGAGAAAAGGTCGCCGGGGTCCTCGACGGGGGTGGTTCTCACCACGAGAGGACGAATCGATCCGAGCGCTACACTCACCTCCGCCACTCTATGCGTAAAACTGAACGTGTTCGACTGTCGTTCACGCCCCAGCACACCCGCCACGACGTGTCAAGAAAACCAAGGCACTCGGTCAACGAAGCCTGCCGCTCCGACCTGCGGTGATACATCCGAAGCAGACGAGATCTCGCAGCGGGGGTGTCATGCTTCGCAGGACTGTGACGGCATTCACAGGGCTGGCCGCCCTCACGATCGCCCAGGCCGCCCCGGCCTGGGCCGCCCGGACGGCCCCGACGGCTCCCGCGGCCCAGACGGCCCAGACGGCCGGAGTGTCCGGGGTGGCCCGGACTGCCGAGCCCTGGCGGCCGAGGGTGATGGCCGCGCTCGGCGACTCCATCAGCGCCGGGTTCAACGCCTGCGGCTGGTACGTCCCCTGCGCCTCGCGCTCCTGGTCGACCGGGGATCACCCGAGCGTCCGGAGCCACCGCCTGAGGATGGGCGATCTCGGCCTCGCCCCGCGCACCGTGAACCTCGCCGTCCCCGGCTCCACCAGCGCGGGTCTCGCCGCCCAGGTGGCGCGGGCCGTCGAGCGCCGGGCCGACTACGTCACGATCCTGGTCGGCGCCCAGGACGCCTGCGTGTCCTCCGAGCGGCTGATGACCCCGGTGGACCTCTACGAGAGCCGCGTCGCCCAGGCCCTGGCGACCTTCCAGGCCGGCCGGCCCGGCGGCCGGGTGTTCGTGGCGAGCGTCCCCGACGTCGGCCGGCTCTGGCGGATCGGCAAGGACAGCCCGGTGGCGCGCGGCTTCTGGGCGGTGGGCCGGATCTGCCCCACCATGCTGGCGCGCCCCACCTCGGCCTCGGAGGCCGACCGGGCCCGCCGCGAGCGCGTGCGCGCCCGCATCGCCGGGTACAACGCCGCGCTCGCCCGGGTCTGCGCGGCCTACGGCCCCGGCTGCCGCCACGACGGCGGCCAGGTGTTCGCGCAGCCGTTCACGCTCGGCCACGTCAGCAAGTGGGACTTCTTCCACCCGAACGCGGCCGGTCAGCGGCTGATCGCGGAGAAGACCTTCCGGATGATGCGCGACTGGCTCGCCGAACCGGTGGTGGAGCCCCTGCCCGCTCCCTGACCCTCGCCGTTCAGAGCCAGCCGTTGTGCCGGGCGGTACGGGCGGCCTCGATGCGGTTGCGGGTGCCGGTCTTGCCGATCGCGGCGGACAGGTAGTTGCGCACCGTGCTCTCCGACAGGTGCAGCCGGTCCGCGATGTCGGCGACCGTCGAGCCGTCGGCCGCCGCGGACAGCACGTCCCGCTCGCGCTCGGTCAGCGGGCTGGTGCCGGTGCTCAGCGCCGCGGCGGCCAGCGCGGGATCGATCACCTTCCCGCCCGCCAGGACCCGCCGGATCGCCGCGGCCAGCTCCTCCACGGGACCGTCCTTGACCAGGAACCCCGAGGCGCCCGCCTCCATCGCCCGGCGCAGGTACCCGGGCCTGCCGAAGGTCGTCAGGATCAGCACCCGGCACTCCGGCAGCCGGTCCCGCAGCTCGGCGGCGGCGTCCAGGCCGCTGATCCCGGGCATCTCGATGTCCAGCAGCGCCACGTCCGGCCGCGCGCCGAGCGCGGCCGCGACGACCTCGTCGCCCCTGCCGACGGTGGCGACCACCTCGATGTCGTCCTCCAGGTCCAGGAGCGTGGCCAGCGCGCCGCGCATCATGCCCTGGTCCTCGGCCAGCAACACTCTGATCATCGGAACGTCCTCCGGTACGGGAGCCGGCCGGTCATGGCAGCGTCACCTTCAGCAGGAAACCGCCCCCCGGCGCCGGGCCGGCCTCCAGCGTCCCGCCGAGCGCCGCGGCCCGCTCGGACAGGCCGCGCAGGCCGTTGCCGAAGACCCCTTCCCCGGCGCCCCGGCCGTCGTCGCGGATCTCCAGCACCGTGCCCCGCAGGGAGATCGAGCAGGTACGGGCGGAGCCGTGGCGGACGACGTTCGTCACGCCCTCGCGCACGGCCCAGCCCAGCAGCGCGTCGGCCTCCGGCGTGGGCGCGTCCCCGGTGACGGTCACCGTGGCGGTGACGCCCGCGTCGGCCAGGACCGTGCGCGCGCCGTCCAGCTCGGCGGCCAGACCGCGTCCCCGGTAGCCGGTGATCGCGGCCCGCACCTCGTGCAGCGCCTCCCGTCCGAGGGCCTCGATGTCGGCCGCCTGGGAGGCCCCCGCCTCGGCGTCACGGGAGGCCAGCCTCCGTACGACCTCCGCCTTGACCACCATCACCGAGAGCGTGTGCCCGAGCAGGTCGTGCAGGTCACGGGAGAAGCGCAACCGCTCCTCGGCCACCGCGACGCGGGCCAGTTCCTCGCGGGTGTCGTGCAGCTCGCCGATCACCGAGAACAGCCTCAGCACGATGCTGACCACCAGGCCGCCGGTGGTCGTCCCCCAGCTGACCAGCGAGATCTGCTCCGTGCTCGCCCCCGACCGCCACATCACCACGACCAGCGAGAGGGTCAGCACGACCAGCAGGACGTAGACCGGCCTGCCGCGCAGCACGACCCCGCAGGCGATCGTCATCAGCGGGGCGAGGAAGAACCAGTCGTGGGCGAGCCCGGCCAGCAGCAGGAAGGTCACCCCCAGCAGCCCGGCCAGCACCACGGCCGCCGCGCGCCGCCGGTCGGTGAAGGACAACCGGACGCACAGCACGTACAGGACGACGAAGGCCGCCAGGCCCAGCGCCGCCGGGAGCACCGGCCGCGCGTCTCCCTCCACCACGTCGACGAGCGGGGGATAGGCGATCAGCAGCCAGGGGTAGAAGGCCAGCTGCCCCGGCCCTCCGCGTCCCGGCTCTTCGTGTCCCGGCCCCTCGCGCTTCCTCACCGCAGGCCCTCCGCTCACCTGGAGACTCCTATCATGCGGTCCACATGGGGCGCCCGGCCCGGCGGCGGGTGTGCACCGTTCACGTGAGGCGCCCGGCCCGGCGGTAGGCGTACACGGCGAGGGCGCCGAAGGCGACCAGCCAGCCGGCCAGGATCAGCGCCGTGCCCGCGTCGGGCACCTGTCCGAACGCCACCCGGCGCGGCAGGTCGGCGTAGCCGAAGCTCGGCGTCCACCCCGACAGGGTCCTCATCCAGCCGGGGAAGCCCTCGACCGGCATCCAGAGCCCCCCGACGACCGCCAGCCCCAGGTTGGCGGCGATGTTGAGCACGGTGGCGGTCTGCCCGCTGAACAGGTAGCCGAAGGACAGGGCGAGCAGGATGAAGGGCAGCGAGCCGACCCAGAGCAGCGGCACGATCGAGGCCCACTGCCAGGCCTGCAGGCGCACCCCGTTCAGCAGCGCTCCGGCCAGGGACACCCCGCAGATCGCGGGCAGCACCACGAGCATGCCGGTGATCGCCTTGCCCGTGACCACCCGCGCCGGGGACAGCGGGGTGGTGCGCAGCAACCGCAACCAGCCCGCCGTACGGTCCTCGGCGATGCCGGTGCCGTTGTTGAAGGCCGAGCCGATCGCCCCGAAGGCGGCCATGCTGACCATCACGTACACGGCGGCCGAGACGCGGTCGGCGCCCGTGACGCCGAGGTTGGTGAACAGGAGGTACATCGCCACCGGCATCACGAAGCCCATGATCACGTACCCCGGGTCACGGAGGACCCTGACGACCTCCAGGCGTATGTAGGCGAGCATCAGGCGTCCACCTCCGTCAGCGCGATGAAGGCGTCCTCGAGCGCGGCGGGCGCCACCTCGATGTCCCGTACGGCTCCCATCCCGGCCAGTGCCATCACCGTGGCGTCGGCGTCGCGGGTACGCAGGTGCACGCGGCCGTCGCGGGCCCGCGCGGAGGTGACCCCGGGCAGGCGTTCCAGGTCTGCGGCCCGCCGGGTGCCGGCGGTGACGCTCACCGTGGTCAGCGAGACCAGGCGCTTGATCTCCCGGCTGGTGCCGTCGGCCGCGATCCGGCCCTTGTCGATCACGACCACCCGGTCGGCGTACTCGTCGGCCTCCTCCAGGTAGTGGGTGGAGAACAGCACGGTCCTGCCGCGCGCGGCGAAGGCGCGCATGCTCTCCCAGAACTCCCGCCTGGCGCGGACGTCCAGTGCCGCGGTCGGCTCGTCCAGCAGGATCAACTCGGGGTCCCCGGCCAGCGCCAGCGCGAAGCGCAATCGCTGGGACTGGCCACCGGACAACCGCTCCACCCGCCGGCCGGCCAGCTCCTCCAGCCCGGCGGCGGCCAGCACCTCCGGCACCGGGATCGGCGTCCGGTAGGTCATGGAGACGAAACCGACCAGCTCGCGGACGGTGGTCCGGGGGACCAGGCCGCCCTCCTGGGGCATCGCCGCCAGCCGCCCGGCGCGGATCGCGGCCTCGGGCGTCCCCCCGAAGATCCGGACGCCGCCCGAGGTCGGGGCCAGCAACCCGAGCATCAGCCCGATGGCCGTGGACTTCCCCGCGCCGTTGCGCCCGAGCAGGGCCACGGTCTGCCCGACGGGGATGTCCAGACTGAGGCCGTCCACGGCCCGTACCGTCCCGAAGTGCTTGGTCAGATCACCGAGCGACACCGCGTCGCCCGTCGTGCTCGTCGTGCTCGTCGTCACTGTCGTGCTCGTCATGGGGGGAACGCTACGGAGGGACCGAAGACGCAGGTAGATCCATCGATCCGGACCCGGCCGGGACAAATGTCACCGTCCGCGGACGCGGCACCCCCGGACATCTCCGCCCCGGTCCTGTCCCGTCCCGGACCGCGAGCGCGTTCCCGTTCCGTGGTGGCGTGTCCCGGGGACGGGCCCCCGCGTCTCGTGGGGACCCCCGGGGTCAGGCCGACAGCGCGGCGAGCGCGGCCGCGGTCTTCTCCGGCTCGGAGAACATCGGCCAGTGGCCGGTGGGCACCGCCGCGAAGCTCCACTCGGGCCCGGAGAGCGCCGCGAAGTACGGGTGACCGGAGGCGATCATGGCATGCACCTGCTCCAGCGGGAACGAGCACGTCACCAGCGTCTTGGGCAGCGCGTCCGCGCCTCCGCCGAGCCTCAGCGGGCGGGTCAGCGTCCCGTACGGCTGCGGGACCGCGCGGGAGGCGAACCACGCGCGCTCCACCTCGCCCAGTCCCTCCAGGCTGACCCCGGCCCGCTCGTGCTCCTCCCAGGACGGGGGCGGGTAGCCCACGCCGCCGCCCTCCTCGGCGACCCTCCTCTCGACGAGCTCCCGCTCCTCGGGCTCCCTGATGTCCAGCTGGGTCATGCCGTCGGCCATCGGCCCGCTGTCGAGGTAGACGATCCGGGCGACGCGCTCGGGGATCCGGTCGGCCGCCCCGGTGACCGGTGCCCCGGCCCCGCTGTGGGCGACGAGGATCACCCCGATCAGGTCCGCGAAGACGATCGTGTTGACGATGTCCTGGACGTGGGTCTCCAGGTCGACGCCGGGACCCGCCAGGTGGACCCGGTCGCCGACCCCGGTGAGCGTGACCGGGTGGACGTCGTGCCCGGCCTCGCGCAACGGCCGGGCGACCTTCTCCCAGGCCCATCCGCCGATCCAGAAGCCAGGAACCAGGACGTACGTGCTCATGTCTTTCTCCTTCGTTCGCCTGGTCTCACCGTAGGATCGAATCCGGACAGTACCGGTCCGGATATGTGAGGGATCTTGCCGTGACGGCCGCCCGGGTTCTCGCGCTGCTGGAGCTGTTGCAGGCCGCACCCGGCCTGACCGGCCCCGAACTCGCCGCCAGGCTGGAGGTGGACGAGCGCACGGTGCGCCGCTACGCGGTGCGGCTGTCGGACCTCGGGGTCCCGGTCCAGGCCGAGCGGGGCCGCTACGGCGGCTACCGGCTGCTGCCCGGCTACAAGCTGCCCCCGCTGATGCTCACCGACGACGAGGCCACCGCCGTGGTGCTGGGCCTGCTGGCCGGGCGGCGCACCGGGCTGGCGGTGGGGGAGGCGGCGACCGAGAGCGCACTGGCCAAGATCCAGCGCGTGCTCCCCGGCCCGCTGCGCGAGCGCGTCGACGCGGTGTCGCAGACGCTCGACCACACCGGACGCGCGGCGCCGAGGACACCCGCCCCGAGGGCCGCCCCGCTGCTCGCCCTAGCCGGTGCCGCCCGGCACCTGGTCACCGTACGGCTGGCCTACCGCTCCTGGCGCGGCGACGCCTCGACCCGCGAGCTCGACCCGTACGGCATCGTCTTCCACTCCGGCCGCTGGTACGTCGCGGGGTTCGACCACGCCAGCGGGGAGGTCAGGACCTTCCGGGTCGACCGGGTGGTGGACGTCACGCGCACCGGGCGCGCGTTCGCCGTCCCCGAGGGCTTCGACCCGGTCGCGCACGTGGTCGGGTCGCTGGCGGCGGTGCCGTACCGGCACGAGGTCAGGGTGGTGCTGGAGACCACCCTGGAGGAGGCCGCGGCGCGGATCCCCGCCACCACGGCGACCCTGAGCGAGACCCCCGGAGGGGTGCTGCTCGCCACCCGCGCCGAGCGGCTGGACGGGATGGCGCAGATGCTCGCCGGTCTCGGCGTGCCGTTCACCGTCCTCACCCCGGACGGGCTGCGCGACGAGGTCAGGTCCCTGGCCGCCCGCCTGCTGGCCTTCGCCGGCCGGGACCGGGTGGGGTGACCGGCGCCGGGGGACCGGGCCGGAGGAGCGTCAGCGGCCCGCGGCGAATGCGACCTTTCCGGTGGATCGTGATGCGGTGCGACCCACCGGTGTGAACCGGCCGGCGAGGAGCGGGAGAAACCGCAGGTGCCTCTCCCGCCGACCGGACGGGCCGTCCCTGCGACGATGACCGCGCCGGTGTCGCCTACGCGACGTCGGGTCGTGTCATCAGAGGTGACCGCAGATGCAACCTCAGGTCGGGGCCGGTCAGCGGCACGGTGTTCCACGTCGCCACCGCCGTGCCCGCGCCGGCGTCGAGCTCCAGCCGGACCCGGTGCGGGGTGGTGATGACGTACAGCTCGGCGACGAACGTGTCGCCCTGCCAGGCGCCGGTCGCCACGACCGGGCGCCCGAGCGGTGCGCTCTCGCGCCACGCGCCGTGGCCGACCTCGACCTCGACCTCGGACGGCGACCCGAAGCGCACCAGCCATCCCCCCTGCACCGGATCGATGACCACCGTGGTCCCGCCGGGCAGGGCCGAGTCCTCGGCGGAGGCGTCGAGGACGGCCTCGGCCGAACGCTCCGGGCCGGCCGATCCCGGCACCGGCGCGAACGACAACCGCCGCAGGCGATCGGCGAGCACCTCGTCGTCCCGGGGGCTCGCCGCCTGATCCAGGCCGGGCAGCAGGCACTCCCACAGGGGGCCGAGGATCGACTCACCCTGCGTTATGGCGGCGGTCACGGCCACCACGAGTTCGTGCTCCGGGACGACCACGCACAGCTGGCCGAAGGCGCCGTCGCCACGGTAGCCGTGACGCGACATCCAGAACTGGTAGCCGTACCCGCAGAGCGTGTCGGGGTTCTCCGACCAGCCCTCGATCTGCCGGGTGTCGACGTGCCGTCCGGTCGCGAGCCGCACCCACTCGCGCGGGACGAGCCGCCGCTCGCCCCACCGGCCTTCGCGCAGCAGCAGCTCCCCGAAGGCGGCCACGGCCTCGGTCGTCAGGTGCAGCCCGTGAAATCCGAAGGCGGCACCGCCGGCCACCCGGTCCCACTCGGCGTGCTCGATGCCCATCGGCCCGAACAGGCGCTCCTGCAGCAGTTCGGGCAGGCCGTGTCCGGTGACGCGTTCCACCATCCGGGCCAGCACGAACGTGGTCGCGTTGTCGTAGGCGTGCCGCGTTCCCTCGGGGTCGGGAAACGGCACGCGCAGGAAACCCTTCACCAGGTCGCCCGGCTCCAGCCGCCAGGCCTCGTCCAGGCTGTCGTCGCGATGTCCGGTCGTCATCGACAGCAGGTGGTGGACGTTCAGCCGCCGCGCCCGCGGTGAGATGTCGGCCGGGACGTGCTCGGGCAGCACGTCCACCACCCGATCCTCCAGCGAGAGCACCCCGTCGGTGATCGCGAGCCCGGTGGCGATCGCGGTGAAGGACTTGGTCAGCGAGTACAACAGGTGCGGGCGTCCGGCCGAGTACGGCGCCCACCAGCCCTCGGCGACGACGTGACCGCGGCGCACGATCATGATGGAGTGACACTCGGCCGACTGCGCCTCGATCCGGTCCAGCAGCGCGGAGATCGAACGAGACGACACCCCCGAGGCGGCCGGCGTCGAGCGCGGCAGCAGGGCACGCTGGGAAGACATCCGCCCACCGTAACGAAGCCGCCGCGTCCGTTCGATCGATTTACGAGGCACCCCCTGAAGGAGGAGGCGCGAGACCGCGGAACGCAGGCAGAAGGACCTGTTCGTCGAGAGGAGCCGGGTGACGAACGGGCTTCCGAAGGATCTCGCGGATCGAATCGAGCGGATCCTGAGACGACACTGATCGTTCCGGGCCGCGAGGCACCCGGCCACCTCGGACGGTCAGGGGTCACTCCGGGGGCACGGGTCAGCCGCAGTTGCCGAAGGTCCTGCGGCCGCCGGTCGCCTCGGTGAAGTCCCGGCGGGTGTCGCGGATGCTGCCCCAGTACGAGACGCACCTGCGGCCGGCCTTCAGCTTCACGGGCCCGGCGTAGTACTTGAACCTGCCCGTGTCGGTCTTGGGCCTGCCGCCCTGCACCGTCAGCGTGGCGGTGGTGTGGGTGGCGGTACGCCGGAAGGCGGTCTTGATGGTGACCGCGCAGTTGTAGCCGGTGCGGCGGTTGTACAGGAGGTGCACGTACCCGAAGGTGTCGCTCCCGGCCCTGACGGGACGGACGCCGTCCTTCACCCGCTTGAACCCCGCCCCGCAGACACGCTCGGGCGTGTGGACGGCCGAGGTCGCGTACGCCGCGTACGCCGGGTCGGCCGCGAGAACCGCTGCGGCCAGGGCGGTCACGGCGACGGCCTTCACAGCGGACCGGATCAACTGTCTCCCCTTCGACGAGTGGGGCGCGACGCACGCCCCTGCGAACGAACCCATCGATCCTGGCCCATCCCCCTCCTTCCAGGCAACGAGTCCGGAATAAGGCTGGACCGAAAACCTCGCGGGGGCGGGGCGGCTCGTGTTCCGGCCCGGCGCCCGCGGGTCCGGGAGCCTGATGACGGGTGGACCGTGCCGGACATGACGATCCCGCCCGTCCCCGCGGGCCCTGGAGCCTGACGCGCCTTCGGTCCCGCGGGCGGGGCGATGCTCAGGGGGTGAGGACGAGGCGGCCGCGGAGGCCGCCGTCGGCGAGCCGGTGGTGGGCCGCGGAGACCCGGTCGAGGGGCATGGTCCCGGCGACGCGCAGGGTGAGCGCGCCTGCCTCCACCAGGGCGACGAGGTCCGACAGGCGCGCCCCGTCGGCGCGGATCCAGTGGTTGAACACCCGGATGCCGCGCAGCGGCGCCGGTGCCCCTCCCGCGACCAGCGCGGCGAACGTCCCGCCGGAGCGGACCGCGTCGAGGGCGGCCGCCCCGACCACGGCGGTGTCCAGTGCCGCGTCCACGCCGCCAGGGACGAGGGCGCGCACCGCCTCGCCCAGCCGTGCCGTACGCGGCACGAACAGCCCGGCTCCGAGCTCGCGCACCAGCGGCTCGTCGCCGGCCCCGGCGACCGCGACCACCCGGATCCCGCGTGCCGCGGCCAGCTGGACCGCGAAGCCGCCGACGGCACCGGCCGCACCGGTCACCAGCAGTGTCCGCCCGGGCTCCAGGCCGAGGCCGTCGAGCGCCTGGAGGGCGGTGAGCCCGTTCAGGGGCAGGGTCGCGGCCTGTACGGGGGTCACGCCCGCCGGGGCGGCCGTGACCGCGTCCGCGTCCAGCACGACCTGTTCGGCCTGGGCGCCCAGCGGCACGTCCAGCCGGTCGGACAGGCCGATCACCCGTGCCCCGCGCTCGATCCCGGTGACCCCCGGGCCCGTCTCCTCGACGACGCCTGCCACGTCCCAGCCGATGCCGATCACGTCCCGTACCGGGAGCAGGCCCGCCTCGGTGAGCGCGCCGGAGCGGGTGGCCAGGTCGACGGGGTTGACCGTCGCGGCCTCGACCCGGATGCGCACCTGCCCCTCTCCGGCGACCGGCACCGGCACCTCCGCGATCCGCAGGACCTCGGGCCCGCCGAAGGCGCGGACGACGACTGCACGCATGTGTTCTCCCCGTTGTTCCGAAAGGCCATCTGTTCCGAAGGCCATCTGTTCCGAAAGGCCGTCATGGACGTGGGGACAACCGTATGGAGAGCTACTCTCTATCAGGAAGTACGCACTCCGAGGTGCGTACCGAACCCACAGGAGCGTCGTGACCACCCGTACCGCCGCGCGACGGCGCGAGGAGGCGCGTGTCGCCTACGACGCCTACCTCGCGGCCTGCCCGGCCCGCCGGCTTCTCGATCGCATCAGCGACAAGTGGGTGAGCCTGCTCCTCAACGCGCTCGCCGACGGCCCGCGGCGCTACAGCGACCTGTCCCGCACCGTCGCCGGTGTCAGCCAGAAGATGCTCACCCAGACCCTGCGCGGCCTGGAACGCGACGGGCTGGTGTCCCGCTCGGTCACCCCGTCGGTCCCGGTACGGGTCGACTACGCCCTCACCCCGCTGGGCGTCAGCCTGCTCCCGGTGATGCGGGCCATCAAGGACTGGGCCGAGACGCACATCGAGCAGGTCACCGCCGCCCGCGACGCCTACGACGGGCGCACGTCACCGCAGGAGCCTCACCGGGACCTCCCCGGCGGTGGCCCGGTGACGGCGGGCGCCCACGGGACCGCACCCTCAGGGGCGCCCTGAGAACACGGCGTCCTGAGCACGAGGGCCGGCCGGTGGACGCCGGCCGGAGCGCCGGGCCCCGCGCGCGCACGACGACGAGCGGGTCAGGGCATGCGTCCCCCGGTCTGGCGGGGCGGCAGGCGCGGCACCGCCAGCCGGGGCCTGGCCGCCGGGTTGGGCGTGTGCGGCGGCTGCAGGACCAGGCGCTCCAGGGCCACGTCGATGGCCCGCTCCAGCTGGGTGTCCACCCCGGCCGCGTAGTCCTGCGGGGTGATGTCCACCTCGATGTCGGGGTCGGTGCCGTAGTTCTCCACCCGCCAGCCCACGTCGTCGAAGGCGAAGGAGAACTCGGGCTGGGTGGTGATCGTCCCGTCGGCCAGCCGGTGCCGGGGCCAGATGCCGATCACCCCGCCCCAGGTGCGCTTGCCGATCAGCGGTCCCAGGCCCAGCAGCTTGAAGGTGTGGCTGAAGATGTCACCGTCGGAGCCCGCCCACTCGTTGGTGATCGCCACCATCGGGCCGCGCGGCGACTCGTCGGGGTAGGGGTCGGGCACCCCCCAGCGGGGGAAGTCGTACCCCAGGCGGCGCCGGGCCAGCTTCTCCAGCAGCAGCGCCGAGACGTGACCGCCCCCGTTGAAGCGGACGTCCACCACCAGGGCCTCGCGGTCGTACTCGACCAGGAAACCGCGGTGGAACTCGGCGTACCCCTCCGGGCCCATGTCCGGGATGTGCAGGTAGCCGATCCGGCCGCCCCCGCGCTCGTGGCAGCGGGCCCGGTTGGCCTCCACCCAGTCGCGGTAGCGGCCCGGCTGCTCGTCGCCGATCGCCCTGACGGTCACGGTCCACCTGTCGTCCCCGCGCCCCAGGGTGAGCTGCACCTCCTGGTCGGCCTGGTTGACCAGCAGCTCGTCCGGGCACACGTCCCGGCCCACCCGCTGGCCGTTGACGGCCAGCACCGCGTCACCGGGCCGTACGTCCACGCCGAGACGGTTGAGCGGCGAGGTCGTCTCGGGATCCCACCGGTCGCCGCCGACGATCCCGGCGATCCGGTGCGCCCCGTCCTCGAAGGCCCAGTCGACGCCGAGCTTGCCCTGCCGGTAGTGCGGCCGGGGCCGGTAGGCGCCGCCGCTCTCGTAGGCGTGCGAGGTGCCCAGCTCGCCCAGCAGCTCCCACAGCAGGTCGGAGAACTCCCCCCGGGTGGTGACCCGGTCCACCAGCGGCAGGTACCGCAGGTAGACCCCGTCCCAGTCGAGCCCGGCCATGTCCTCGGTCCAGAAGTTCTCCCGCTGCAGCCGCCAGGCCTCCCGGAACATCTGCCGCCACTCCGCCTCGGGCCGGATGGAGACCTTCACCCGCGACAGGTCCACCCACCCGCTGGTACGGCCCGGCGTGTCGTCGTCCTCCGGCTCCTGCCCGGCCCTGATCATCCGCAGCCGCGCGCCGGACCGGTAGAGCAGCGTGTCGCCGTCGCGGCCCAGCCGGAACTCCGACACGTCCCCGACCAGGGTCTCCTGCTTCTGCTTGGCGAAGTCGTAGACGTGCAGGGTGCCGTCGGAGGAGTCGGCGTAGTCGTCGCCGACGCTCCCCTCGACCGGGAAGGTCAGGTAGACCGCCTTGCCCTCGATCGCGGCGACGCCCTCGTAGCGGCCCTCGGGCACGGGGAAGACGACGACCCGGTCCTCGATGCCGTCGAGGTCGATGACCACCTCGGGCACCCCGTCGTCGCCGTCGTCGTCACCGTCCCCGTGCTCCCCGTGCTCCCCGTTCTCGTGACCGGTGCCGCCGGTGCCGGCGTCGTCGTCGTCGTCCCTGAGCGGCCGGGGCGCGGGGACGAAGGGGGAGGGCACGTCGGCCCGGAGCGCGATCGCGTACGGGCGCGAGCCCAGCGGGAAGCCGAGGTCGAACTGCAGCTCGTCGTAGACGGGGTTGAAGACGCGCCGGCCGATGAAGTACAGGTAGTCGCCACCGGGGTCGAAGGCCGGACGGCCGTCCCAGAGCAGCGGCCGGGTGGCGGGGAACGTCTCGCCCGTCTCGGCCCGGCACAGTTTCACCGCGGTGGTCTGCGCGGTGTCCTGGCAGGCGTACGCCAGCCAGCGGCCGTCGGGGGACCAGGCCAGGTCCTCGATCGCGCCGAACCTGCTGGAGTCCACCACCCGGGCGCGGGCCCGGCCGTCCCCGTCCCGGCCGGTGCCCCTCGCGGAGCCGGCACGGCGGCCGGGCGCCGGCGCCCTGCCGGTCGCGCCGGTAGCGCCGGTAGCACGGTCGCGGCCGTCACGGCCGTCCGTCCCGCCGGTCCCGTCCGGTGCGAGGTCCACCAGGATCAGCTCGTTGCGGTGGTTGGCCACCGCCAGGACGTCCGCCGTGGGGGAGACCTCCAGGGCGACGGCGCGGCCGGTGTCGAGGTGGTCGAGCCGGACGGGGTCGGCGCACCCGTCGGCGGACAGGATCACCAGCACCTCGCGGTCGCCCTCGTCGCTGGCCGCCGCCACCAGCCGCTCCCCGTCGCCGAGCCAGTTCAGCAACCGGTAGCGGACCCCGTACAGCGACCCGTGCTGGCGCACCGGCCCCTCCCAGGCGGCGAAGGAGAACGCCTTGCCGCGGGTGGTGACGGCCAGGCCGCTGCCGTCGGGGCTGAGCGTGGCGCCGTCCAGGAAGTCCTCGGCCGGGGCGAACCGGCGATTGCGCTGGGTACGGGAACTGCGCAGCCGCACCTCGATCGGGCGCGACTCCCCGTCCTCCACCAGGTACAGCTCGGCCCCGGCGTGGTAGACCAGCCTGCGGCCGTCGCCGGAGAGGTTGCGGGCGTAGTAGTCGGCGTGGTCGGAGTGCCTGTGCAGGTCCCCGCCCTCGGCGTCGCAGGAGTAGACGTTGCCGACGCCCTCGTGGTCGGAGATGAAGTACACCCGGTCCCCGGCCCAGCAGGGCGAGGCCAGGTTGCCGGGCAGCGAGGTGAGCCGCCGGAACCGCCCGCCACCGGTCTCGATCCACAGGTCGCCCACGGTGCCGCCGCGGTAGCGCTTCCACCGGGCAGGGTCGGCGGTGTTGCGGCCGAGCACGATCCGCGGGCCGTAGGAGATGGTGTTGGCCGGGCCGTAGGGCAGGCGCTCGGGCATCCCGTCCGGTTCCACCCGGTGCAGCCACCTGCGGCCGTCGAAGGGCTGCCCCTGGTCGCTGGCGTAGACGATGCCGCCGGTCGGGTCCCAGCCGGTGACGGTGGAGCGGGCCCCGTGGTAGGTCACCCGCCGGGCGGCGCCACCGTCGGCGGGCATCACGTAGACCTCCTCCGGCCCCTCCTCGCGGCCGACGAAGGCGAGGCGGTCGCCGCCGGGGGAGAAGCGGGGATAGCCCGCCTCGGCCACCCCGGCGGTCAGCCGGAAGGCCCGCCCGCCCTCGGCGGTGACCATCCACAGGTCGTCCTCTGCGGCGAAGACGACCACGTCACCGAAGATCGTCGGAAAGCGAAGGTAGGCGGGCATCGTGTCACTCCATGATCGGGCGACGGGAGGTCACCTCGGTCGCCCGATCATGATTTCACGCCCCCGGAGGCTGGGCGGCCCGTCCCTGAAGGTGGGCCGGTCCCGTCTCCGGCATCCTGGTGTCGGACCCGCCCGCCTGCTTCTTGGCCTGCTTGGCCGACCGCGACGCCTTCATGGCCGCCTTCTTGCTCTTTCCGGAGACCTTCGCGGCCTTGCCGGAGTCCTTGGAATCCCTGCTGTCCGTCATCGTTTCCCCCGTGATGCTCGACGGATGATGCCCACGACCAGGCATACAGAGCCTTAGATACCCCTTCCGGACATCGGCCACCCGCGACCCGCCGGTCGTCGGTCGCCGGTCCGCCGTCGGGTCCGCCGTCGGGTCCGCGGCCGGTGCGCCGTCCGGGGTGCCGTCCGGGACCGTCGTGCGGGGCCGCCGTCCGGGGCCGCCGGCCGGTGCCGCCGTCCGGGGCCGCCGGCCGGTGCCGCCGTCCGGGGCCGCCGGCCGGTGCCGCCGTCCGGGGCCGCCGGCCGGTGCCGCCGGCCGGGGTCGCCGGAAATCCGGTTGCCGTCGTACGCGGACATGTCCCAGCATGAAGGCATGTTCCGGCACGCCATTCTCGCGACGCCCGCCACCGCGGGCGCGTCCGGGCGTGCCCTGACTCCCGCCGCCAGGCGGCTCGACGGCGCGGAGCGCCGACCCTTTCCCGTTCGTCCCAGGTGACCCGGCGGGGAGGGGTCGGCCGAGCACGGGTCGCCGTCACGGACGAGCGTCGGGAAAGACAACGATCATGGCCAAGCAGGCCTACGTGCGGACCAAGCCGCACCTGAACATCGGCACGATGGGACACGTCGACCACGGCAAGACCACGCTGACCGCCGCGATCACCAAGGTGCTCAGCGAGCGGGGCGGGGCGGCCTACGTCCCGTTCGACCGCATCGACCGGGCCCCCGAGGAGGCGGCCCGGGGCATCACCATCAACATCTCGCACGTCGAGTACGAGACGGCCACGCGCCACTACGCGCACGTGGACATGCCCGGCCACGCCGACTACGTGAAGAACATGATCACGGGGGCGGCGCAGCTCGACGGGGCGATCCTGGTGGTCTCCGCGCTGGACGGGATCATGCCCCAGACCCGCGAGCACGTGCTGCTCGCGCGCCGGGTCGGCGTCGAGCACGTCGTGGTCGCGCTCAACAAGGCCGACGGGGCCGACCCGGAGCTGGCCGACCTCGTCGAGCTGGAACTGCGCGACCTGCTCGACGAGCACGGCTACCGGGACGTGCCCGTGGTCCGGGTCTCCGGGCTGCGGGCGCTGGCGGGCGACCCGGAGTGGACGGCCTCGATCGAGGCGCTGCTCCAGGCGGTCGACGACCACGTCCCGGTGCCGGTCCGCTACACCGACGCCCCGTTCCTGCTGCCGGTGGAGAACGTGCTCACCGTCACCGGCCGCGGCACGGTCGTCACCGGGGCGATCGAGCGCGGCACCGTCGGGGTCGGCGACACCGTGCAGGCCGTCGGGCTCGGCGAGGGGTTCACCGCGGTCGTCACCGGGGTCGAGACCTTCGGCAAGACCATGGAGCGGGG
Source organism: Streptosporangium sp. NPDC050148 (assembly GCF_055586505.1). Taxonomy (NCBI): domain Bacteria; kingdom Bacillati; phylum Actinomycetota; class Actinomycetes; order Streptosporangiales; family Streptosporangiaceae; genus Streptosporangium; species Streptosporangium sp. NPDC050148. The sequence continues at coordinate 32,089 of NZ_JBVJIA010000037.1, read as the reverse complement.
CGAGGCCGGGGACAACGCGGCGCTGCTGCTGCGCGGGATCCGCCGCGAGCAGGTCCGGCGCGGCCAGGTGCTGGCCGCGCCGGGCAGCCAGAGCGCCCACCGGCTCTTCACCGCCACCGTCCGCCTGCTGACGGCCGCGGAGGGCGGGCGGAGCACCGCCGTCACGACCGGGTACCGCCCGCAGTTCTACCTGCGGACGACCGACGTGCCGGGCCGGATGGACCTGGGCGGCACGGGCCCGGCGCTGCCCGGCGAGACGGTGCAGGTCACGGTCGAGCTGGGCGGGCCGGTGGCGCTGGAGGCCGGGCTGGGCTTCGCGATCCGCGAGGGCGGCAGGACCGTCGGCGCGGGCACGGTGACGGCCCCGCTCGACTGAACGGCCGTCCTCCCCGGCGCCGTGCCGTCTCCGCGGTGCCGTGCCGTCTCCCCGTGCCGGGTCGTACCGGCTCGGGGGGACGGCACGGTTCACGACGGCACGGTTCACGACGGCACGGTTCACGACGGCACGGTTCACGACGGCGGCGAGGGGAGGCGGGCGGGCCCGTCCGGATCTACCGGCCCGTTGGAATGTCGAGATCGTACCGAAGGCTGGGAATCGCCCGAACCACGGTCACGAGACCCTTCCGGCTCCCGGAGCGGGCATGATCCCGTGTTCTGATCGCCTCCAGGAAAAGAAGGGGTAAATCAAGGCCCTCGGAACGGATAACGATCTTCACGATTGGGCAGAACGTCCGCACACGGCTTGCGTTCCGGGGAGGTGCCGCATGGCCTGGTCGCAAGACGAAGAGCGCATGCTGCTGCAGATCGAGCGCTACCTCGTCGATGAGGATCCGCGGCTCGCGGCTCGCCTGGAGTCGTTCAACGAGCGCGTCCAGCGCAACGAGCGCGGCGGACGCAGGCGTGCCCCCAGGAAGCGGCGCGGACGCCCGTCGGCGCGCCTGCGCCGGTCCACCGTCATCATCATGTTCAGCTGGCTGCTGATCGCCACCCTGATCGCCACGCTTCTGATCATGGTCCTGCGTCACGAGGCCGCCGCGGCCCTTCCGTTCTGACCGCCCTCTCCCGCCCCGGCGGGACCGGAGCACGACGGGACCGGAGCACGACGGACACCGCGTACGACAGGGCCCTCGGCTCAGCCCAGGGCACGCAGGAAGTCGGCCGCCACCGGAGCGGCGACCGCGCCACCGCCCGACCCCTCCTCCACGATCACCGCGAAGGCCAGGTCCCCGCGGAAGCCGATGAACCAGGCGTGGGTCTTCAGGTCGTCCTGGGGCCCGTACTCGGCGGTCCCGGTCTTGCCGCGGGTGCCCCGGGGCAGGCCCGCGTCCTCGGCGGTGCCCTTGGTGACCACGGCGGACATCATGCGGTGCATGTCGGGCAGCACCCCCTCGGGGAGCGCCCGCGGCTCCACCGGCTGCTTCAGCGAGGGCACCAGGGTCGGCGGGCGCCAGGTGCCGTCGGCCAGCGCGGCGGCGACCGAGGCCATCAGCAGCGGGCTGGCCGTGATGCGGCCCTGCCCGAAGGACTCGGCGGCCAGCTCCGCGTCGCTCTCGGCCCTGGGGAAGCTGCCCTTGGCGGCGGGGACGCCGATGTCGAGCGGCGTGTTGAAGCCGAACAGCTCCGCGGTGTCCACCAGCCTGTCGGCGTCCAGCCGTTCCTTGGTCAGGGGGGCGAAGGTGGTGTTGCAGGAGTGGGCGAAGGCGTCCGACAGCGACACCGAGCCGTAGGCGGCGTGGTTGGAGTTGCGGATCGGCAGCCCGCCGACCTTGACGTCCTTGGGACAGGTGACCCGGTCGCCGGGCTTCATCCCCTCGCCCAGCAGCGCCACCGCGGTGACCGCCTTGAAGGTCGAGCCGGGAGGGTAGTTGCCGTCCAGCGCCCGGTTGAAGCCGCCCACGTTGTTCACCACCGCGAGGATCTCACCCGACGAGGGCCTGATCGCGACCAGCGACGTGGTCTTCTTCAGGTCGCGGACCGCCTCGACCGCGGCCCGCTGGACCCGCATGTCCAGGCTGGTCGCCAGCGCCTCGCCCGCCTCGCCGTCGATCTCGCCCACGGTCTTGACGGTCTTGCCGTCCGCGCCGACCAGCTCGATCCCGGTGTCCGGGGTGCCGGCCAGGCGCTTCTGGAACCTCTGCTGCAGCCCGCTCGCGCCGACCGCGTCGCCCACCCGGTACGGAGCCCCCAGCTTGGCGACGTGCTTGGCCGTGGCCTTCTCCAGGTACCCGGCGAGCTGCTGCACCGAGCCGCCCACGTCGGCGCCGTCGATGCGGTCGCCGTCCGCGGAGGTGATCGCGGCCCGCTCCGGCCACTTCGTCCTCAGCGCGAAGGCGGTCGTCCCGGTCAGGTCGGGATGGACCGCGCGCGGCGACCACTTCACCCGCCAGTGCCGGTCGACGACCGCCAGGTCCACGGCGCCGGAGTAGCTCCACTCGCCGACGTCCTTGAGCTTCAGCGTGGCGGTGTACGCGGCCTGGCCGACGCCGTCCCCGGTCTCGCGCACCCCGTCCAGCCGCACCACGGTGCCCTGCACGCCGAGCGCCTTGCGCATGTTCTCGTACGTCGTGTCGAACGCCGGGTCCGGCGTCCCCAGCTGGGCGCGCATGCCCGCCAGGTCGCCCTTCTGCCAGGCCCGGACGAAGAGCTCCGCGGTCTCCTGGGGGGTGCCCCTGGTGTGCAGGTACCACCATGCGCCGCCCCCCGCGGCCCCCGCCACCAGCACGACGGCCGCCGACGTGATCGCGATCGTTCTGCCCCGCGCCACCTGATCCCCCCGTTCGTCGCGCTTCGGTTCTCCGAAGGGGGCAGCCTAGCGTGACGGTGTGACATCCGCCGTTAGATGATCATTTGCCCTGTGCGCGACTCGGTGCGTAACTCGGCACGTACTCCTGGCCGGAGAGCTCCTGGATCGCCGCCATGATCTCGTCCGTGACGGCGCGCCGGTCGCGCGCGCTCCGCTCGGAGCCGCTGAAGGTCATCGGCTTGCCGATGCGGACGTTCACCCTGCCGAGCCTGGGCCTCGTGGCGCCGATGGGCAGCACCTTGTCCGTGCCCTCCATGGCCACCGGGATCACCGGCGCGCCGGTGGCCAGGGCCAGCCAGGAGACGCCGACCTTGCCCCGGTAGAGGCGGCCGTCGGGGGAGCGGGTGCCCTCCGGGTAGATGCCGAACAGCTCGCCCTTCCTGAGCACCGCCGCCGCCGCGTCCAGCATGTCCTGGGCCGAGGTGGGGCTCTGCCGGTCGATGCTGATCTGACCGGTGGCGCGCATCCACAGGGCGGTGACGGGGTTGCCGGTGAAGTACTCGGCCTTGGCGACGAAGCGCACCTGGCGCTTGAGCACCAGCGGCAGGAAGGTCGAGTCGAGGACCGAGAGGTGGTTGGAGGCCATGATGGCCGGGCCCGTGACGGGAACGTGCTCGTGCCCGGTGACCGTGGTCGGCCAGAGCAGGTGCAGGACCGGAGCGCTGACGGTCTTGGTCAGGCGATAGAGCACAGGCTCTCCTCATGGGACGGGTTCACAACCCTAAGCGGTGGTCCCGCGGGGGACGGTTGTGCGTACCCGCACAAGCGGAGCTCCCGGCTTTGTGGCCATCCTCCAACGCCCAGGCCCTTACCTGGGCGAGCAGGGCGAAACCTCCCGTCGGCCGGAACCCCCTGGGAGCCGGCTGGAACCCCGCGGCCCCCACCCGGGCACCTAAAGAAATCCCGTAGGCCCTCCAGGGGCGTCCAGGAGCCCCTCAGGGGCCGGAGAACGGCCTCGGGACGGCCCGGAGCGAGCCGGGCAAGAGCGGTCGGGGGTCCGAGGGAGGGAGCCGGGAAAAAGAAACGCCCCGCGAGCCTGTACGAGCGCTCGCGGGGCGTGACGTTTAGTGCCGATGTGGCGGTCGCCTCCTCGGCGAGAGGCACAACACGGCTCCAGCCGAACGGTATTCCGTGAAGGCGGTAATTTGCGGCCCGGGGGACACAAACCACATCGGCACGCTTACTCTAACCGACCCTCACCGCCGGTTATTCCGCTTCGGGGTCATCGGCGTGTCCAGTGCGGCTGCGCGACCCCGGCCACCCGCAGGTCACGGCCCTTGAGGGCCACCTCCGCGAACTGCCAGAGAATCGCTCCGGTGGGCGCGTGGATCACGATCGAGGGCCCCAGGGGCATCTGCAGCAGGCTCCGTCCCTCCTCGTCGATCCGCCAGCGGGGCACCCCCGGGGCCAGGAACCGCTCCAGCGGCACCCGGTGCACCGAGGCCACCTCGTACGGATCCCCGCGGGGCCGCTGCCGCCCCCCGAAGGCGACCACCGGAGTGATCACGAACCCCGAGTCGGTGACGAAGTCGTCCAGCACCCCGGCCACCTCCACCCCCCGTACCGAGACCTCCTCCTCCAGCTCCCGCTCGGCCGCCGCCAGGGCGTCCTCGCCGTCGTCGAGTCGCCCGCCGGGCAGCGCCCACTGCCCGGCGTTGCGGCCGTGCGCGGAGCGCCTGATCACGATCGTGTACGGCCGCCCCGCCCCGTCCTGGAGCACGCAGACGGTGACCGCGGCGTGCCGCAGCCCCTCGGTCAGCGGCAGGGCGCTCCGCCGCCGGAACGCCGACAGGTTGGCGGCGATGCGCGGACGGAGCTCGTCGTAGCCGGGAAGAGCCATGGGCGCCACGATGACACACCTTCCCGGGCCGGGCCGATCGGGGCGGGGGCCGGGACGGGGGCCGGGACGGGACGCTCAGCCCGTGGACTCGCGGACGACCAGCTCGGGCTGGAACATGATCTGCCGATGGGCGTGCCCGGCGGGGTCGGCGCACTCGTCCAGCAGCAGCTCGGTGGCGATCTGCCCCAGCCGGTAGGTGGGCTGCCGGATCGAGCTGAGCGAGACCGCCGAGGCGGCGGCGAAGTCGATGTCGTCGTAGCCGATCAGGGCCACGTCGCCGGGCACGTCCACCCCCGCCTGGAGCAGGCCGCGCAGCACGCCGAGGGCGAGCATGTCGTTGGCACAGAAGATCGCCTCCGGTGGCCGGCCCTCGCGGAGCAGCGCCGCCGCCACCTCCTGCCCCGCCCGCGCGGTCATCGCGGCGGCCCGTACCGTGCGCAGGGCGGACCGCGGGTCCAGGCCCGCGTCGGTCAGGGCCAGCCGGGCACCCCGTTCCCGGTCCCGGCACTGGCGGACGTCCGGCGGGCCGGTGACATGGCAGATCCGCCGCGCGCCGCGGCCGAGCAGGTGCCCGGCGGCCAGCCGTCCCCCGGCCACGTCGTCGACGCTCACCGAACACTGGCCGGGCCGGTGGGCGGGATGGTCGAGGAGCACCACGCCGATGCCGTGCTCGCGCAGCCCGTCGAGCCCGCGGGTGTCCCCGCCGGAGGGGGTGATCAGCACCCCGCGTACCCGGTGCTCGGCGAACACCCGCAGGGTGCGCTCCTCCTTGGCGGCACCGCCCGCCGAGTTGCCCAGGATCACCGCGTAGCCGAGCGCGCCGGCGGCGTCCTCGGCCCCGGCCGCCACGTCGGTGAAGAACGGGTTCCCGATGTCCATCACCGACAGGCCGATGGTCCTGCTGTGCCCGGCGCGCAGCGTCGAGGCCGAGCCGTGGCGGACGAAACCGAGCTCGCGGATCGCGCGGGTGACGCGTTCCCGGGTCGGCGCCGCCACCCGCTCGGGCCGGTTCAGCACGTTCGAGACCGTGCCCGGAGAGACCCCCGCGGCCAGGGCGACCTGCTTGATGCCGACGTCGCCCACCCGTCCTCCCGGCTTCGGCAGATATTAAAACGTGTCATCCCGTCGGGCGAGACCCTACCCAATCGTGCTCGCGGGCCCCTGACCTGCCCTGCCCGCGCTACCGGCGCACCCCTCGGAAACGAGCACGTCACCCCCATTGACAGCCCTCGGCGTACGGGATTAGCGTCCGTTCATTACTCTAAAACGTTTTTAACGCGGAGGAGGTGGGTGCGCGGTGGTCGCACCGGGCGAGGGGGAGGCCGCCCCCGGACCGCCTTCCGCGGAGCCGTCCCCCGGACCACCTGCCATGTCCTCCCCGGCGGTTCCCCCGGTGCTGGCGCTGGCCGGGGTGAGCAAGGCGTTCGGCGCCGTACGGGCGCTGCACGAGGTCTCGCTCGACCTGTGCGCCGGTGAGGTGCACGCGCTGGCCGGGGAGAACGGTGCCGGGAAGTCGACGCTGGTCAAGATCCTGGCGGGGGTGCACCGCCCGGACGGCGGGCAGGTCCTGCTGGACGGCGAGCCGGTGGAGTTCTCCGGCCCGGCCGACGCCCAGCGGGCGGGCGTGGCGGTGATCTACCAGGAGCCCACGATGTTCCCGGACCTGTCGGTCGCCGAGAACATCTTCATCGGCCGCCACCCCAGGGGCAGGTTCGGCCGGATCGACCGGGCGGCCATGCGCGCCCGGTCCGCGGAGCTGTTCGCCCGGCTCGGCGTGGCCCTGGGCCCCGAGCAGCCGGCCCGCGGCCTGTCCATCGCCGACCAGCAGCTCGTGGAGATCGCCAAGGCCCTGTCGCGGGACGCGCGGGTGCTCGTCATGGACGAGCCGACCGCGGCGCTGTCCGGCAACGAGGTGGCCCGGCTGTTCGGCGTGGTCGAGGCGCTGCGCGAGCAGGGATGCGCGGTGCTGTTCATCTCACACCGGCTGGACGAGATCTTCGAGCTCTGCGGGCGGGTCACCACGCTGCGCGACGGCACCTGGATCGCGAGTGAGCCGGTCGCCGGGCTGACCCACGACGAGCTGGTCCGCCGGATGGTCGGCCGTAACCTCGGCACCCTCTATCCCAAGCAGGAGGCCCGGGTCGGCGAGGTGGCGCTGAGGGTCGACAGGCTCACCCGTGAGGGCGTGTTCACCGACGTCTCCTTCGAGGTGCGGCGGGGCGAGATCGTCGCCCTGGCCGGGCTGATCGGGGCGGGCCGGAGCGAGGTCGCCCGCGCGATCTTCGGGGTGGACCGCCGGGACGCCGGGACCGTCGAGGTGAACGGCAGGAGGCTGCCCGCCGCGTCCCCGACCGCCGCGATGTCCGCCGGTCTGGCCCTGGTCCCCGAGGACCGGCGCCGGCAGGGCCTGGTGATGGGCCACTCCATCGAGCGCAACATCGGGATCACCGGCCTGAAGCGCCTACGCCGGGGCCCGCTGGTCTCCCGCGCCGCCGAGCGCGACCGGGCCCGCGACTGGGCGATCAGGCTCCACCTCGGGTTCGGCCGGCTGTCGGACGCGGTCGACGTGCTCTCCGGCGGCAACCAGCAGAAGGTCGTGCTGGGCAAGTGGCTCGCCACCGACCCCGAGGTTCTCATCGTCGACGAGCCCACCCGGGGCATCGACGTGGGCACCAAGGCCGAGGTGCACCGCCTGCTGTCCCGGCTCGCCTCCGAGGGGCTCGCCGTCCTGATGATCTCCTCCGACCTGCCCGAGGTGCTCGGCATGGCCGACCGGGTCCTGGTCATGCAGGAGGGACGGCTCGTCGCCGAGATCCCGCGGGAGCGGGCCACGGAGGAGAACGTCATGTCGGCGGCGACCGGGAGGGCCTCGTGAACGACCGCGGCGGGGACGTACGGCCGACGGGGACGACCTCGTGAACCGCGACGGGCCGCAGGCGCGGCCGGCCGGGGAGAACGCCGCGGACGACGGCGGGCCCGCGGGGAAGGACCTCGCGAACCGCGCCGACCGGGACGCGCCACCGGCGGGGGAGGACGGATGAGCGCCGTCACCGCGCAGCGGAGCGCCCGCGGCCTGGTCGACCTGGTGCTCCGGGCCCGGGAGCTGAGCATCGTGGCGGCGCTGGCCGTCCTGGTGGCGGTGACCGCGAGCACCAACGCCGGCTTCCTGTCCGGGCAGGGCCTGACGGACATCTTCCTCAACGCCTCGATCCTGGTGCTGCTCGCCGTCGGCCAGTCCGTCGTCGTCATCACCCGCAACATCGACCTGTCGGTCGGCTCGGTCGTCGGCCTGGTGGCCTTCACCGTCGGTGCCCTGCTCTCCGCCGGTCACGGCGGGGGCGTCACCTTCGCGGTGGTCGCGGGCGTGGCGATCGGCGCGCTCTGCGGCCTGGTCAACGGCCTGCTGGTCAGCTTCGGCCGCGTACCGGCCCTGGTGGTGACCCTGGGCACGCTGTACGTGATCCAGGGCGTCTGCCACTACGTCGCCCACGGGCGGCAGATCAACGCCGTCGACCTGCCGCGCTCGCTGCTCTCGCTGGGCAACGGCTCGGTGCTCGGGGTCCCGTACCTGCCGGTGATCGCCGTCGCGGTGATGCTGGCCGTCGGCCACCACCTGCGCTCCTACGCCTCGGGACGTGACCTCTACGCCATCGGCTCCAGCCCCGAGGCCGCGAGCCTGGCGGGCGTGCCGGTGCGGCGACGGGTGATGGGGGCCTACCTGTTCAGCGGCGCGCTGGCGGGACTGGCCGGGGTGCTCTGGCTGTCGCGGTTCGGCACGGTGGTCGCCGACGCCGCGGGCGGCTGGGAGCTTCAGGTGGTCGGCGCCGTCGTGGTCGGCGGGGTGGCGATCACCGGCGGGGCCGGCACCGTGTACGGCGCGGCGCTCGGCGCGCTGCTGCTCACCACCATCACCGGCGCGCTGGTCGTGCTCAAGGTCAACCCGTTCTGGCAGCAGGCGATCACCGGGGCGCTGCTGCTCCTGGCGATCAGCGTCGACCGGCTGCTCGCGCTGCGCGTCGCGCGGGTTCTGCGGAGGAGGAACGCCCGGCATGGCTCCTGAGGTGAGCACCGCACGCTCCGGTCCCGACGGCCCCGACGGCCCCGACGGCCCTGACGGTCCTGACGGTCCTGACGGCCCCGACGGCCCCGACGGCCCCGACGGTCCAGGGGACTCCCGGGACGGCGCCGGCCGGCTCTCCACCGCGCGGGCGGACCGCGGCCCGTCCGGGCGCCTGCTGCGCTGGGACGTGTTCGTCGGGCTGTTGCTGGTGCTCGTCCTCCTGGCGGGCTCGGCCGGGTCGCCCGGTTTCGCGAGCGCGGGCAACCTGTCGTTCGCGCTGGGCGACCTGGGGGAGATCGCGCTGATCGCGCTCGCCATGACCATGCTGGTGGTGGCCGCGGAGGTGGACCTCTCGGTGGCCTCGGTGCTGGGCCTGTCCAGCGCCCTGCTGGGAGCCCTCTGGGACGCCGGCTGGGCGATCGAGACGATCATTCCGCTGGTGGTCGTCGTCGGGGCGGCCTGCGGGCTGGTCAACGGCCTGCTGGTGACGCGGCTCGGGCTGCCCTCGCTGGCCGTCACCATCGGCACGCTGGCGCTCTACCGGGGCCTGGCGTACGTGGTGCTGGGGGACCGCGCCGTCGCCGAGTTCCCGCGGGGCTACACGGAACTCGTGGTGGGCGACGTGCCCGGCACGCCGATCCCGTACCCGATGGCGCTGTTCGTCCTGCTGGCCGCCGTGACCGGCGTGGTGCTGCACGCGACGGGTTTCGGCCGCTCGCTGTTCGCGATCGGCGCCCAGGAGGAGGCCGCGCGGTTCGCCGGGATCCGGGTCAAGCGGATCAAGCTGATCCTGTTCGTGGTCTCGGGCACCGTCGCCACCTTCGCCGGGGTGATCTTCACCCTGCGGTACGGCAGCGCCCGGGCCGACAACGGGGCCGGGCTGGAGCTGGCGGTGATCGCCGCGGTACTGCTCGGGGGCGTCGACTTCGACGGGGGCAGGGGGACCCTCGGCGGGGTGATCGCCGGGGTGCTGCTCATCGGCCTCCTCCGTAACCTGCTCATGCTGAACGACGTGGCGACCGAGATCCAGTCGATCGTCACCGGCCTGCTGCTGATCGTCTCGGTGATCACCCCTCGTCTCCTGGCGGTGTTCGCCCGGCGCAGGCGGGCGCCCGCACCACCCGCCCCCTTGTGAGGGCCCGAGGGCCTCGGCGGCCTGACGCCCGGGTGCAGGCTCAGGAGCGGCCGCTCAGGGCCCTCGCGCCCGGCGTCTCCTCCCGGGGAGCCGCGGACGGGGCCGGGGCCGGGACCGGGGACACCGCGGGCTGCGCCCCCCGGCCCTCCGTCGACATGGACGTCGACGTCGACGCCGCCGTCCGCGCCGCGGCCTCCGTCGTCACCTGCGAAAGGGGCTGCGCCTGTGGTACGGGCTGCGCGTGCGGGACGGGCGGCGCGGGCGAACCGGGCCACGTGTCCGGGACGGGCTGCTCCTGTGAGACGAGGGCGGGGGCGGCGGAGGTGCCGGGGCCGACGCGGACGGCCGACTCCGGGGTGCGCTCGCGCACGTCCTCGCTGCGGATCGCCATCACGGCGGGCGGGCTGCCCAGGTCGCCGTACCGGGCGGTGACGGCGGCGGTGATGGCCCGGCCCGCGTCGGCCACCGTCTCCCTGGCCGAGCCCGGAGGGTGGGCGGCCGACAGGTGACCCAGCAGCGCCGCGAACCGCAGCTCCTCGGTCGCCACGACGGCGAGCCCGTCGTCGTCGGAGGGCGGCAGCGGCCGATCCAGCCAGAACACCCCGCCGCGCAGCAGCGCGGGGTAGGTCACCTCGCCCCGCTGCAGCGTGCGCACCGAATCGACCAGCAACTCCCCGAACTCCGTCAGGTCGGTGTCGGGCGGCAGATCGGTAGTGACCAGCAGCGAAACCCTGAGCGCGTCCACCATGAGCGGCTATCCCTCCTCGAGATGGCTCATGGTAAAGGTCGCCACCGACAGTTACGGCGTACCCGGCGGACCATGGTGAGATCCGGGGCCGATCCGGAACCGGCCCGGGGTCGTTCCCGGAGGCGGGACGGGACCGATCCGGGCCGGGACACGGGCGTGCGGCGGCGCTCAGAGCGGCTTGGGAGCGGGCAGGGTGATCCTGTCGACCGCCTCGCGGCGGCGGCGTTCGGGGCGCCGGTCGTAACGGGCCGTGGTCGCGGGGGAGGAGTGGCCGACGAGGGCCTGCGCGGTCGCCAGGTCCACCCCGGCGTCGAGCAGCTCGCCGATGAAGGTCCGCCGGAAGTCGTGCGGGGTACGGGCCGCGGCCCCCGCCTGGGCCAGGCGCCTGGCCAGGATGTCGGCCACGGCCTGCCCGGTCATCGGCGCGGGACCGCCGTCCCGGGTCCGCAGCCGGCCGAGCCTGCTGATCGGGCAGAACAGGGCGCCCGCGGGACGGCCCCGTACGGCCAGCCAGCGTTCCATCCTGGCCACGGCCTCGGTGGTGAGGTAGACCAGCCGCTCCTTGTCGCGCTTGCCGCGTACCCGCAGCGACCGCGACCCCGGGTCGTAGTCGCCCAGCGCGAGCCCGGCGATCTCGGCGCGACGGCAGCCGGTGGAGTACAACGCCGCCAGCAGGGCCGCGTCCCGGGCCCCGGCCGGGGAGTCGTCCCGGTCGCACGCGGCGAGCGCGGCTCCCACCACCTCCGGCGGGACATGCTGGCCGGTGGGCAGCCGGGTGTGCTCGACGGTCGGCAGGTCGGCCGCGCGCTGGTACTCCTCGGCGGTCATCAGGCCCAGCCGCCAGGCCTCGCGCAGCACCCTGCGCAGCGCGACCAGGTGCTTGTTGACGTACGAGGGGGACCAGCCGCGCTCGGTCATCAGGGCGCGCAGGCGCACGGTGTGCTCGTAGCGCAGCAGGTGCCAGGGCCGTCCCGCGCCGGAGGAGACCTCTCCGCCGGAGACGAGGGCCGCGAGCCTGTCGAGGCAGCCGCGCATGGTGCGGCGGGACTCCGCGCTGGTCAGCGAGTCCAGGTACGCCCGGTAGGGGTCACGGGCGGGTTCGAGGACGGGGCTCGGCGAGGCGGGGACGGCTGGCACGCTCACCGGGCCGACCCTACCGCGCCCGGTGAATCTACATCGTAAAGGGGGTGGCATGTGAAAGGACGGGTCACCGAGGGGTTCTCCGAGGCGGGGCGGCCGGGCAGGATCGCATCATGACGAACGGAGAAGTGACGGCGGTCAGCCGCAGCGCCACCCACACCTTCGGCAAGGCCGTCGAGCCCGCGATCCGGCTGCTGGCGGGGCTGGGCGTGGAGGGGGACGCGCACCTGGGGGTCACGGTGAAGCACCGCTTCCGCGTGGTGCAGGACCCCACCCGGCCCAACCTCCGCCAGGTCCACCTGATCCCCGCCGAGTTCCACGACGAGCTGCGGCGGGAGGGGTTCTCCGTGGGTGCCGGAGAGCTGGGGGAGAACATCACCACCCGGGGCGTCGACCTGCTGGAGCTGCCGGCCGGGACGCTGCTGAGGCTGGGGGAGGAGGCCGTGGTGGAGGTGACCGGCCTGCGCACCCCGTGCAGGCAGATCGAGCGTTTCCGGACGGGCCTGCTCAAGCGGATGACGGCGCGGACCGCCGAGGGTGCCCGGGTCGGCTGGGCCGGGGTGATGGGCGTGGTGACATCGGGGGGCGAGGTGCGTCCCGGTGACCGGATCGAGGTGGAGCCGCCGCCTCCCCCGCACCGCCGGTTGAAGGGGGTCTGACGCCGTTCCCGCCGGGCTCCGTTCTCGTGCGCCCCCGGACCTCGGACGGGCCGGGCGTGGACCGAGGCGGGCCGGGTGGCCGGGGACGGCGGAACGCCATGTCGGAGGCGGTGAGTCTGTGGTTGGCTGTCCGTAATGGACAACTCATCGCGGGCCTCCGCCTACCTACGGGCATATCACGACCAGCTCCGTGGACGGCCGATGCCGGGTCGCACCGCCGAGCGATTCGGGCCGCTGCTGCGGACCGTGTCGACCGGCCACGGCCAGGGTCTGCTGTCCTACCGCGACCTGGGCGGGCTCGACGGTGCCGAGCTGGACGGGGTCATCGCCCGCCAGCGGGACTTCTTCACCCGGGTGGGCCGGGAGGTGGAGTGGCAGTACCACGCCTACGACCTGCCTGCCGACCTGCCCGAACGGCTCGAAGCCGCGGGGTTCGAGCCGCTGGAGCGCGAGACGCTGTTCGTCGGGCAGGCCGCCGAGCCGGCCGGCGCCCACCCTCCGCCCGCCGGGGTACGGCTGCGGGAGGCGACCGGGCGCGAGGACCTGGAGCGCATCCGCGAGCTGGAGGAGACGGTCTGGAACGCCGACCACGGCTGGTTGCCCGGCATGCTGGAGCGCGAGATCGCCGGTCCCGGGGACCCCTGCACGGTGGTGGTCGCCGAGGCGGACGGGCGGGTGGTGTGCGCGGCGTGGGTGCGGTTCCACGAGGGCACGGACTTCGTCTCGCTGTGGGGCGGCTCGACCCTCAAGGAGTGGCGGGGCCGGGGCGTCTACCGGGCGATGGTGTCGTACCGGGCGGGCCTGGCGGTCGCGCGGGGTTTCCGCTTCGTGCGGGTGGACGCCTCCGGTGCCAGCGGCCCGATCCTGTCCAGGCTGGGCCTGGAGGCGATCACCACGATGACGCCGTACGTGTGGGTGCCACCGACCCTCTGAGGCCCGCCTCCGCGATCCCCGTACCCTGCGCCCGCCCTGCCCGCCGACCTGCCCGTGCGGGGCGCGGGTGCGCGGCCACGAGCGCGACCGGGACGCGGCGCGGCAGACGGCACGACGGCGTCACACGACGGCGTCAGAGGACATGCGAGGACACGCGATGAAAGGAGAGGCATGCCCGAGGTACTCGGCCGGCGCGCGCTGAACAGGGCCACGCTGGAGAGACAGCTGCTGTCGGCCCGCGCCGAGCTGTCCGCGCTGGAGGCGGTGGAGCACCTGTACGGCATGCAGGCACAGGCCCCCGACCCTCCCTACATCGGGCTGTGGAGCAGGCTGGCGGGGTTCGTCCCCGACGACCTCGCCCGGCTGATCAACGATCGCCTGGTGGTGCGGCTGGTGCTGATGCGCTCCACCATCCACCTGGTCAGCGCCGACGACTGCCTGGTCCTGCGGCCGCTGATGCGGCCGGTGCTGGAGCGGGCCCTGCGCGGCAGGGTCCCGGCCGGGGTGGACCTGGACGAGGTGACCGCGACCGGTCGGAAGCTGGTGGAGGAGCGCCCACTGACCTTCCGCGAGCTGGGGGAGCTGCTGCGGGAGCGGTGGCCGCAGGTTCCCGCCGCGGATCTGGTCGCCGTGGTGCGCAACACGCTGGCGCTGGTCCAGGTCCCGCCCCGGGGGATCTGGGGGGTGGGCGGGCAGGCCGCCCACACCACCGCCGAGGCATGGCTGGGCCGGCCCCTGGCGGAGCGGCCCGGCGCCGAGGAGGCCATCCGCCGCTACCTCGCCGCCTACGGACCCGCCACGGTGATGGACCTCCAGCAGTGGTCGGGCCTGACCCGGCTGGGAGAGGTCGTCCGCGAGATGGACCTGCGGGTCTTCGCGGCCGAGGACGGCGCGAAGCTGTTCGACCTGCCCGAGGCGGAGCGTCCCGACCCGGACACCCCGGTCCCGGTCCGCTACCTGTCGGAGTTCGACAACATGCTGATCTCGTTCGACCGGCGGACCAGGACCCGCATCTGCGACGAGGAGTACCGGGGGCGGATCTTCACGATCAACGGCATCGTCAAGGCGACGGTGCTCGTCGACGGTTTCGTGCGGGGCGTCTGGAAGGTGACGCGCGGGCGGCGGGAGGCGACGCTGGAGGTGGAGCTGTTCGCCCCGGTGAGCGAGCGGGAACGGGCGGACCTGGAGGCGGAGGGGGTACGCCTGCTCGACGTCCTCGCCCCGGCGTCGCCCTCCCGCGAGGTGCGCCTGCACGACGCCTGACCGGTCCTCGGGGCCGCGAGAACGGGGTCGTCGCTCTTCTCTTTCCCGTGCCGGTGCACGAGGGCCGGTAAGGGACGGAGTCCGGCCGGTCCCGTCCCGCCTCCGGCGCGGGCCCCGATCCCGGTCTCAGCTCCGGTCCGGGTCCCGGTCCCGCCGGTCGATGAGGTCCAGCAGCTCGGGGACGGGCATGCTCCCCGGCGCCCGGCGTTCGCGGGCGAACGCGTTCGCCACCCGCTGGAGGGTCTCGTTGACCGGTGCCGCCGTCCCGTGCAGCCGCGCCAGCAGGGTGATCTCCCCGTTGAGGTGGTCGGCCTCGATCGACCCCGTGCCCCGGGCCAGGCTCTGCCACGACGATCCGCCGCCTCGTTCGGCGCCCTCGACCTCGAGCAGCCGGATCCTGTCGCCCCGCACGCGCTTCTCCTCCTCCTCGCCGGTGTAGGCGATCCCGGCCGCGTCGAGCACCGCCCTGCCCTCCGCCACCGTGCGCCGGTACAGGCCGAGCAGGTCGTCCCCGTCGACCGGGCCGCAGACCGCCTCCAGGGAGTTGGCCAGGTTGGCCAGGAGCTTGGCGTACTTCCAGCGCATGACGTCAGGGACGACCGGCGCGAGGAACGCCGACGTCTCCAGGTCCGCCGAGATCCGCTCCGCGGTCCGGTCGGTGCCCGAGGGGTAGCGGCCGACGTGCAGGATCCCGGTCAGCGGCGACCCGAAGGCCGCGACCTTTCCCGGCTCCAGGTGCGTGGCCGGCAGCCAGACGCACATCCCGTACACGTGCCGGAACCGCCGCAGGGCCAGCCGCTCGTTCTCCACCGCGTTCTGCGCGCAGACCAGCGGGAGCTCCTCGCAGGCGGTGCCGCCACCGGCCACCGGCCGACCGGCCCAGCTCTCCAGCACGCCGGTGGTGTCCTGGGTCTTCACCGCCATGACGAGGACGTCACCGGGACGCAGTTCGAGGGCCTCCGGCCGGTCGACGGCCGGGATCGGCAGTGTGAGGGAGCCGTCGGGGACCGTGAGCCGCAGCCCGCCGTCGCGCAGGGCCGCGTGGTGGGCACCGCGTGCCACCAGCACGACCTCGTGCCCGGCGGCGAAGAGCCGCCCGCCGATCGCACCGCCGACGGCCCCCGCTCCGATGATGATGTATCGCATCGGCCGACCCTCGCACAGCCGGTGCCGCGGATCCAACCGGGCCCCCCGGGGGACGTCCGCGTCCTCGGGTGTCGTCCCCGGGCCGTCACGCCGGTCGTTCGGCGCGGGCGTCCGAGGCCGGTGTCCCGTGGGCCGGGCGGCCTCACCCGTGCCGTTCCCGGCCCCGTCGTGGACATGCCGGAAGACCTCCGCTCTCAGTCCTGTCGTGGACGTGCCGGAAGACCTCCGTTCCCGGCCTCGTCATGGACGTGCCGGAAGAGATCCGCGAAACGTCAGCTCATGTCCCACAGCAGGCGGTAGTAGGCGATGCGCTCCGGGTCCGGGGCGATCCCGTACGCGTCGTACACGACGCCGTCGTACCCGGGGCCGTAGTTCCACTCCGTGCTCCATGCCGCGACCGCGAGGTCGGCCCACCGGTCGGCCACCCCGAGCGAACCGAGGTCGACGTGCGCGGCGAACGTGCCGTCGTCGTGCAGCAGCGTGTTGGGGACGCAGGCGTCACCGTGGCAGACGACCGGGCCGTCGATCGCGGGCGGCCGGCCGAGGCGCTCCCGTGCCTCGGCCGGGCCGAGGTGCCGGTGCTCGGGCGACAGGCCGGTCGCGCCCTCGCCGCCGGCGATGCGCCGGTCGGCGCGTGCGAGCCGCCGCTCGACGCTCCAGTCGTACGGGCACCCCTGCGCGGGCAGCGTGTCGTGGAGCAGGCGCAGCCCCCGGCCGATCGCCGCGGCCGCGGCCGCCGGGGCGGCGAGCCACCGCGGGTCCACCGCCGGGCGGCCGGGGACCGCTTCGGTGACCAGCCACGTGCCGTCCGCGTCCCGGCCGTGCTCGATGACGGGCGGGACGGTCACCCAGCGCCGCGCCCAGGTCAGGCGATCGGCCTCGGCGGCGAGGTCGATCTCCGGGGTGCCGGTGGCGACCCATTTGGCGTACCTGGTGCGGCCGTGCCCGTCGTCGAGGCGGAACGTCAGCCCGCCGAGCTCGTTGCGCCACACCGGGGTGACGGTGTCGTCGCCGGCGAGCGCGAGGACGGCGGCGGGGACGGTCACGGGGCCGGTCGGGATCTCGGGGATGACGGGGAGGGCGGGATCGCTCACGCGTACATGATCCCCCCGGCGGGCCGGACGGGCGACAGGTTTCCCCGCCACGGGGGACGGCCTCCCCGTGGCGGGGCGCCGGTCCTCGCCGCGAAGGACCGCCGACCGATTTCAGGCCCCGCGCGACCCGGCCGTCGCCCGGTCGCGCCAGGCACCCCGGGCGGCGGCCTCGGCGGCGTACGCCTGGAAGCTCTTCGGGGCGCGCCCGGTCACCCGGCGCACGACGTCGCCGGGCTCGGCGTCGCCCAGGCTCCGCAGCGCGGCGTACGCCTCGATCTCGCCCTTCACCTCGACAGGGGAACGGCCGATCGCCTCCTGCGCGTCCAGGTACGCCTCCGGCGTTCCCAGGAAGCGCACCGGGTGCCCGGCGGCCCGGCCGACGATCGCCGTCGCCTCGGCGAACGACAGGGCGGCGGGACCGGTCAGCTCGTACCTCCGCCCGGCGTGGCCGGTCACGGTCAGGGCCTTCACCGCGACCGCGGCGACGTCGTCCGCGTCGACGAACGCCTGACGCAGGTCACCCACCGGGAGCGCGAGCTCACCGGCCATGACGTCCTGCCGGAAGAGGCCCTCGTCGAAGTTCTGGGCGAACCAGGTCGGCCGCAGGATGGTCCAGGCCGTGCCGCAGGCGCGCACCGTCCGCTCGGCGGCCATCAGGCGCTCGTCGCCCGTCGCCTCGATCGCCGTGGCGGACAGCAGCACGATGCGCCTGACGCCCCGCTCCACCGCCTGCGCGACGAAGGCCGGGTCGACCGCCACCCCGCTGGGCGCCATGAGGTACATCTTCGACACACCGTCCAGGACGGGCCCCCAGGTCTCCGGCAGGGTCCAGTCGAAGCGCACTCCACCTTCACGGGAGGCGGCGCGCACCGGATGCCCGGCGGCGCGCAGCAGGGCCGCCACCCGGCGGCCGGTGGAGCCGGTGGCCCCCAGAACGAGGACGGGTCGCTCAGTCATGCCCGCCACCCAACCAGTCGCCACCGACAAAAACCCGGCTCGTCACGCCGATCCGCCAGTCACGCCGATCCGCCAGTCACGCCGATCCGCCAGTCACACCGGCCCGGCCGTCACATCGTCAGGCCGTCACGCCGGAAGCGGTCCCTGCCCGATGATCCGCTCGCCGAGCCTGGCGAACAGCTGCGCGCGTACCTGGGGCGGCAGGGCGCAGCCGTGCGCGACGAGCGTGTCCAGCGCGGGCAGGTCCAGCAGAACGGTCCAGTCCCGGACGTCCTCGCAGTAGGAGACGTCCAGGTGGTGCAGGTCCTTCAGCGACTGCAACGGTGCCAGCGACCGCACCGGGGTGTTCCTGATCGACAGGTGCTCCAGGGTGCGCAGGCCCCCGATGCCGTCCAGGCCGGTCAGCGGTGTCTGCTCCAGGTCCAGCCGGGTCAGCGCGGTGAGGGCCGAGATGTCCTCGGGGACGCGGTGCAGGCGGCTGCCGGACAGGTCCAGCTCGGTCACCGCGGCGGGCGCGGCCAGGGCGGAGAGCAGCAGCGCCGGGGGCGGGAACACCACCGGCCGGGGCTGGGCGAGCACCGGTGAGCGTCCCACCGCCGCCTCCTGCAGGACGCGCCACCTGTCCACCGGGGTGCCCGGTACGCCGAGGCGGACGTAGCCCGAGGGCAGCCACGGCGCCAGCCGCTCGGCCACCACGTCGGCCCGGTCCCCGGCGCCGACGACCCCGGCCCGGAGCTTGCCGTAGTGCGCGTAGGCGTGCTCGGAGGGGACGAACAGGTCCGCCATGATGTCCCCGCCGGTGACCAGGACGCCGTCGCCGCCCGTGCAGAAGACGACCTCCGCCGAGAGGGTGCCCAGCACCAGGTGGTCCGCGGCGCTGTGGATCGCGCGGGCCCGCACGTCACCGGCCACCGCGAGGTAGCTCTCGGAGGCGTCGCCGTCGTCGAGCAGTCCCTCCACCGACAGGTGGCCGATCACGATGAGCGGTGCCTTGAGGTCGAGCCATCCGGGGACGTGGGTGTCGCCGAACCAGACGGTGGCCCGGTGCACGGTCCAGCCGGCCTCGGTCCGCTCCGCGCCGTCGGGGAAGGCCGGGGGCGTCAGGTCGGGGAACGCCAGCTCCCACGCCTGGGCGAACAGCAGGCCGTAGACGGGGGGCATGATGTGCTGCGGCCACTCCCGGGCCTGGGCCGGGCGCCGTAACCAGGATCCGATGGAGTGCAGTTCCCGCGCGATGTCGCCGAAGTAGCCGAGCGCCTCCGCGCCCGCCCCGGCCTGTTTCTGGAGCACCGCCAGCGCGTCACCGAGACGCTCCGACGCCCCGAAGAAATGCTCTTCCGTCAGATCCATTCACATACCGTACTCATCGCGGCGAATCCACAGGACCGATCGGCCGACGCCCCGGACGGCGGGCGTGTCGGGAGGTACGGGAGGCGACCGTTCCGCGACGGAGGGCGAAGTGGATCTTCACGGGCGCCTCGGGTACCGTGCCCGGGGTTCCGGAGCACTCCGGCGCGGCCCCTCGGGCACGACCGTCACGACGGCGAAACACCGCCGCGACAGCGAAGGAAGGACAGACATGGAGGCCGGACATCACCGGACCCTGCGGTTGCTCGTCACCGGAGGCGGGACCGGTGGTCACACCTATCCCGCGCTGACCACCGTCACGGCCCTGCGGGACCACGCCGCCGCGCGCGGCCTGGACCTGGACGTGCTCTGGGTCGGTACGGCGACAGGCCTGGAGGCCCGTGTCGCGGCCGAGCACGGCATCGCGTTCCGGGCCATCAAGGCGGGCAAGCTCAGGCGCTCGCCCAACCCGCGCGAGCTGCTCACCAACCTGGCGGACATGTTCCGCATCCCGGTGGGCGTGTTCCAGGCCTTCGGCATCGCCGCCCGCTACCGCCCCGACGTGGTGCTGTCGACCGGCGGGTACGTCTGCGTGCCGCTGGGGGTGGCCTCGCGGGTGCTGGGCCGCCCGCTGGTGATGCACGAGCAGATCACCTCCCTGGGCCTGGCCAACCGCATCCTGTCGCGCTTCGCCCGGCGGATCGCGCTGACCCACCCCTCCTCGATCGAGCACCTGCCCGCCGGGGTGCGCGACCGGGCCGTCGTCACCGGCAACCCGGTCCGCCCCCAGCTGCTGCGCGGCAACGTCGACGCGGCGCGGCGTCACTTCGGGCTAACGCCCGACCTGCCGGTGGTGTACGTGACCGGCGGCGCCCAGGGGAGCCGGCAGATCAACACCATGATCGAGAAGATCCTGCCCGACCTGCTCGGCCGGGCGCAGGTGCTCCACCAGTGCGGGCCCGGCTGGATCGACCAGCTCACCCGTACCGCGGACGCCCTGCCCGGGTGGCTGCGCGAGCGCTACCGCCCGGTGCCCTACGTCGGCGCGGAGCTGGCCGACGTGTTCGCGGTCGCCGACGTCGTGGTCTCGCGCAGCGGCGCGGGGACGGTGGCCGAGCTGACCGCGGTGGGCAAGGCGTCCGTCCTCGTCCCGCTGGTGCCCTCGGCCGCCGACGAGCAGCGCCAGAACGCCCGCTACCTGGCCGAGGCGGGCGCTGCCCGGGCCCTGCTGGAGAACGGTCCCACGGCCGAGCACCTGATGGCCGAGCTCGACGCGCTGCTGAGGGACCCGCGGGCCCGTGCCGCCATGGCCGGCGCCGCCGGTTCCCTCGGCCGCGTCGACGCGGCCGACACGCTGGCGCGGGTGCTCCTGGAGGAGGCGGGGGCCGGCGCCGGGGTCCGGTGAGGCGCCGGTGACGTCCCGGTCCGCGCGCGGACGTCCCCGCGCCCGGCCGGCGCGGGGCCGTGCCCCGCCGGAGAGACCTGGGGTGCTCTGACCCGCCCTATCCCGTGAACGAAGATTTACCGAACATGCCCCGGCTGCGCCGTGGCTCCCGGTGTGCACGCTGAGTAATCTGGCGACCGCGCCACGTGCGACGCGGTGACGCCGGGAACGTGGTACGGCGGGCACCCGTCCCGTGATCCTTCATGGAGGGTCACGGGCGGGAGCGCGCGGCCCCGCCCGGTCGCGATCGGCGGCCGGGTGGCCGGGTGAGGCCGGGAGGGCGTGCCTCTCGCCGTGCCCTCCCGTCACGGAATCTCATGCGGACCGCCCCGGAGAGGCAGGCTGAGCTGACTATGACCCGGCAGGAGAGACCCTCGCCCGAGGGGACCGGCGAGACCCACGACCGCTTCGCCGGCGCCCACGACAACGGGCCCGACGCGCTGGACGCGCCCGACGTGACCGGGGTGTGGGCCGGCACGTCGGGTTCCTGGGCCGAGACGGCCGACTCCCGTGACGACGCGTCCGACGTGTGGGCCGAGACGGTCGGTTCCCGCGACGACGTGACCGGGGTGTGGGCCGAGACGTCCGACGTCCGCGACGACATGCCGGGCGTGACGGGCGTGTGGTCCGGTACGTCCGGCGCCCATGACAGCGTGTCCGGCTTCTGGGCGGACACGTCCGGGTCCTGGGCCGGTGCCACGAGCCCTCGGACGGGGGAGCCGGACGTCCCGGCCGACCCGTTCGGCGGGAACCTGCACGCCGGTTACTGGACCGACGAGTACGACGAGGCGTCCGCGGGCGAGGCGACGGACCGTCTCACCGACCTGGTGGCCGAGCGGCTGGAGGTCCTTCCCGGGGACCATGTCCTGGACGTGGGCTCGGGGACTGGCAGGCCCGCGGTACGCATCGCCACGGCCCGCGACGTGCAGGTCACCGGGGTCACGCTCAGCGAGTACCAGGTGCGGCTCTCCCGGTCGCGTCCGGAGGCGGGCGAGGGCGTGGGCCAGGCCGACTTCCAGCTCGCCGACGCGATGTGGCTGCCCTTCGAGGACGACTCCTTCGACGCGGCGTACGCCATCGAGTCGCTGGCCCACCTGGAGAACCCGTCGGCGGCCCTGGACGAGATCGCCAGGGTGCTGCGGCCGGGAGGGCGGTTCGTGGTGGGGGAGTGGTACCTGCTGGAGCCGCTCCCGGGTGAGGAGATCGAACGCTTCGCGCGGAGCTTCGGCGTCCGGTTCCTGCCCACGGCCGACGACCTCTACCGGCGGATGGACCAGGCCGGACTGAAGATCGAGATTTTTCATGACATATGGGCGAACATCAGCCGGTCGTTCGGCCAGGTGGAGGAGGTCCTCCCCATGGCGGCCACCGGCCCGGCCGGTGAGGCCGCAGAGCGCCCGACCGCCCGCAGGGAGATGTACCGGCGTTTCGGCCAGATCCCGCAGATCAGCTACGCCCTGTTCACGGCCGTCCGCCACTGAGGGCACGGAACCGGGGGCGCGGAACCGTCGCTCCCGGCCGCCTCGGGCGACTCCCGGGCCGCTCCGGCCCGGGACCCGGCGGCAGGGGACGTCACCGCGCAATTCAAAAGTCTGTATTAATCCCAATCGACAGTGACAATAGCGATAATTTTTGGTCACGATACTTGCGGGGAAAAGGCCGCGGAGACCGTGACGGCGCGTTTTTTATCGAATGCGGCTGACGTGTCTCGGTGTCCCGCCGGCCGGGCGCGACGGCCCTGACCGGCGCGAATCCGGGAACGCGCCCTGGAACGTGCCCGGCGGGGATCTCGCCCGTTCGAACCGGCAGGTTTGATACGCGGCGCCCGGGTACGGGAGCGGCTCGGCAGGAGAGCGGCACGCGCCTCTCTGACGACGTACTCGAAAGGGATCGTGAATTGAGATCGTGTCCAGGCGCCGGCGGTCACGTCGCCGTGGCGCGCGGAGAGGCCCGCCTCGCCGCCGTCATCGGCCCCGGTGACCTCCCCGTCGCGGCCACGGGACGGCGTGCCTCTCGACCGGCCGGGCCCGGCGTGATCCTCGTGGACTCCATAGAGGTCATGACCGCCCCCCATACGCGCCCGCTTCCCGGACTGCGGTCCGGGCCGGGACGCCGCCACGCCGTACCCAAGGAGAGATCATGAACGCCACCACACGTAACAAGACCCGCCTCCAGACGGCCGCGATGGCCGTCGGAGTGGTTTTCCTGCTGGTGGGAGTACTGGGATTCATTCCGGGGATAACCACCAACTACGACAGCATGGAGTTCGCCGGGCACGAGTCCGAGGCCATGCTCCTGGGCATCTTCCAGGTGTCCATCCTGCACAACATCGTCCACCTGCTCTTTGGCATCGCCGGTATCGTCCTCTCCCGCACCTGGGGAGGCGCCCGTAACTACCTCATCGGCGGTGGCGTCGTCTACCTGCTGCTGTGGGTGTACGGCATGCTCGTCGGTCACGACAGCGACGCCAACTTCGTGCCGCTCAACAGCGCCGACAACTGGCTGCACCTGCTCCTGGGCATCGGCATGATCGCCCTGGGCGTGCTGCTCTCCCGCCGTAACACCGTCTCCCACCACTAGGAGACGAACCCCCGGCCCGGTCGGGGTCACGGCGGTGATGGGGGACGTTCCCGGACGGGAGCGTCCCCCGCCCCGTCCGGGGGCGAAGGCCCGCCCGGCCGCCGGGTCTCCCGCGCGGAGACCGGGCGTCCTCACACGAAGGGAATCTGACATGACCTCGGTCATCAAGAGCGTGGCCGCGGCGTCGGCGGGTCTGGCGGCCGCTGCGATCGGCCGGCGCCTGCTGTCCCGCAGGGCCACGCCGAACCCCGCCGAGTGGTACGCGCTCACCATCGAGTGCTCCCCGGAGGTCCTCACCGGGCCCGACCGCCCCGGAGAGCTGGCGAGGCTGGTCGAGGAGCACGACGTGCGCTTCAGCGAGGCCCCGGGCGGCCGCGGGACCGAGGTGGCGGTGCGCACCTCGGAAGGCGCCCCCAGGGAACGGCTGCGCGCGGTCAAGCAGCTCATCGAGACCGGAGAGGTGCTCCGCGTCGAGGGCCAGACGGAAGGCCGCAGGACCCTGGCCGGGCGGACCGTGCTGCCGGGGGCCAAGCGGCTGATGAGGAGGGGGATCCGATGAAGGCCGTGTGCTGGACCGGTATCAACGAGGTGTCGGTGGAGGTCGTCCCGGAGCCGGGGCTGCTCAACCGCCGCGACGCCATCGTCAAGATCATCGCAAGCGCCACCTGCGGCTCCGACCTGCACCTGATCGACGGGTACGTGCCGACCATGATGGCGGGCGACATCCTCGGCCACGAGTTCCTCGGCGAGATCGTCGAGGTCGGGCCGGACGTGCGCGACCGCCGGGTCGGCGAGCGCGTCGTGGTCTGCTCCATCATCGGCTGCGGCGGCTGCCACTACTGCCGCCAGGAGATGTACTCGCTGTGTGACAACAGCAATCCCAACCCCGGCTTCCTGGAGACGCTGATCGGTCACGCGACCGCGGGCATCTTCGCCTACTCCCACGCCCTCGGCGGGTACGCCGGCAGCCACGCCGAGTACGTGCGGGTGCCGTTCGTGGACGTCAACGCCTTCCCGGTGCCGGAGGGGGTGAGCGACTCCAACGCGGTGTTCGCCTCCGACGCCGTTCCCACCGGCTGGATGGGCGCCGACATCGGAGGCGTCGGCCCCGGTGACGTGGTCGCGGTGTGGGGGTGCGGCGGGGTGGGCCAGATGGCCATGCTCGCCGCCAAGCTGATGGGCGCCGAGCGGGTCATCGGCATCGACCGCTTCCCCGAGCGCCTGGCCATGACCGAGAAGCGGATCGGCGCCGAGACGATCGACTACGAGAAGACCGACCTGCTCGGCACGCTCAAGGAGATGACCGGCGGACGCGGCCCGGACGTGTGCATCGAGGCGGTCGGCATGGAGGGCCACGGCACCGGCGCGCAGTACGCCTTCGACCGGACCAAGCAGGCCCTGCGGCTGCAGACCGACCGCGGCCTGCCGCTGCGCCAGGCCGTCCACGCCTGCCGCAAGGGCGGGACGGTCTCGGTGATGGGCGTCTACCTCGGGTTCGTCGACAAGTTCCCCATGGGCGCGGTGATGAACAAGGGCCTCACCCTGCGCAGCGGCCAGCAGCACGGCCAGCGGTACATCCCGATGCTGCTCGACCGGATGGCCAAGGGCGAGATCGACGCGAGTCACCTGGAGACGCATCCGATGGGCCTCGACGGCGGTCCCCGCGGGTACGAGATGTTCAAGCGCAAGGAGGACGGCTGCGTGCGGGCCGTCTTCTACCCGGACCGGTAGGACGTGCAAGGGCCGGTCCGCCGCCGAGGGGGACCGGCCCTTCGCCGTGCACGGGGGTCCGGCACCCGCCGTCCCTCCCATGGCCCCGCCGTCCCGCGGTCCCCGCCGTCCTGCAGCCCCACCGGGCGAGAACGACCGGCCCGCCGGACGAGGAAACGGCCCGTCCCTCCCACGTTCAGGAGGGGCGGGCCGTTCGCCGTGCGCGTACGTTCAGCCCGTCTTGCCCATGGCCTGGCGGATCACGTCGCGGGCCCGATCCATCATCGCGACCGGGGTCCCCACCAGCAGGTTCTTGGTCGCCGACTCCACCCCGGCGTGCGGGTGGGTCGGCGCGATCGCCTCGGCCGCCTTCACCCCGACGGCCATGGCCCGGCGCTCGGCCTCGCTGGTCTGGGCGCGCAGCTGGGTGAACTCGTAGCGCTCCTCGCTGCGGGCGTGGGCCATGACCGCGGCCCGGAGCACCGCGAGGTTCGTCAGGAACTCCGGGTCGTCGGCACCGGCCTTGTCCATCGTCATGAGCAGCTGCTTGGCCTCGTTCTCCTCGGCCAGGCGGTCGTCCACCACCGCGTCACCGCCCTCGATCTTGCGGCGGGCGTAGGGGTGGACGATCTCCTCTTCGGCGGTCTCGTGCACCGCCAGCAGCCGCACCAGGCGCTGGAACGCCTCGGGCCTGTCCTCGGCGGAGGCCGTCTCGACCTCGTCGAACAGGTCCCGGATCAGCGAGTGCTGGGCGAGCAGCAGCTCCACCACGTCTTTCTCGTCCATCAGTTCAGGTGCCGTCTGACGGTCGGTCATCTGCTCCCTCTCCTTCGAGTACGGTCTGGCCGGTCCCGCGGGGCACGGAGACCCGTGCCGGAAGGAGACCGGATGTGATCGTGCCGTCCCGCACGGGGCGCCGTACGCGGGAGTCTCAGCCCTGCCCGCTCTCCTCCTTGCCGTAGCCGAGGGTCTCGGCCACGTCCGCGATGTTGGTGAAGGTCCGATCGGGCAGGGACCGCAGGGTGCCGAGCACCGTGTCGGGCGCGCCCTGCTCCTGGGCACGGCCGATCAGGGTGTCACGGTCGGTGGGGAAGACCCCGGCGCCGCTGACCCAGCGGGCCAGCTCGCTGCGGGCCTCCACACCGGCCGGGTCGATGCCGTGCGGGGTGCCCGGCTCGTGACCGGGGGCGTGCGATATCGGTGCCATGTCGCTCTCCTTCGATGTGATCACGGAGCCTTCCGCGCTTCAGCCGGGAAACGCTCAAGGCGGGTGTACAAGCTCAGCTTTTTTGTTTTCCTGTCATGTGTCCGGTGATTCCGTCCCGGTGGTCCTCGTTCCGGCGGACGGAATCTCCCCGTCGTGCGAACAGCCCCTTACCCTCTTCACGATGAGCAAACATCGCTGTCAGCGGCGGTCCCTGCGGGCTCATCCGGACGTGTCCTCGTCCCCGGAGGCGAGGTCCACCTTCTCCAGCGGGGTCACCGCGGGCCCCTGCAGGACGGCGCCGTCCACGCCGAAGCGCGAGCCGTGGCACGGGCACTCCCAGGAGCGTTCGGCCTCGTTGAAGCCCACCACGCAGCCCATGTGGGTGCAGATGGCGGACACCGCGTGCAGGGTCCCGGTCTCGTCGCGGTAGACGGCGCAGCGCTTGCCGCCGTTCTTGACCACGGTCCCTTCTCCGGGGAGCAGATCGATCGCGTCCTGGGCGCCGGTGCCGGCGGTGGACAGGCGGTCGCCGACGAAGTGCTTGGCGACGGTGGCCTGTAGTTTGAGCGCGGGCCCGGCCTCGCGTACCGGGCGCAGCCGCCGCGGGTCGTACAACCCCGCCCACGGTGACCCGCCGCCGGTGATCAGCGTGCTCAGCAGCAGCCCCGACATGACGCCGTTGCTCATGCCCCAGCCGCCGAACCCGGTGGCGACGTAGGCGTGCTTGGCGCCGGGGTGCAGCGGGCCGACGAAGGGCACGCCGTCGGTGGTGTCGTTGTCCTGGGCCGCCCACCAGTGCGTGGGGCGAGCCCCGGGGAACCGTTCGACGGTCCACGAGCGCAGCCGTTCCAGCCGGTCGCCGACGTTGCCGGACCCGGGAAGGAACGACTCGCCGGTGACGATCAGCAGGCGCTGCCCGTCCTCGTACGGGGCGGTGCGGACCGAGCGCGTGCTCTGCTCGGTGGTGATGAACATGCCGCCGGGGTCCTGATCGGCCGGGATCGCGGCGGCGACGACCAGCTCGCGGTGCGGCTCCATCCGGGCGAACAGCAGGGAACGGTCGAAGATCGGATAGTGGGTGGCCACCACCACGTCCGTCGCCGTGACGGTCAGCCCCTCGGACGTGGTGAGGCGGCAGGGCGAGCCCTCCTTCAGGCCCACCACGCGCGTCCCCTCGAAGACGAGCGCGCCCATCCCGGTCATGGCCTCCGCCAGCGCGAGCAGGTAGGCGCGCGGATGGAACTGGGCCTGATCCTCCACCCGCACCGCGCCGGCGATCGGGAAGGGCAGCGAGCTCTCGGTCACGAACGAGGCCGGCAGCCCGGCCTGCTCGGCGGCCTCGGCCTCCGCCTCGAGCTTGCCGACCCCGTCGGCCGACTCGACGTAGGTGAGCGAGGGCACCCGTTCGATGTCGCAGTCGACGCCGAGCTCGGTGGCGGTGGCGATGAGGTGCGCGATCGCCTCCCGCTGCGAACGGGCGTAGAGGGCCGCGGCCTCCGGCCCGGCCGAGGAGGCGAGGTCGGCGTAGATCAGGGTGTGCAGGGCCGACAGCTTGGCGGTGGTGTTGCCGGTGACCCCGGCCGCGATCCGGCCGGCCTCCAGGACGGCCACCGACCGGCCGGCCCGGGCGAGTTCCCAGGCCGTGCTCAGGCCGGCGATCCCTCCGCCGACCACGGCGACGTCCACCTGCAGGTCACGATCGAGGGCCGGACAGGGCACTCCGGGCGCTGATTCCATCCAATAGGACTGCATGGTCATACCCGGGTGCGTGCCCTGACGGGCAGGGCGCAAACGACGCGCCGCCCGGCCCGCGCGGCACCTTCTCGCACGTCAGGGGTCGTCCGGGACGGGGCGGGCTCAGTAGGCGATGCCGACCGTCCGCCTGACGGTGGCCGGGTCGTCCAGCACGGCGAGCATCGCGTGGGCCAGGTCGGCGCGGGCGATCGTGCGGCCGGCGCGGACGCCGGAGCCCACCGCCAGCCGGTACCTCCCGGTCACCGGCCCGTTCAGCAGACGGGGCGGCCGCAGGACCGTCCAGTCGGTGTCGCTCTCGGCGATCGCCCGCTCCATCGCCCTGAGGTCGTCGTAGACCGGGCTCAGGACGGCCCGCACCAGGGGGGTGAGGACCCGGCGGTCGAGGAAGGGCTCACCCGGAGGTGAGGTGCCGAGGGGGGCCGCGCTCACCACGACGAGGCGGCGCACCCCGCACCCGGCCATGGCGGCCAGGATCCCGCGGGTGACCGGGGCGGCCACGCCGGCCTTGGCCTGCCCGCGGCTGCGCGCGCCCAGGCCGGAGAGCACGGCGTCCCGTCCCTCGATCGCCGGGCGGAGCGACCGCGGGTCGGTGACGTCGGCCGTGACGACCCGCGCGCCGGCGAGGTCGCCCGGCAGCCGGGCGGGGTCGCGCACCACCGCCGTCACCTCGTGACCGGCCTCCAGTGCCTGCCGGACCACCTCCTGGCCGGTGCCCCCCGTGGCTCCGCAGACGGTCAGCTTCATTGCGCCTCCATGTGGTTGGTGAGTGCTCACTAACCATTAGGGTGGGTGAACACTCACCATTCGTCAACCCGGGGGAGCACCCAGCATGAAGCCGACCCGGGTCCGCATCCTGGACGCCGCCGAGCACCTGATGCGGACCATCGGCCTGGCCCGTACGACCACCAAGGAGATCGCCCGCGCCGCGGGGTGTTCGGAGGCCGCCCTCTACAAGCACTTCGAGAGCAAGGAGGAGCTGTTCGTGCTCGTCCTGCAGGAGCGCCTGCCCCCGTTCGGCCCGCTCGTGGCCGATCTGGAGAGCGGTGGCATGGACGGCCGCGACGTCGAGGAGACGCTGGTGGAGGTCGCCCGGCACGCCGTGGCGTTCTACGCGTCGAGCTTCCCGATCGCCGCCTCCCTGTTCTCCGACCCGGTCCTGCTGCGCCGGCACGGGGACGAGATGGCCAGGCTCGGCAACGGCCCGCACCGGCCGCTCGACGCGCTCACCGCCTACCTGCGCGAGCAGCGCGCGGCCGGGCGGCTGCGCTCCGACGCCGACCCGGCCGCGGCGGCGGCGCTGTTCCTCGGGGCCTGCTTCCAGCGCGCGTTCCTGCACTCCTTCGCCGCGGGCCGCCCGCCCCTGGGCCCGGCCGCCCTGCCGGTCGACGAGTTCGCCGCCGGGCTCGCCCGGACGCTCCTGGACGGCCTGCGCTGACCGGCTCGCTGGACGGCTCGCGGTGACCGGTCCCGCGCCGATCCGGGCAGGATCGATCGGCGCGGGACCGGCCGGCCCGTGATCGCCGGCCCGTGTCCGACGGAACGTCTCCGCGGGCGCCGGACCGTCTCTGCGGGCGCGGGCGGTGGTGCGGCGTGATCGCCCGGGGGCGGGGGCCGCGTGCCGGTGACGGGAGGGCGCGGGGCTGGGTGGGGGACGCCCTCCGCCGGTGACGTCGCGCCCGCCCGGGAAGGCCGCGCGCGCGTGGAAGGGCATGCGTACGTGAGGATTTCACGGCCGGGTCGCGGCTCCGATTGTTAGCGCTACCAGCAGGCGCGTCAAGGGGCCCGTACATCACGATTCAGAAAGAACTCCGGCTGGAGGGGGTGATTCCGCCCTCCTGGCAAAACCCCAGAAAAGGTGACTTCGCCGGTATTGACATGGTCGGTGTTATCGCAAACACTCTGGTAACCCCAGCGAAACATGACGAGGACCCCCATGACACCCAGTGCCGACAACGGCAAGGCGAGGACCAGACCGGCGGTGCTGGACGATGTCGCCGAGCTGGCCGGGGTCTCCGCCATGACGGTGTCCCGGGCGCTGAACGCTCCCGACAGGGTGCGCCCCGAGACCCGGGCGCGTGTCATGGCGGCGGTGAACGAGCTCGGCTACCGGCCCAACCCGGCGGCGCGCCAGCTCGTCACGGGCCGCTCGGGAGTCCTCGGTGTGGTCAGCTTCGACACCACCCTGTACGGGCCCGCCTCCACGCTCTACGCGATCGAGCAGGCGGCCCGGCAGAACGACTACGTGGTCAACATCGCCAGCCTCGGCACCCTGAACCGAAGGTCGATCGGGGAGGGGGTGGAGCGGCTGCACGCGCAGTCGGTCGACGGCATCGTCGTCCTGGCCCCGCACGAGTCGGCCGCCGACGGCCTGCGCCACCTCTCGTCAGGCCTGCCGCTGGTCGCGGTGGACGCCGGGGACGACATCCCCGTCCCCGTGGTCATGGTCGACCAGCGCGGCGGCGCCGTACGGGCCACCCGGCACCTGCTGAGCCTCGGGCACGAGACCGTCTGGCACCTGTCCGGCCCCCCCGACTGGATCGACGCCAGGGGACGGGTCGAGGGGTGGCGGTCGGTGCTGGAGGCCGAGGGACGGCCGGTGCCCGAGGTGGCGGCCGGTGACTGGAGCGCGCACTCCGGCTACCGGCTCGGCAGGCGCCTGGCCGAGGACCCCTCGGTCACGGCCGTGTTCGCGGCCAACGACCAGATGACCCTGGGGGTGCTGCGGGCCCTGCGCGAGGCGGGCCGGCGCGTCCCCGAGGACGTCAGCGTGGTCGGCTTCGACGACGTGCCCGAGGCCGCCTACTTCTGGCCGCCGCTGACGACGGTCAGGCAGGACTTCGGAGAGGTCGGACGGCACGCCTTCCGGCTGCTGATCGACCGCATCCAGGGCGCCGAGGAAGGAGGCCCGCGCATCGTGGAACCCGAACTGGTGGTCAGGGAGAGCAGCGGCCCCGCCCCTCACTGACGCTCCCGTACCGCCCGATCGGCCTCCGTTCCCTCCGTGCCGATCCGTCCCCCTTCCTCGCCGGTCCCGGACAGCGTCCGGGAGGCGACCTCCTCTTCGAGCTCTTCGAGAAAACTCCTCACCTCACTATCAGGAGAAGGTTCATGTTCAAGAAACTGCCCGCGGTACTGGCCGCGGGACTCATGGCCGTCGTGCTCACCGCCTGCGGTTCGGGCGGCGGGGACGCCGGCACCACCGGCGCGACCGCCCAGGGCGGCGGGTCCGACAAGATCACGCTCGGCTTCTCGCAGGTCGGCGCGGAGAGCGGCTGGCGTACCGCCAACACCAAGTCCGTCCAGGAGGCGGCCGCGGCGGCGGGCATCGACCTGAAGTTCTCCGACGCCCAGCAGAAGCAGGAGAACCAGATCAAGGCCATCCGCTCGTTCATCCAGCAGAAGGTCGACGTGATCGCCTTCTCGCCGGTGGTCGAGTCGGGCTGGGACACCGTCCTGAAGGAGGTCAAGGACGCCAACATCCCGGTCATCCTGACCGACAGGGCGGTCGACTCCAGCGACACCTCGCTCTACAAGACCTTCATCGGCTCCGACTTCGTCGTCGAGGGCAAGAAGTCCGGCGAGTGGCTGGTCAAGGAGTACGAGGGCAAGTCCGACCCGGTCAACATCGTCGAGCTCCAGGGCACCACGGGCTCGGCCCCCGCGAACGACCGCAAGAAGGGCTTCGGCGAGGCCATCGCGGCCGACCCCAAGTTCAAGATCATCGCTTCGCAGACCGGTGACTTCACCCGCGCCAAGGGCAAGGAGGTCATGGAGGCCTTCCTCAAGGCGCACAAGGACATCGACGTGCTGTTCGCGCACAACGACGACATGGGCCTGGGCGCCATCGAGGCGATCGAGGGCGCGGGGCTCAAGCCGGGCACCGACATCAAGATCATCACGATCGACGCGGTCAAGGACGGCATGCAGGCCCTGGCCGACGGGAAGATCAACTTCATCGCGGAGTGCAGCCCCCTCCTCGGCCCGCAACTGATGGACCTGGTCAAGAAGGCCGTCAAGGGCGAGCAGATCCCGCAGCGGGTGCTCACCGAGGAGACCACCTTCACGCCCGAGCAGGCCAAGGCGGTCCTGGCCGACCGTAAGTACTGATCGAGGGCGCACGACCGGACGGCGCCCGCACCGAGCGGGCGCGCGTACCGGACGACCGATGACCGCGGGGGGGGGGGGGGGGGGGGGGGGGGGGGGGGGGGGGGGGGGGGGGGGGGGGGGGGGGGGGGGGGGGGGGGGGGGGGGGGGAGGGGGGGGGGGGG
>NZ_JBVJIA010000036.1:0-79865 GCF_055586505.1 Streptosporangium sp. NPDC050148 | reverse complement strand
ACGTCGTCCTGGCCGACCGCGGCTACGACCACGACAAGTACCGCAAGCAGGTCCGCGTCCTGGGCATCCGCCCGCTGATCGCCCGACGCGGCACCAAGCACGGTTCTGGCCTGGGAAAACAACGCTGGGTCGTGGAAAAGGCCTTCGCCCTGCTGCACCACTTCCGCCGGTTGCGCATCCGCTGGGAAGTCCGCGACGACATCCACGAAGCCTTCCTCAGCCTCGGCTGTGCCCTGATCTGCTGGCGTCGCCTCAACTCATTGCGTTAGCAGCTCTAAGGCCTGCGCCGGTTCGGCGAGATCCCCGACCTGCCCGACGGCGGGGACACGGTGGAGACGGTGGAGGGAGAGGGCGTGCAGACCTCTGGCCTTGCGCCGACGGCTGTCAGGATTCTCCCCTGCGGGGTCCACCGTGACGGCGGCGTGTTCAGTTCCCCTCGTGGCCGAGGGCGGCGACCTCACGTACGGCCTCGGCGATGGCGCGATAGTCCTTACGCAGGATCGAACCGTGGTTGCTGGCGACTTTCGCGCTGATCCGGATGTTCGGATTGCGGGCGGTCACCGCAGGGAGACCGGCGCGTATCCGTTCGTGCCCGCCCTGGCTTCCGAAGGACTCCCCGGAAGCGACCACGTAGCGTGCCGGGACGGTGATGCTGTCCAGCACGGGGCCCAGGTCACGCTCGCGGGCGATCTTGCCGACCTCGATGTTGCTGTCTGCCAGCTGGTCGCCGGTCATCCGTGGAGCCATACCGAACGGGCGCAGCAGCTGCATGGGCCACCAGATCCGCTTCCATATCTTGCGCATCCCCGGTTCCATGGACTCGTCGAACCAGTCGTAGGGCTGCGCGCCCTCCACCAAGACCGCGCCCACGGTACGGGCCGGGTTCCGGCCGGCCCAGTGCGCCGCGACGAACGCTCCATAGGACCAGCCCACCACCACCGCCCGCTCCACACCCCGGGCTGCGAGGACAGCATCGACATCTCGGATGTTCGTCTCGAACGAATAATCCGCCGAACGCTTCGACCTACCGCGCCCCCGCATGTCGTAGGTGATATGCCGCCACTGGGTCCCCAGCTCGGCAAGGACGCGCCGCCATTGCCGCTGAACGGCGGCGTGGCCGTTGAGGTAGATCACGGGGACACCGTCGCCGGCGGTGTCGGTGACGGCCAAGGCCGTATCGTCTACCGGGACCATGCCGGTCCAGGGGGATCGCTCGATGGTCATGATCTTCCTTTCTCAGAAGTGAACAGGGAACGGTGGCTGGTGCCGGTGACCGGATCCCGGACGGGGCGCTCGTCGTAGGTGATGTGCCGGTAGGCGCTGCCGAGGCCGGCGATGATGCGCCGCCAGTGCGACCGGTCGGCATGGGCGCCGTTGAGGTGGACCATCGGATGGCCGGGCCCGCCAGAGGTGCTCCACGAGCGCCTCGAGCTGTGCGGGCTTGAGCCGGGTCAGGTCGAGCTGTCTCGGGGCGACGTCGGCCTCGCACCGCGTTCCACCAGCCTGGTCCCGCACCCCGTCGACCGCCGACATGAGTGGTGGACGTCCAGGTGTGAAACGACGCCCGCAGGTCAGTCGGGGGGCTCCGCCAGCCGCTCCATCCGGTGCCAACCGGCCCAGCCGCGCTCGCGCATCAGGTCCAGCAGCCGCTCCACCCGCGGGTCGGACTCGACGGCGAGTGCGTCCAGAAGGTCGACCGGTAGGTCGTCGTGCGCGACCTCGTCGGGGTCGATCTCGCCGGAGGTGTATGCCTGCTCGGCCAGGCCGGCCATGACATCGGCGGCTTCCGCCAGACGCGGGTCGTCGTCGCCTGCGTCGTCGTCTTCGATGATTTCCGACAGGATCCGGTAGAGCCGAACGAGTTGCGGGTCATCGAGCTGCGCGAATTTTGCGGCCATGACCGCGGAGATGTCTTCGGGCCAGGAGGCAGCGACAACCAGGATCCACCCGTCCCGCTCCGCCTCCACCATCCGCTCTCCCACCCCGATCTCCCGAAGCAGATCGAGGTAGGAGATCACCTCCGGTGGGAGCGCCAGACTGTCCCCGGCGGTGAGCTGCGCGATCTGCTTGCGGCTGGTCTCAAGCCGTTCGATCTCGTCGTGCAGGTGACTGTCGATCCGTTGGACTGCTTCGGCAAAGGTCGATGCGTCGGCTTGGAGCATCTGGCCGATCTGAGACAGCGGCACGCCGGCGTTGGCGAGGGTTCGGATCTTGATGAGCGACACGACCGCCTTAACGCCGTAGCGCCGGTAGCCCGAGGCATCCCGGTCCGCTTCGGGCAGGAGTCCGATCTGGTGATAGTGCCGCACCGCCCGCACCGTGACGCCGGTATACGCCGCCAATTGACCGATGGTCAGCATGCTCTGATCCTGCTCTCAACTTCGCCTGGGCCCGGTCGGCGCCGGCTCAGGAGATCCTGCGACGGTAGGAGAGGGTGGCGAACAGGTGGCAACGATGACCCACCACATCGCGGGATGCTCATGACAGCCAGCATGCAGGGTTGACGCAGCGTCAGGGTCAAGTCCGCCGGCGGATTCGTGTGTCCGGCGGCGATGGCGGGCGGACACGAGCCGGCGCGGCGTACATATCATTCTTTACTTATATAAGTGTGAACCGGTACGATCTCCGTCGTGCACGCGTTCGACATCCTCGGCGACCCCGTACGCCGGCGCATTCTGGAGCTGCTCGCCGACGGTGAGCGGACCTCCGGGGCGATCACGGACGTCGTCCGGGCGGAGTTCGCCATCTCCCAGCCCGCCGTCTCCCAGCATCTGCGTGTGCTGCGTGACAGCGGGTTCGCGTCGGTGCGGGCCGAGGGCGCCCGGCGGTTCTACGCTGTCGAGCCCGCGCCGCTGAGCGAGGTCGACGCGTGGCTGGACCGGTTTCGCCGGTCCTGGGAACAACGCCTCGACGCCCTGGGGACCGAGCTGGCCCGGGGCAGACGTGCACGCCTTCCCCGGGCCGGTGGGGAACCCGCCCCGGCAGGCCGGGGCCGGCACCGATGCGGGGAGAACCGATCCACCACCGACGGAGGATGACATGAAAGACGTACTGGACGAGCTGGCCGCCGTGCACCGGGCGATGGGCAACGGCAGAGTGCCCGCCGGCGAGGCGTACACCGTGGAGTTGCGGCGTCGATACGACGCGGAGATCGACGACGTCTGGGACGCCATCACCGACCCCGAGCGGCTGCGCCGCT
Organism: Streptosporangium sp. NPDC050148; assembly: GCF_055586505.1. NCBI lineage: Bacteria > Bacillati > Actinomycetota > Actinomycetes > Streptosporangiales > Streptosporangiaceae > Streptosporangium > Streptosporangium sp. NPDC050148. The sequence continues at coordinate 76,666 of NZ_JBVJIA010000036.1, read as the reverse complement.
GGTTGAAGCCGGTCACCGGGGACCTTCGGCCCGGCGGGAAGTTCGAGTTGGACGGTGGTGAGCACGGCGACATCCTCCGGTGCGAGCCGCCGCGCCTGCTCAAGGTGTCCTGGCTCTACGGACCGGACGCCGACGCCTGGCCCGGCACGAGCGAGGTGGAGGTGCGCCTGGTCCCGGGTCCCGCCGGCGACACGGAGCTCGAGCTGATCCACGCGGCGTCCATCGAGGAGCCCTCCTTCCCCACCTACGGCCCGGGCGCCGGCGGCGTCGGCTGGGACCTGGCCCTGCTCACCCTGGCCCGGTTCCTGGCCGGTGGTGAGATCGCCGGCCACGAGGAGTTCGAGAAGTCGCCCGAAGGACGCGAGTTCAGCCGGCGCAGCGCCGCAGCCTGGGGCCGGGCTCATCTGGCCGCCGGTGGCGAACCGGAGCAGGTCGCGGCCGCAGTCGAGGCCACCACCAGGTTCTACGCACCCGACCCGGCCTGACGTCCCTGCTGCGGTGGGCCGACCGGCGCCCTCGGCGCTCGCCCCCACGACGAGAATGCTCGCACCCACGATGAGAACAAGGAAAAGAACGATGCGCCCATGAGATACACCGTCTCCATCGAGATCGCCCTGCCGCGGGAGAAGACGGTCCAGCTGCTCTCCGACCCGGCACACCTGCCGAAATGGCTGCGGGGCCTGGTGCTGCACGAGCCGCTGAGCGGGGAGCACGGGCAGCTCGGCACCACGTCACGGGTCGTGCTGCAGACGGGCGGGCGGAAGTTCGAGTGCATCGAGACCATCACACGCCGGGAACCGGCAGACCTGCGCCGGATCCCGAGAACGAGCGTCGTTCACTTCGACCGCGAGATCGTCGGCGAGGGCATGTGGAGCGCCGTGCGCGAACGGCTGACCGAAGCCGGCCCGGAGACGACACTGTGGGAGAGCGAGAACGAATACCGGTTCAGCGGCTTCGCGATGAAGCTGGTGGGACTTGTGATGCCCGGCGCCTTCCGCAAGCAGTCGCAACAGCACATGCAGGACTTCAAGGCGTTCGCCGAGCAGGGAAAGGACGTCCGCGAAGCGACGGACTGATCCGCCGTACGCGGCCAGGCGGGTACGGACCGGTCGCCGTACTCGTCGGAGATCATCGCGCGCCTCGCACCGCTTCCGCCGGGAGGTCCATGGTGCCGCTGCCGACGACGACCGCGTTTCCCCCGACGATGACCTGCGTCAGCAGGCCGTTCTCCTTGTGTGCGGTGCCCTGCAGGGTGCTGGGGCGGCCCATGGCCACGCCCTGGCTGATCCGCAGGCGGTAGGTTCCGTGCCGGCCGGGCGACCGCTGGGCGAGGTCGGCGACCAGGGAAGCGGCTGCCGAACCGGTGGCGGGATCCTCGTCGACACCTACCGCCAGCGCGAAGAAGCGGGAGTACACGTGGGCGCCGTCGCGGAGGTCGCCGGCGAAGACGTACAGGTGCGGTGACCAGCGTTCAGCGATCGCGGCTTCCCACGCCGTCCGGTCGAGCCGGGCCTGGTCGACCGACTCCCGGCCGGTCAGCCGGACGAAACAGAACCTCAGACCGATGCCGGCGTACCAGCTGTCGACGATGGCCTCTTCGGGCAGTGCGAGGGCCCTGGCCACGGCCGTGGCCGGTGGCGCTTCGTCGGTGGTTTCGCACACCGGGTCCTGCAGATGCAGCCGGATCATCCCTCCTTCGACGGTGACGGTGACCGGGCCGACACCTTCCTCGAAGACGAACGTCTGCCGGGCCGGCCCGGAGCCGGCCAGAACGGCGGCCGTGCCGACGGTCGGATGGCCGGCGAACGGCAGTTCCTGGTCCGGTGTGAAGATTCTGACGCGGAAGCTGCGGGTGGGGTCGCGGGGCGGCAGAACGAAGGTGGTTTCGGAGAAGTTGAACTCCCGCGCCAGTTGCTGCATGGTCTGCTCGCCGATGCCCTCGGCGTCCGGGAACACCGCCAGCTGGTTTCCGCCGAACGGCCGATCGCTGAACACGTCCACCAGGGCGAAGTGGTAAGCCATGTTTCAGGCCACCACCACGTCGATCTCGACCGCCGCACCAAGAGGTAGCGCCGCAACGCCGATGGTGGTGCGGGCGGGATACGGGGCGGTGAAGTGCCTGCCGTACACGTCGTTCATCGCGGCGAAGTCGGTCATGTCCGTCAGATAGACGCCGACGCGGACCACGTCCCCGAGGTTCTTGCCGGCAGCCGCCAACACGATCGCGAGGTTGGCCAGGATCTGCTCGGTCTGCCGTCCGGTGTCACCGTCGATCAGCTTGCCGGTGGCCGGGTCCTGGGCCACCTGCCCGCTGACGAACAGGAGGTTGTCACCGTGCACGGCCACCGAGAACGGGCCCACCGGTGCGGGGAGCTCGTCGGTGGTGATCGCGTTGCGTGTCATGGTCGTGGTTCCTTCCGATGGGTCGACGAACCTGTTTCCACCCGCGCACCGGATGGTCGACGCGGCCGGTGCACGGTGGTTCGCGGTGGCACCGTTTCGATGTCACCGGACGGCAGGACGGCGGATCAGGGCTGGGACAGGCGGTTGCTGCTGGCCTGCAACCGACGCAGCCGCTCGAGCAGGGCGGTGATGTCGCCGTCACCGAAATCGTTGGCGAGCCTTCTCTGCACCCCTTCCCACAGCGGATACGCCTCCGCGCGTTTCCGTGCTCCGGACTCGGTCAGTCGAAGGATCCGGACACGTCGATCAGAGCCCGTGGTCGTTTCGACCAGCCCGGCGTCCAGGAGAGGAGCCACCTCGCGGGTGCAGGTGGTGCGCTCCATCGCCAGCCGGTCGGCCAGCCGGCTGATGGACAACGGGCCCTCCTCCGCCAGGCGGGACAAGATGCTGTAGCCGGTCACCCGTATCCCGACCCCGGAGAGCGCGTGGTCGTACAACCGGTTGACCGACCTGGTGGCCATCCGCAGTGAGGTGCACACACATGAGGACTCTGCTGGTTCCACCAGAAGAGTGTATATACACGCATCGGGTCCGGGGAACCCCGTGGGCACACCGGACACCTGCGAACGCCCCGCCGGCCCGTGTCGGCCCGGTCGCCGGACAGGCCGGCGGGGCCGACGGGGCGCGGCCGGGGTAGGGATCCGCCACCGGCAACCTGTCGGGCTCAATCCGTCGGGCCCGATCCGCCGATGCCCCGCCTGAAGCTGGCGCTCCACCCGCGTCCACGTCTCCGCCGAGGCCCGATCCCGCGCCGTGGCCACCCGCTCGAGCACGTCGACCACACCGGGGCGGATCACCCGCCCCGACGCCGGGTACCCCTGCGCCGGCCGGAACGACGACCGCGGCGAGTCGTGCTCCACCGCCCGGTGGTCAGGCGAGGAGCAGGAGCACGCCGATCACCAGCATCACCGCCGCCGTGACGCCGTGGACGCCGTAGGCGGCCGCCTTGGGCCCGTTGCTGCGCAGCACGATCATCGCGTCGCCGACGGGTATGAAGGCGGCGGCCAGCACGACCCAGCCCAGCAGGTGGGTCGTCCCGCCGACCAGCACGACGAGGATGAGAAGCCCAGCGGCGATGTCGCGCACGGCCTTGACGGCCAGCCAGGCGCGGAAGGTGCCGTCCTCGGTCGGTGTGTCGGGGATGCCGAAGCCGGCCGCGGCCTGCGGTGCCCACAAGGCGCGGGCGCCCATGACGATGACGCCTGCGCCGATCAGTCCGGCGAGCACGGTCGTGATGGTGGCGATGGTGCTGAGCATGAGGTCCCTCTCGACAGGAACACCGCTTTCTAGCGGCGCTAGTTATTAAGGCGACGATATTCCTATCATGGACATGATGTCTATCGTTGCTATGATGTCGTCATGTCCGTCATCACCAAACGCCGCGAACGTGAACGCGCCCAACGCCATCAGCTGATCATCACGGCCGCCCGTGAACTGGCCGAGGCCGAGGGGTGGGAGGCGGTGACGACACGAAGGCTGGCCGAGCGGGTCGAGTACAGCCAGCCCGTGCTCTACAGCCACTTCGACGGGAAGGACGCCATCCTGCGCGCCGTCGCCATCGAAGGCTTCGGTGAACTCGCGGACCGTCTGCGCCGTGCCCGGCTGGCCGCCGCCGAGCCGCCTCAGGCACTGCACGCCGTCTGCCAGGCCTACCTGGCGTTCGCGACCGAGCAGCCCGCCCTCTACCAGGCCATGTTCGTCCTGCCGACCGATGTGAAGTTCGCGCACGCCGAGACGCCGCCCCCGCTGCGCACCGCCTTCAACGAGTTCGTGAGCTGCTTCGACCCGGACGACCCGCGGCGCGAGCTGTTCGCCGAGGTCACCTGGAGCGCGCTGCACGGCATGGCCGCCCTGTCGGACAGCGGGCGCATCCCCCCGAACGGCCAGACGGAGCGGCTCGACTTCCTCGTCACACGGATCGCCGGCACACCGGGTGGACCGGCCACGCCACAGGAGGCAGGTGAAGGGCCGAGGACCTGAGCCGAGCCGTCGGCTTCTCCGCAGGGGGCCCCGACCGAACGGGAGGACGCGCGACCGCGTCCTCCCACCGGCTCGCCCGCCACCGCCGGGCTCGGTCGCGGGCTCGGTGACGGGCCGGGTTCAGCAGGCCAGGAACAGCGCGTCCGGCACCTCGTTCTTGATGATCGTCGAGAAGCGGTCGGCGCGCGCGGAGGGGCAGACCCGCGCCGCCACCTTCGCCGGGGTGTTCACGCCCTCGCTCTTCCAGACGTCGACGTACTCGGTCTGGAAGACGGCCTTGCCCGCCTCGATGAACGGCGTGGTCGTGTCGCACTCCTCGTAGTAGTGGCACTCCTCGTTCAGCGCCCAGTCGAAGGCGGCCACGGTGTCGTCGTCGATGACCTCGACACCGTTCTTCATGCCGACCGACAGGCCGCGCTCGTGCGCCTGGCGGGCCACCTCCAGGTACCAGGCCTTCTGGTGCGCCGCCGTGATCGGGAAGCCGGGGTCGTTGCCCAGCGGATTGTTCTGGTCCGGCTCGACGCCGTCACAGCCGATCTCCTTGGCCACGTCCAGCCGCGACCACATGATCGGCGCGAAGGCGCTCCACGAGGAGGGACGGATGTCCAGCCAGTTCTCCTCCTCCCACCCGGTGTTGTTGCCGATGACCGCGCGCGGGAAGAGCCTCGCGTCCGGCCGGTAGGCCTCGTAGGCGCCGGTGTCCAGGTAGCAGATCACGATCTTCCCGGCGGCGTGCAGCCGGTCGACGATCCCGGCGTTGTCGCCCCTGGGCCAGGTGACGGTGCCGAAACCGGGGATCGTCCTGGTGCGCGCCGAGGGCACGGCGTCCTGCAGGTCGATGTCGTACATGGTGACGTTCTTGAAGGGCGCGGTCACCTCGTCGGTGATCTGCCACTGCCAGGTCGTCCCGGGTGCGGGACGCCACACGTCCGCGGCCTTCCCGGTCCTTGCGGCCTTCATGCTCTTCGTGGTGGTCGTGCTCTTCGTCGCCGGGGTCCTGTCGGCGTCCGCAGACGCGCTCGCGCCCGCCGGGGCGGCCGGCGTGAGCGTCATCGTGGCCGCGACCAGGACGGCCGCCCATGAGGCCCACCCGGATCGCGCCGGCCGGCCGCTGTGTGTTCTCACCGCTCGTGCTCCCTGTCCACAGGGGACGCGATCGGCGTCCCCTGTTTCCCCTCGTATGGATCCGGACTCGAACGGGCCGGGCGCCCGGCCGTCCCTCGCCCCGGGCGTCCGCCCGGAGCGCGGGGGCCCGGCTTCCGGCGGGCCGGTCGCGCCCCACGCGACCGCCGGTGCCGTCCCGGCCGTGTTGATCACGACGAAGGTAGCCGCTGCGGGAACACCCCAAGGGACATATCTCACAATGATGATCAACCACTACTCACCGCCACCGACCGCCCTTACTCCCTCCTCCGGTCGCAGCGCCACGGCCCGGCGCGTGACCGGTTCCGGCCCCGGGACCGGCAAGGCGGGCACCGGTCAGGGGGCCGCGGGCCGGCCTCCGGGCGGGACGGCGAGCCGGTCGCCCAGGGGAGTGCGCCGGTACAGGACGTGCCGCCCGTCGCGGGCCCGGGTGACCAGGCCGGTGGCGTACAGCACGCGCAGGTGCTGGGAGACGGCGCTGGGGGTCACCCCCAGGCGGCGGGCGAGCTCCACCGTCGGCGCCGGTTCCGCCAGCAGGCCGAGCAGCGCCGCGCGGGGCGCGCCGAGCAGCGCGGTCAGGGCCGTCGCGTCCGGGGACGGGGCCGGGCTCCACAGGGTGGCCACCGCGCGGCTGGGGTAGGTCAGCAGAGGCGGCTCCTCGGGGCTGACCGGCGGCGCGGGCTTGTGGGCGAACACCGAGGGCATCAGCAGCAGTCCCCGCCCGGACGCGGCCACCCGGTGCCGGCCGATCATCTTGTCGATGTGCAGCACCCCCTCGTGCCAGCGCAGGTTCGGGTGCATGTCGGCGAACAGCAGCCGGGCGCCGCCCACGGCCAGCCGCCGCGCCCGGTAGGTCATGTCGGCCTCCAGCACCAGCCGCATCCGCGGCCACACCGGTTCGACGGCCAGCTCCCAGTAGCGCTGCAGCAGGTCACAGGTGTCGTCGCGGAACCGGGCGGCGGAGGCGTCGTCGGCGGGGATCGGCCCCTCGATCAGCGCGGCCTCCAGATCCCGGCGGACGATCCACGGGGGCGTGCCGCGTACCAGGGACATCGCCTCGGTCATCGGGGTGGCGAAGGCCGTCGGCCGGGGGGTGAGGAAGTCCGGGAGGGCGAGCCTTCTTCCCACCAGGGCGACCAGCCGGTCGGCGTCACGCGGGTCGAGGCGGCCGAGAACGGAGCCGCGCCAGGGCAGGTGCAGCGCGTGCAGGCCGGGGTCGCGCAGCACCCGCAGGCTGTACACGGTCTCGTTCAGGCCGGAGAGGGCGAACCGCGTGTCCGCGAGGTCCTCGACGCCGAGCTCGAAACTGATCATTAAGCTCCACGCTACATCGATTGGCGGCCGGGCCTCACGGGCGTGGACTTCACCGTATGGAACACACGGCTTCTGAACGGCGCGCGGCGATCGTCACGCGCGCGGCACGGTCCTCACCCGCGGGTCACGGGGCGTCCTTCTCCTTCGGGGCCGGGTCCCTCGCGTCGCCGGTGGGCCGGGGGGCGGAACCTTGCCGGTGATCTTCCTGCTGGCCCTCACCTGCGGGGTGGCCGTCGGCAACGTCTACTTCCCCCAGGCGGTCGTCCCCTCCCTGGCCGCCGGCCTGGACGTCACCGCCCAGGCCGCGGCGCCGGTGGTGACCGCGACACAGGCCGGGTACGCCGCCGGGATCTTCCTGCTGGTCCCGCTCGGCGACCGGCTCCCGCACCGCCGGTTGATCGTCACGCTGCTGGTCCTGACCGGGGCGGCCCTGCTGGCCGCGGGCACGGCGCCCACGCTGGGGGTACTGCTCGCGGCGAGCGTGGTGATCGGTCTCACGACCGTCGTCGCGCCGATCATCGGCCCGATGGCGGCCGGTCTGGTGAGCGCGGACCGGCGCGGAGTGGTCGCCGGCACGCTGCTGAGCGGGTCGATCGGCGGCATGCTGCTCTCGCGCGCGCTCGGCGGGGTCCTGGGGGAGTGGCCGGGCTGGCGCGCACCGTACCTGGTGTCCGCGGTCCTGGTCCTGGGCGTGGCGTTCCTGCTGGCGCGGGCGCTGCCGGAGACGGTCCCGCCGTCGGCGCAGCGGTACCCGGCGCTGGTGGCCGAGTCGCTGCGCCTGCTGCGCGCCGAGCCGGAGCTGCGCCGCTCCTGCCTGTACCAGGCCGCGGTCTTCGGGGCCTTCTCGGCGGTCTGGACGGCGGTCGCGCTGCTGCTGAGCGGTCCGGTGTACGGCCTGGGCGCCTCCGCGGTCGGGGCGCTCGCCCTGGTCAACGCGGGCACGATGCTGTGCACGCCGTTCGCCGGGCGCCAGGTGGATCGCCGGGGGCCCGACGCGGTCAACCTCGTCTGCCTCGCGGGGGCGGTCGTCTCGGCGCTCGTGCTGGCGGCCGGTGGTCTCGGCGGGGCGGCGGGCCTGGCGGGGCTGGTGCTGGGGACCCTGCTGCTGGACGTGGCCATGCAGTCCGGGATGGTGGCCAACCAGGTCCGCGTCTACGGCCTGCGTCCCGAGGCGCGCAGCAGGCTCAACACCGCGTACATGACGTGCGCCTACGCCGGGGGCGCCGCGGGGTCGTGGCTGGGGACGGGCGCCTACGGGCACGCCGGCTGGCCGGGCGTGTGCGCGCTGGCGGCCCTGCTTCCGGGACTGGCCCTGGCCCGGCACCTGGGTCGTACGAGGTCGGCCCCGCCCTCGGTGCCGGCCGCGTGATCGGCTGGGCCGCTCCGGTTCTGCCCCGTGGGATTACCGCAGGTGAGCGGCGGGAAGACATTCCACCTCCCCCTTGCGCGCGAAGGGGATCACATGACGGCGATCACGGACCGGGCCTGCGACCGGGCACAGCGAGATCGGCTCGCCGATGCACCGCTCGACGTGGTCGGCAGCGGCGGTTACAAGGTGGCCGCCGGGAGCCGCAGTGACGCCTTCTTCTTCGACTTCGACGGAATCAAGAATCTGTTCGACACCAGCGGCAACCGGAATTTCACCGCACCGCACCTGGACGGGGAGTCCCCGTGGACCGGCGTCGACTCCAACAGCACGGCCAACGTCTTCTCCATGGCCGTCGAACTGCCGCTCGCGGAGCTGGCGCCCGACCGCGAGCTGCACATCTGGGGCCGGTGCAGCGTTCTGCGCGACGGCGAACTCGTCCACGCCGACCGAGCCGGACACCCGTCGATGAGCAGTTTCTTCAACACCGACGACACGAAGGAGGAGTACAACGCCAGTGAGCCGGTCAACGACCGGAGCAGGTGGACAGACCAGTTCGTCCACCTGCTGGGCCACACCGGCGGCTACTCGCGCGAGGAGGCGATCGCCGCGCTCGACCAGCACGGTCTCCTGCCGGACGTACTGCGCTTCGACCCGTCCAAGCCGGCCGCGTACCCCAACGGCCGGACATTCGTGGAAGACGTCATCGACATCCGCGTCGCGTTCCTCACCAGGAACGAGGCCCCGCCCACCGGGCTGACGCCGCACGCCGACATCCTGGAGCGGTTCCCCTACCTCGGCGACCCGCACCCTGCGGCCGCCTCCTGACGTGCGACGTGCGCGCCGGTCCGCCCGGCCTCGGCGGAGTCGCCGGCGCCGTGGCTGACGATGATCGTGCCGGAGGCGTGTTCGACGGGAGATCTCGCTCGTCGAGCAGGTTCCGGCTGCGGATGACCGTGCCCGGTCCAGGGGCGTGTGATCGGCGCCTCTCCCGGCAGGGATGAAAAGGGTTCAGTGGTACGAACAGGAGAAAAGCCATGGGGCAGCTCGAGGGCAGGACCGCCGTCGTCACCGGCGCCAACAGTGGTATCGGCCTGGCCTCTGCGCGCCGGTTCGCGGCCGAGGGTGCCTATGTGTTCATCACCGGCCGCCGCCAGGAGGCGCTCGACGCGGCGGTCGGCGAGATCGGCGCGAACGTCACCGGTGTATGCGGCGACGTTTCCGACCTCGCCGACCTCGACCGGATCTACGCGGCCGTCGCCGAACAGGGTCGCCGCATCGACGTGCTGTTCGCCAACGCCGGCGGTGGCGAATTCTCCAGTTTGGAGCAGGTCACCGAGCAGCATTTCGACACGACCTTCGACACCAACGTCAAAGGGACGCTGTTCACCGTCCAGAAGGCGCTGCCGCTGCTCGATGACGGTGCCTCGGTGATCCTCACCGGCTCCACCGCCGCCACCAAAGGCGAGGAGGCCTTCGGCGTCTACGCCGCCTCCAAGGCTGCCGTCCGCTCCTTCGCCCGCACCTGGGCCAATGAGCTCAGAGGTCGTGCGATCAGGGTGAACACCCTCGTACTCGGACCCATCGACACTCCCGGCATCACCGGCCTGGCCGCCGACCAGGAGCAGGCCGAACGGCTCAAGGGTCACCTCGCAGGCGTCGTGCCCCTGGGCCGGATGGGCCGCCCGGAAGAGGCTGCGGCCGCCGCCCTCTTCCTCGCCTCCGACCAGGGCAGCTTCGTCACCGGCATCGAGCTGTTCGTAGACGGCGGCCTCAACCAGATCTGACCACTCACCCAACCCGCCGGAACTGCCGGTGGCCACATCGGTTGCTCCGGGGTCGAGGAACCGGCGGACAGCCGTCGGCGCTGAGAAAGATCTTGGTTGCGACGTTCCTGCGGCCCGCTGCTCGGCGGACGGAAATCCCGCAGGCATGGCCCGCAGGGCAGGGCCATATCGGTCGTGATCAACTCATGGTGTTTGGGGCGTCGCAAGTGAGGATGCTCCGTCCATGAGGAGAGGTGGGTGGTACCCGGCTGCTGCTCACCGAGCAGGCGACGTTCCTCGACGGCCGGGAGGAGCCCGCCTGGCGCGAGCAGGGCACCGCCTGCTGGCTCGACGCGCTGGGCACCGAACTGCTGCACACCGCCGGAAAGGTGTAGCCGGGCGCGGGAGGCCGGCCGTGACATCCGCGCCCGTTGCGGGACCCGGGACCCGGCCGGAGAGCCCCGCCCCGGTGGGCCCGCCCCCGGGTGGGCCCACCGGCCGTGGTTCACTTCGAGGTGTAGAGGACCTTCCAGGTGCCCGCGTACAGGCAGTTCAGCGAGGGCTTGGAGGCCTTGGGCTCCGAGCAGACCTTCAGCTCGGCCTGGTAGAGGTCGTGCTGGGTGAAGGCGAACGACTTCGGGGTGCCGTAGGAGCAGTCGATGACGCTGCGGTGCTTGAACGGCAGGTTCTTGCCGTCGGCGCTGCGGTAGGTGAGGCGGAAGACCGCCCAGCCGCAGGAGGAGGCGTTGCGGGTCAGGTCGTAGACCTTGCCGGAGATCCTGCTGTTCGCGGCGACCGGGAGGACCGCGTGGTCCTCACCCGAGACCGTCAGGGAGCCGTGCGTCCTGGCCCTGCGGCCGGGAGCGTAGTAGGTGCCCCACCGGGTGGTGCCCTGGGTGGCGCTCTGCCCGGCCGCGGGGTCCGCGGCAGCCGGAACGGCGGCCGGAGCGGTGGCCGCCTGTGCGGTCGCCGGGGCGATCGCGACGAGGGCGGCGGCGAGGGCGAGTCCTGTCAGGGAGCGGGTCGTCGTCATGGGAGGGGGTTCCTTTCCGGCTGCTGTGCCCACAGTCTGTGATGCACCGCTTTCAACCGGGTTGATCGCCCACTGCAAACGAGTATCAGCCGCTCGCGGCGGTCGCTCGTCACCTGACGGATGACGCCCCGACCGGCCCGCGAACAACGACCACGCTCGCGGGCCGTGCCCTCCGGGCGTCCGTCCCCGCGGCCGTCGGGGGCCGGACGGAGCCGCGCCCGGCCGCCGGCTGAACGACGGCGGGTGAACGACGGCGGGTGAACGGCGGCCGGCCTCAGGGGCGGCCGCACGCCGCGGGGCAGAACCCGACCTCGGGGTGGCGCGGCGACGGCTTCTCCAGGAGGGGCTGTGGCCGCGACCTCAGGTGCCGGTCGAGGAAGGCCGCCACGTACGTGCGGGTGAGCTCGGCCGCACGCGCCGCGGGCATGACGCCGCGAACGGGCCTGATGCCCAGGGCGCCCGACAGCAGCGGCAGGTCGGTGAAGGACTGGTGTTCCGCGCCCGAGAGCACCAGCCAGCGCTTCCACCCGGTCAGCAGCCTCCAGTCGCGGTCCCAGGAGGTGTCGCGACCGCCCGGGACGTGCGCCGGCGACCCCAGGAACATGAACGGCCGGGAGAGGCCGCCCTTGGGGATGCGAGCGTAGGTGGTGCCGTCCATGTCGATCCCGGCGCGCACGCGCGCGTCCTTCACCATGGCCGCCACGGCGGCGGCCCCGCCCATCGACTGGCCCACCATCGCGACCCTGGAGCGGTCGATCACGGCGGAACCGTCCCACTCCGACGGCAACCGGTCCAGCACGAAGGAGACGTCGGCCGCCCGGCCCTGGACCACTCCCGCGCCGAAGCCCGGGTCGCCGTCGCTGTCGCAGGCGATGCACTCGGCGACCCGCCCACCGGGGAAGGTCGTGGCGTAACTCTCGTGGGTGTGGTCGATCCCGGCCACGACGTACCCGCGACCGGCCAGGTCCTCGGCCAGGGAGGTGAGGCTGCTCACCGGCTTGGTGAAACCGGGGGAGAGCACCACCAGCGGCAGCCTTCTCCCCGCGGGTCCGGCGTCCTCGACGGCGTTGGTCCGGGTCCTGCTCAGCGTGTCGTACGGCGCGCTCGCGACCCTGGAGCCCTTCAGGAGGAGCTCCGACTCCTTCGGTGTCATGTACGGCGCCCGCGGCCCGTCCCGCCGCCCGGCCGGATACCACAGGGTGACCTTGAGCCGCCGGGCACCGGCGTCGGGGTCCCAGGGGTCGGGGCGGGAGGCGTCCTCAAGGTAGAGGGCGGTGGTGCCGACCGGATGGGGGCCGGTGGGGGCGGGCAGGACGGCGGGGCCGGCCGGTGTGGGCGACGGCGCGGCGGAGCGGGGCGGTGCGGGCGCGGAGCAGGCGGACGCGGCCAGGACGGCCAGTCCCGCGGCGAGGGCCAGGAGCTGTCTCATGGAGGGGGTCCGTTCACGTGCGCAGCAGGGTCAGGGCCTTGGCCAGTGCGGGGTCGCGTCCGGCGGCCGCGTCCTTCGGGGTCAGGGGCACGCGGTGGTCGGGCGGCACGCCGATCCGGTCGATCACCTCGCGGTTCGGCCCGAGGTGGTGCCTGGCGGGGAGGCTCAGGAAGGTGTTGTCGGCGAGCAGGTACCCCTGCGCCGGGCCGGAGATCACGCCGGCGGTCCTGGTGCCGACCAGTCGGCCGGCGCGCAGGTCCTTGATGGCGGAGCTGAAGTGCTCGCACGCCGAGGCGCAGTCATGGTCGATGAGCACCACCAGCGGCAGGCCGATCGGTTCGACGGTCTCGTCGGTCCGCATGGCCTCGCACCTGCCGTCGGCGGTGCACTGGTAGGCGGTGACCTTGCCGCGGGCGAACGCGCTCACCAGCCGGGTCGCCTCCGCGGGGCTGCCGCCGCCGTTGCCGCGCAGGTCCAGCACGAGGCCGGAGAGCGTCCGGCCGGTGCGCAGCCTGGAGACGGCCTTGAAGACCCGGTTCGCGGAGTCGGGCGCGAATCCGGTCATCCGCACGTAGGCGACGCCGCCGGCGCCGTCACCGTTGTCGTCGTCCAGCAGTTCCGATCGCACCACCCGCAGGTCGGCCGGGTCCCGGGGGAAGAGGCCTGGCCTGAGCGTGACGTTCCAGCGGCGGCCGATGGACTGCCGCAGCAGCCGCAGCCGGACCGGCCGCGCCTCCGGATAGCGCGGGTAGAGGGCGGCGACGGCGGGGCCGGCCCTGTCGTCGACGAAGGGCGCGGAGCCGTTGATCGACTCGATGACGTCCCCCGGGCGCAGGCCCGCGGCCCGCGCGGCGCCGCCCTGCACGGCGGTGACGAAGAGCGGGGGCAGGGCCGCGCCGGGGGCGCCGGTCGCCTGCGGGCCGGTGACGTTCGCCTGCAGGCCCAGGCCGTAGCCGTCGCCGTCGTAGTGGCCGGGCGGCCGCCTGACGTCGTGCGCCCAGCGGGCGTGGTTGTCACCCAGGCCGGCCACCATGGCCTCGAGGGTGACGACGGCCAGCCTGTCGCGCAGGTCGGGCACCCGATCGACGATCTTCCGGTAGGCGGTCTCGAAGGCGGCCCAGTCGGCTCCGCGGTCGCCGGTCAGCGCGGGCATGACCGCCTCGGGCATGTCGCGTCCGCTGCGGTCGAGCTCCCGCGTCAGGGCGGCGAATCCGGCGGTCAGCAGCGAGCGGGCGTCCAGCGTCGCACCGCTGTAGTACCTGCCGAGAATGCAGAGGTACGCCTGCTCGACGACGTCGATCGTGGTGGCCTTCTCCGCCTCGGGAGGACCCTGAGGCGGTGCGCAGGCCGTACCGGCCACCGTGCCCGCCTGGACGCGCGGCGGCTCCGGCGCCGTGCAGGCCGCCACCGTCAGCAGGGCGAGGCCGGCGGTCACGGTCCTGACGGTGGTCCTGGCGGCGACCCCGGCGGTCCTGGCGGCGGTCATGACAGGCGCCTTCGGATCCACCGGAAGCTCAACCAGGTGAGGACGGCGGTGAGCAGGGCGTAGATCCCGGTCTCGATCCACTGGAAGGCCCAGAAGCGCTCCAGCGGATGGTAGGTCACCCGCTGCCGGTAGCCGAGGCCGCTGATCTCGGCCAGGCACGCGCCCATCTTCGGTGGCCCCGCCATCGGCGCGCAGGGTCCCGACGTGGTGGAGATCTTGACGGTGCCCTCCTGGCCGATGCCGGCGATCGTGCGCCCGGAGGGGTCGAGGAGCTCGTGGGACAGGGCCCAGGCGCCGGCGTGTCCGGGAACGGCCGCCCTGAGCATGATGTGCGCGGACCCTGTCTCCCCGCTTATGCCGATGCCGTCCGTGTTCGCCTCGCTGATCTCGAAGGTGCCGGTGACCGGGGGCATCAGGTGGGGACGGACCAGCAGCGGCACGGCGAGCTGGATCACGGCGAAGACGGCCAGGGTCAGGGCCATGGCCGGCAGCGTGCGGCGCACCAGCATGCCCACGGTCACCCCCAGGACGAAGGCGAAGGCCGCGTACCCCATCGGGGCGATGCCGCGCGCGCCGAACACCAGCGGGGCCATCATCGCCAGCTCCGGCACGGCCGACCTGTCCAAGGGATCGGACCACCAGGTCACCACCAGACCGCACGCACCGGCGGCGATCACGGCCGCCAGGCCGATGAGCCCGAGCTTGACCGCCAGCCAGCGGCCGCGGGTGACGCTCTGGTTCCACACCAGCAGGTGCGTGCCCGCCTCCAGCTCACGGGTGACCAGCGGAGCCCCCCAGAACAGCCCGATCAACGCCGGCAGGACCAGCACGAGGAGGGTGACGGCCATGAAGGACAGCTGATGGTCGTCGAAGAAGCGGTCGTAGAAGCGGGCGCAGGTGTCGTCCCTGGTGCAGGCGGTGATCCCGGCGGTGTAGCGGGAGGCCAGGTCCGGGCCGGTCAGGGTCAGGACGGTGGCGAGGACGACGAGGACGGCGGCCGTCATCGCGGCCGAGCCGCGGAACTGGCGCCAGGTCAGCCAGATCATCGCTGCACCTCCAGGGTGACGCGCCGGCCCTCGGCGGGCCGCCTGTCCATGTAGGCCAGGACGAGGTCCTCCAGGCCGAGCGGGGTGACCGTCCAGGCGGGGTCGTGGATCGGGGAGTCGGTACGGACCACGTACGTGCTCTGCCGGTCGGTGTGGCGCGCGGAGATCACGTACTGGTCGGCGGGCAGGCGGTCGGGGTCGCGGCGCGGGCCGGTGAGCCGGTGGTGGGTGCCCAGCAGCCCGTCGACCTCCCCGGCGACCTGCACGCGCGAGTCGACGAGGACGACCAGGAAGTCGCAGACCCGTTCCAGGTCGGAGATCAGGTGGGAGGAGAGCACGACGCTGAGCTCGTGCTCGGCGACGGCCTCCATCAGCCCCTGCATGAACTCGCGGCGGGCCAGCGGGTCGAGCGAGGCGACGGGCTCGTCCAGGATCAGCAGCTCGGGCCGCTTGGCCAGGCCCAGGGTGAGGGCGAGCTGGGCGCGCTGACCGCCCGACAACCGGCCCGCCCGATGAGCGGGATCGAGATCGAGCCGCGCGATCCGGTCCCGCGCCAGGGCCTCGTCCCAGCCGGGGTTGAGCCGGGCCCCTAACCGCAGGTGCTCGGCCACGGTCAGCGCGGCGTAGACGGGGGTGTCCTGGGCGACGAAGCCGACCCGGGCCAGCTGCGCGGGAGTGCTCCCCGGACGGCCGCCGAGCACGCTGATGCCGCCCGCCGTCGGCTCCAGCTGACCCCCGGCCAGCTTCAGCAACGTGGTCTTGCCGGCCCCGTTGGGACCCACCAGCCCGACGACATGGCCCGCCGGAATGTCGATCGTGCACTCGCTCAGCGCCCAGCGCCTGCCGTACCTCTTGCCCAGTGCCCGGGCCTCCACAACAGCGGTCACGCTATGTCCTCCTGAGCGGTGGTCCGAAAGGTGGTCGTGAAGAGGGCCTCGATGCTCTCGTCGTCGAGACCGGCCCGGCGGGCCTTGGCCAGCCAGCGCCGCAGCTCCAGCCGCAGCGGGCCGTGCGCGGCCAGCGAGGTGTCGGTGAGGGTCGCCGTCACGAACGTCCCCACCCCGGGCCGCGCCGCGGCCAGGCCCTCGTGCTCGAGTTCCCGGTAGGCCTTCAGGACGGTGTTGGGGTTGATCGCCAGCTGCGCCACCACCTCCTTGACGGTCGGCAGCTGATCACCCTCACGCAGCAGACCGAGCCTCAGCGCGTGCCGTACCTGCTGGACCAGCTGCAGGTACGGCGACACGCCGGACTTCGCGTCCAGATGGAAATCGATCACCGGTTCTCCCATACATCTAGTGTCCTAGTACTTTAGGTCTTTGCATGTAGGGAATCGATAAGGAAACCGGAACCGTCCGAGCGGCGATCTTGCGCGCTCCGGCGAACGTGGACACCGCGATCTCGGTGCCCGTCCGGCGGAACGGCATCGGGAACACGCGCGGCGTGCCGTCGGCGGCCACGGTGGGACGGGTACGGGCTCGCGAAGGAGTCACCCGGGCGGCGCGGGGCCGCCACGGGGGGCGGGAGGTCCGGTGGAGCTGGCACGGCCGGCTCCACCGGACGCGGTCACGGCGACAGCCGGTGCAGGTCCCGGGGGAACAGCGTGACCTGGCGGATGTTCGGCACGTCCAGCAGGCGCGCCAGGAACCGCTCAAGCCCGAACGCGAACCCCCCGTGCGGAGGCATGCCGTGGCGCATCGCGTCGAGGTATCCGGCGTACGCCGACAGGTCGCTCTCGCCCCGCGCGGTCAGTGCCCGCACGTAGTCGCCGTACCGGTGCAGCCGCTGGCCGCCGCTGACCAGTTCCAGGCCGCGGAATATCAGGTCGATGGCGCGCGAGTACCCGGGCCGTGCCGGGTCGGGGTGGGTGTAGAACGCGCGGTGCGCGGTGGGGTACCCCTCGACGAACACGAAGTCCGAGCCGTGCTCGCGCAGGGCCCACTCCCCGAGCCGGCGCTCGTGCGCGGGCGCCAGGTCGGGTTCGGCGCTCAGGTCCTGCCCGGTCGCCGTGCCGATCATCTCCAGGACGTCGGAGAAGTGCACCACCAGGGGCTCGCGCGGCAGCGCGGGCATGGTGACGCCCAGCAGGTCCAGCGAGGGGCCGGCGAGGTCGCGGATGGCGGTCAGCATCCCCCCGACCGTGGCGTGACAGGCGGCGACGACGTCGCGGTGGTCGTCGACGAAGCCCATCTCGGCGTCCAGCGAGGTGTAGGAGGCCAGGTGACGGGCGGTGTCGCTGGGTTCGGCGCGGAAGACCGGGCCGACCTCGTAGACCCGTTCGAACACCCCGACCATGATCTGTTTGTAGAGCTGGGGCGACTGCGCCAGGTAGGCCGGGCGGCCGAAGTAGTCGAGCTCGAAGACGTTCGCGCCGCTCTCGGTGGCCGTGCCCACGATCTTCGGGGTGTGGATCTCGACGAACGACATCGCCTCCAGTGCCGTACGGAACCCGGCGACCGCGGCCGCCCCGACGCGGTGGACGGCGGCGAGCTTCGGGTGACGCAACGCGACCGGCGCGTGGTCGAGCAGCACCGGCAGGCTCACGTTCAGGTCGGGCCGGTACAGGTCGAACGGGGGCGGTTCCGCCGGGTCGCCCAGTGCCTCGATCACCGGTGAGGTGACCTCGACGCCGCCCGGCGCGGACGCGTTGGCGGTGACCGTGCCGACGACGCGGACCGTGGTCTCCTCCGGCAGTTCCTCCAGGCGGGCGCGGGCCGCCTGCTCGGACACGACGACCTGGGCCAGTCCGGCGGCGTCGCGCAGGATCAGGAAGGCGACCGACTTCAGTGACCGGCGGCGATGGACCCAGCCCGCGAGCCGTACGGTCTCGCCGATGTGCGCGGGCAGGGCTGTGGACAGGATGCGTTGCATGGTGGCGACCTCCTCTGGTTCGCAACGCGTCCCCTGAGAGGTGCGGGCGAGCGGGATCCTCGCGGTGCCACCACACCTTCACCGTGCCGTCACGGGGACGGCACGGCCTCTGAACCCGTGACGTGGGCGAGACGGCGGGACTCTACTTGGCCCGGAGGCCGTTCTTCCCCGCAGCTCAGGAGGGTCTTCACGCCCCGGCCGGAGTCCGCCTTCGCAGCTTCCGGCGGCTCTCTCCGACTCCGGTGGTCGAGGCGCTACTCGGCTCCGTCGTCGCTGTTGCGCGAAATCCTATACCGCCCGTCCGGCACGCCGGGGTGGTCGCCGGGTCTTCGGTGACGCCCCTCGGTCATCGTCTCCGGGCACCGGTCCCGCGCACCCGCGTCGCTCACGGTCTCCGGCACGGCCCTCGCTCACGGCTCGCCGGGCGGGGTGAGCGCGCGCAGGATCCTGGCCTGCTCGACCCCGGTGCCCTCCTGGCGGAGCCGGGCCGCCTCCTCGGCGCCGAAACCCGCCCCGCACCAGGCCGCGACCTCTCCCATCGGGACCCCGGCCTCCCACCAGCGGGTCATCACCGAGATCGCGTCCTGCCCGCGCCCGGCGAGGTCCGCGGCCTCGGCAGGGGTGAACCCCAGGGCGCGGAAGACCTTGGCGTCGGACGGCTCGACCCCGCGCCGCGCCCAGTCGAGCGCGTCGAGGCCGCTCCAACCGGCCTCGACGAACCCCCGCGCGGTGGCGGCGGGCACCCCGCCTCGCAGCAGCTCCCGCATGGCCTCGGACCCGGCCGGGTCGTCGGTCGTGCCGGCCCGCCTGCGCGCGCGGCCGAACAGGCGGCCGAGCAGGCTCACCGGCCAGGGGCGCTCCCCGGCCAGATGCCGTTCGGCGGCCTCCTGCGGGGAGTGGCCCATCTCCCGCCAGCGCACCGCGTCACGCGGCGTCATCCCGGCCCGCAGCCAGACGTCCACCGTGTACGGGGTCGCCCCGGCCGTACGCCACTCGCGGGCCGCCCCGGGGGTGTACACGCCGGAGGTACGCCAGCGTTCGGCGTCGAAGGCCAGGAAACCGGCCTCGATCCAGCGCCGGGCCTCGGCGACGGTGAACCCGCGCGTCCGCCACTCGTGCAGGGGCTCGGGCGAGGGGTCGCCGGTGGCGCCGATGTCCCACCACCCGTCCCCGCCGTCCCCATCGTTCCCGCCGCTCCCGCTCCCGCCCACGCCGGGGGGCGGGGGTGGCGGGCCGCCGGATCCGTGGCCGCCCTCGCGAGGGTCGGGGGGTTCGGCGAACATCGCGGTCATCACTCCTCCTTCTCCGGCTTCTCCGGAACACGTACCGTGGCCGCCCACGCCGGGGCGTGCCCGTCCTCGCCGACCAGGCACACGACCACCTGGGCGGGCGGGCGCCGCTCGGGCCAGGGGGTCAGCCCGTCGGTCATCACGATCACCAGGTCGGGCCGGGGACGCAGCGCCACCGCCGCCGCGATCCCGGCCCGCATGTCGGTGCCGCCCCCGCCGGTCAGCACCACGTCGCCGGCACGCCTGATCTCCTGGGCCGGATGGGCCACCAGGTCGCAGCAGATCACCCGGATCCGCCTGCGCGGCCCGGCCGCCCGGTTCAGGATCCCGGTGATCTCGGCGACGAGCCCGTCCAGCACGGGCCGGAGGATGCTGCCGGAGGTGTCGATCACGACGGCGACGGAGGGGGCCGGGCTCACCATGGCGGGCATGACGATGCCGGGGGTCGCCCCGGCCCGGCGGGAGGGGCGACGGCGGTCGAAGTCGACGCGCCCGGCCGCCGAGCTCACGCCGCGCCGGATCAGCGAGCCGAGCAGCGCGCGCCAGTCGACCGTGGGCCGCAGGCGCTCCTCGGACCATCGGCGCCAGCCCAGCGGCACGTCGCTGCGGGCCGCGGCCCGCTCCTGGATGCCCGCGGCGATGGATCTCTCCAGCAGTTCGCGTTCCAGTTCGCCGATCCCGCCGCCCGAGCCGGGGGAGTGGTACCCGCGATCCAGCCCGTCGGCGGCGCTGCCGCAGTCGACGGCCTCCGCCGGCGCCAACCCGCCCCTGCCGAGCGCCTCGTCGAGCACGTCGAGCATCGGCACGTACTCCTCGGCCGTCCGGTTCGGAGGCAGTCCCAGCAGGGCGGGGGAGACGACCCCGGCGGGCCCGTGCAGACCCTCGGCCTCCAGGTCGTCGTTGATCTCCGCGTCGGCGGCCTGGTTCCAGCGGCGCGCCGGCGCGGACCCGGCCTCACCGGCGGCGTGGGTGTTCGCGTGGGCGGACCGTACCGGGGAACGGGTGGCGTGCCCGCGTACCAGGTGGCCGATCTGGTGCAGCAGCCACCAGCCGATCTCCTCGACCGGGGTGGCCAGCGCGGTCGCGGTCTCCACGTGCACGTTCCACCGGGTGTCGGCGGGGAAGGCGCGGAACTCCGGGTCGGGCACGGGCTCGCCGGTGGCGTCGTCGAAGGAGGGTTCCAGCACGACGGGGGTCAGCGCGAAGAGGGCACCGGCCAGGTAGGGGGCCCGGTGCGCGGCCCACAGCCTGGCCGCCGCGAACCGGGCCGCCACCTGCCCGGCCAGGTCCGGTGCGGCATCGGCGGCCTCGGCAGGGCCGGCGGGATCGGCGGGGCCGCCGTGACCGGCCTGACCGGCGGCCTCGGCAGGGCCGGTGGGATCGGTCACCGCAGCAGCCCCGCGGCGCGCAGCACCGGTGCGAGGTCGAGCATGGTGTGCGGGAGCGTGGCTCCGGCGGGCCTGGCCGCGGCCAGGGACCGGGCCGCGGAGGCCGCCACGTCCGGTGCGGTACGGGAGGCCCTGGCCACCACCGCCCACGCCCGTTCCCAGGGCTCCCGGCCACCGTCGGCGAGCACGTGCGCGACGACGGCGCCGAGCACCGCGTGCAGCCGGTCGACGCGTCCGGGCAGCGGGACGTCGTCGCCCGCGAGCAGGCTCCGCGGATCGGGCAGGTCGAGGTTGCGCAGCCAGGACAACAGCTCGAACCCGGCGGCCTCGCCCACCGCGCCCAGGACGAGCTCGGCCAGCACCTCGTCGCGGACGCCGCCGTGCTCGCAGGCGGCGACGGCCTTGGCGGCCATCTCCCAGGTCCTGGGGCTCGGCCAGGCACGCCCGGCCTGGTCGGGCCCGGCCGGCACGGCGAGCACCAGCTCGGGCCGTACGCGCAGGAAGGCGCCCACCAGAGCCCTGGCGCGGGCGACCTCGGCCGCGCCGGGCGGATCCTGGCGTCCCAGGTCCGGCACGGCGAAGCCACCGGTGAAACCGTCGGCGACGTCGGCGGCCCGTACCTGCCAGTTCAGGTGGACGAGCCGGTTGGCCAGCGGCGCCGACAGGTCCCAGCCGTCGGCGGCCTGCTGCGGGGGGTTGGCCGCGGCGACGATCCGCACCTCGGGCGGCAGTGCCAGATCACCGACGGTCCGCTCCAGCACCACCCTGAGCATGGCGGCCTGTACGGCCGGTGGCGCGGTGGTGAGCTCGTCCAGGAAGAGCAGGCCGGTGCCGTGGCGGGCCAGCCGCTCGGCCCAGCGGGGCGGGGCGAACCAGGTGCCGCCCTCGCGCAGCACCGGCAGCCCGGAGAAGTCGGTGGGTTCGCGGATGGATCCCACGACGATCTCGACGGGCAGGCCCAGTGCCTCTCCCAGGGCGAGTACCGAGGAGGTCTTCCCGGTGCCGGGCGCTCCCCACAGCAGGACGGGCAGGTTGGCCGAGACCGCCACGGCCATGGCCTCCGGCACCGCGGAGGGGGAACTCATCGCCACGCTGGCTCCTTCGTCTGTCACGGGTTCTCGCCTGTCACGAATACGGGTTCTCGCCGGTCACGTGTACGGGTCCTGCCTGGTCACGGGGACGGGTTCGCCCTCACCCCCGCGGAGCGGGCACGCGCGCACCGTCACGTGAACGGCCCGCGACGGCCCGTGACGGTCCGCGGCGACCCAGGGTGGGTCGGCCATGGGTCCGCCGTGGCCCGCGACGGCCCGGGGAAGGAGGGGAAGGACCACCGTGGGGGAGCAGCGCAGCCGCGCCGGTGGTGCGACGCGGGGGTGCGGCGTCAGTCCTCGGAACGGAACAGCCTGCGCCCGCCGTGTTTCTTGTGCACGGCCTGCCTGCTGATGCCGAGCACTTCGGCGATCTCGGCCCAGGACCGCCCTCGCGTGCGGGCCCTGCGCACGAGCACGGCCTCCAGGCGTTCCATCTCCCGCCGTGTCTCGACGGTGAGCGCGAGGCCCACCATGGGGTCGTTGTCGATCACCTGGTCTAGCGTCGCGAGCCGGTCCTGCTCCATGCCGTCATCTTAGGTTGACGCCTCGGCGAAGTCAACCGGAGTTGACGCGTGCGGCGCGAGGGGGTGCGACGGCGTTCCGGAGGTCGTCACGCCGCTCACCGCACGTCGGCGACCGCGCCCGGCGCGCCCCGTCCGGCCTCCCGCGGGCTTCTCAGCCGAGGACGGCGTCCAGCAGGAGGGAGCCCGCGCCGAGGAGGGCGGCGTCGGGGCCGCCGCGGGTGACGGCGATCTCCAGGTCGCGGGTGGCCAGGGGGAGGCAGCGCTCGTACACGGCGGCGCGGATGGAGGAGATCAGCGGCTCGGCGGTGGAGAGGCTGCCGCCGACGACGATGGCGTCGGGGTTGAGGAAGTTGACCAGGACGGTGAGCACCTCGCCGATGAGGCGGCCCGCGTTCCTGACCAGGGCGGTGGCCTCGGGGACGCCGTCCTCGACCAGGGCCACGACGTCGGCGGGACGCCGCGTCGCGAGGCCGAGCTCGGCCAGGGCGCCCATGAGCGCGGCGCCGCTCGCGTAGGCCTCCAGGCAGTCGGGGTGGCCGCACGAGCACATGACGGAGGAGTCGGTCCTGACCCGGACGTGGCTGATGTCGCCGGCCGCGCCCCTGCCCCGGTGCAGGCGGCCGTCGACGATCACGCCGCACCCTATGCCGCTGCCGACCTTGAGCACCATGAGGTTGTCGAAGCCCGGCCAGGAGCGGGCCTCGCCGACGGCCAGGAGGTTGGCGTCGTTCTCGACGAGTACCGGAAGGTCGTAGCGCGCGCCGAGATGCTCGGCGACGGGGAAGTTGTTCCAGCCGGGCATGCGGGAGGGGGACACCACCCGGCCGCTGCCGGGGTCGACGGGGCCGGGGATGCCGGTGCCCACGCCGCGCAGGGGGACGCCGGGCGGGCCGTGGGTCGCCATCAGCTCGTCGAACGCCGCGGCCATCCAGTCGAGGGTCGCCTCGGGGCCGAGCGCTATGTCACAGGCGCGCTCCTCGACGACGAGGGGGACGCCGCTGAGGTCGAGCAGGCCGAGGCGGGCGTGGTGCGCCCCCAGGTCGGCCACCGCGAGCAGGCCCGCGGTCGGGCTGACCCGCAGCCGCCGGGGCCGCCGCCCGCCGCTGGAGGTGCCCGAGCCCTCCTCGACGAGGAGCCCGGTGTCGATCAGCTCCTCGACGCGCAGGGAGACGCTCGACGCCGCCAGGCCGGAGATGCGGGCCAGCTGCGCGCGCGACTCGGCGTGGCCGGTGGCGACGAGACGCAGGAGGTCGCCCTGCGCTCCCCGTACCGGCAGCCGCTCTTTGCCTGACATGGACTAGAGAAATACCACGTCTGTACTTACTACGGCAACGTGTTGACTTCCAGGAGAATCATCCATTACGTTCCCGCTTATCTTCGATTTCGAAGGAAGATGGCAATGATTCAGGTTAAAGGGTTGAACAAGTGGTTCGGTGATCATCACGTGCTGCGCGACATCGACCTTGAAGTGGCGCGGGGCGAGGTCGTCGTCGTGGTCGGCCCCTCGGGGTCGGGCAAGTCCACGCTGTGCCGCTGCCTCAACCGGCTGGAGACGGCCGGATCCGGGGACGTCCTCGTCGACGGCGTGCCCGCCCCCGTCGAGGGCCGGGACCTGGCCCGGCTGCGGGCCGACGTGGGCATGGTGTTCCAGTCGTTCAACCTGTTCCAGCACATGACCGTCCTGGAGAACGTCGTGCTCGCGCCGATGAAGGTCCGGGGCGACGGCCGCGCCGAGGCCGAGGCGTCGGCGCGCAGGCTGCTGGAGCGCGTCGGCATCGCCGAGCAGGCCGAGAAGATGCCCGCCCGGCTGTCCGGCGGGCAGCAGCAACGGGCCGCCATCGCCCGCGCGCTGGCCATGCGGCCCAAGGTGATGCTCTTCGACGAGCCCACCTCGGCCCTCGACCCGGAGATGGTCGGCGAGGTGCTGGACGTGATGGTCCGGCTCGCCGCCGACGGCATGACCATGGTCGTCGTCACCCACGAGATGGGCTTCGCCCGCAGGGCCGCCGACCGCGTGGTCTTCATGGACGCCGGCCGGATCGTCGAGACGGGCGAGCCCGCCGCCTTCTTCGAGGCTCCCCGGACGGACAGGGCCAGGGACTTCCTGGCCAAAGTTCTCACTCACTGATCGAAACCGATCGAAAAGGATGGTGGGCCCGATGGTGTCCATGAAACGACTGGCCGCTGTCGCCGCCGTGTCCATGCTCGGCCTGTCGGCCTGCGGCGGTACGGACGCGGCGAGCCCGGCCGTACCGGGCGAGGCCAAGGGGAACGACCTGATCGCCTCGGCGCCGGTCGCGGCCGCCGCGGACATCCTGCCCGGCTCCACGATGGAGAAGATCAAAAAGCGCGGTGAGCTGATCGTCGGAGGGTCGCTCGACGCGCCGCTGCTGTCGCAGCAGAACCCGACGACCGGCGAGGTCGAGGGGTTCGACGCGGACATGGGCAAGGCGCTCGCCAAGTACATCATCGGCGAGCCCAAGGTGAAGATCGTCAACTCGGCCTCGGAGACCCGCGAGGCGCTGCTGTCCAACGGCACCGTGGACGTCGTCCTCCAGACGTACACGATCACCCCGGAGCGGGCCGAGCAGGTCGCCTTCGCCGGGCCGTACTACTCCTCCGGGCTGAGCCTCGCGGTCAGGAAGGGCACCACGGGCATCGCCAAGCCCGAGGACCTCAACGGCAAGACCGTCATCGCCGGGGCCAACACCCCGGCCATCCCGGCGATCAAGAAGCTCGCCCCGCAGGCGAAGATCGTGACGTTCGGCAGCGACCCCGAGTGCATGCAGGCCCTCAAGCAGGAACGCGGCGACGCCTACGTCCAGGACGAGACGCTCCTGGTCGCGAACGCGCAGAAGGACCCCTCGGTCCAGGTCGTCGGCAGCCCGTTCACCGAGGACCCGTACGGCATCGGCCTCAAGCACGGTGACGAGCAGTTCAAGACGTTCGTCAACGACTGGCTGAAGAAGATCCAGGCCGACGGCCTCTGGCAGAAGACCTGGAAGAACTCCCTCGGCACGGTCGTGAAGGGCGAGGCCCCCACCCCGCCGCAGATCGGATCGGTGCCGGGGTCCTGATGTCCGCCCTCCTGGACCACCTGCCCGAGTTCTGGCAGGGGCTGGTCGTGACCCTCCAGCTGACCGCGGCGTCCTTCGCCGGCGCTGCGGTCGTCGGGCTCGTGATCACCGCCATGCGGGTGAGCCCGGTCGGCGTCCTGCGCGGGATCGGCACGGTGTACGTGGAGACCTTCCAGAACCTGCCGCTGCTGGTACTGCTGGTGCTCGCCGTCTTCGGCCTGCCCGAGATCGGGCTCAAGGCCGACCTGCTGGTGACGGCCATGATCGTCATCGCGCTCTACGAGGCCGCCTACATCGCCGAGGCGCTGCGCTCCGGCGTCAACGCCGTCTCCGCCGGGCAGGGCGAGGCGGCCCGCGCGCTCGGGCTGACCTTCGGCCAGTCCCTGCGCCACGTGGTCCTGCCGCAGGCGCTGCGCACGGTGATCCAGCCGGTCGGCAACATCTTCATCGCGCTGACGATGAACACCTCGCTCGCCGCCGCGGTCGGCGTCGTCGACCTGACCGCCGCGGCCAACCGGGTGAACCTCGCGGAGGCGCAACCCATCCCGATCTTCGTCGGGGCGGGCCTGGCCTACGCACTGATCGCCGCCTGCGCCGGGTTCGTCACCGGGCGGCTCGAACGACGGCTGGTGGTGGTCCGATGAGCGTCCTTCCCGTCGCGGTCCCGGGCGGAGCGGTGGTCGTCCGGTGAGCGCTCTCCTGTTCGACCAGCCGGGGCCGCGCGCCCGCCGCAGGATCAGGATCGCGACCGCTGTGGGGGCGGTCGCGGTCCTCGCCCTGCTGGCGCTGGCGCTGCGCCAGTTCGCCGCCAACGGCCAGCTCGACGCCGACCGCTGGTCGCCGTACGCGACCTGGCCGATGTGGCGCTACCTGTTGAACGGGCTGTGGGCCACCGCGCTCGCCGCCGTCGTCTCGGCCGCGCTCGCGATGGCGGCCGGGCTGGCCCTCGCCCTCGGGCGGTTGTCGCGGCGCAGGTGGATCCGCGTGCCCGCCGCGGCGTACGTGGAGGTCGTGCGGACCGTCCCGGCGCTGCTGCTGGTCTACGTCGTGCTGTTCGCGCTGCCCCGCTACGGGCTCGACCTGCCGCTGTTCTGGAAGCTCGTGGTGCCGCTGGCGATCTCGAACGCCGCGGCGTTCGCGGAGATCTTCCGCGCCGGGGTGCTGTCGGTGGAGCGCGGCCAGGGCGAGGCCGGTCTCGCGGTCGGGCTCACCCAGGGCCAGACCATGCGCCTGATCGTGCTGCCGCAGGCGGCCCGCCGGGTGCTTCCCTCGATCGTCAGCCAGTCGGTCGGCCTGCTCAAGGACACCTCGCTGGGCTTCGTGGTCAGCTACGCCGAGCTGCTCTACAGCGGCAAGGTCCTGGCGACCTTCAACGGCCTGCTCATCCAGACCTACATCGTCGTCGCGCTGATCTACCTGGTGGTCAACGCCTCGCTGTCCAAGCTCGCCCGTACCCTCGACGCCCGCAACGCCCGCGTCACCCGCGTCACCCGCGCCGCCCCGCGTGCCCGCCGGTTCGGAAGGAGATCCGCCCGTGCCTGACCTCGTCCCGCTCGCGGAGGTGGTGCGCTCCGGATTCACCGAGAGCGTGCACTTCGGCAGCGCCGTCGCGCTGGCACCCGACGGCACCGTGGCCGTCGCCAGGGGAGCGGTCGAAGCGCCGGTGCTGCCGCGTTCCTCGGCCAAGCCGTTCCAGTCCCTGGCCTGCCTGCTGTCCGGGGCGGACCTGGACGGTCGCGGCCTGGCGATCGCCGCGGGCAGCCACACCGGCCAGGACTTCCACGTGCGGCTGGTCGCCGACATCCTCGCCGGGGCCGGGCTCGGCTTCGACGCGCTCGGCTGCCCCGCGGACTGGCCCGAGGACGAGACCACCCGGCACACGCTGATCCGGGCGGGCCTGACGGCCTCGCGCGAGCGGATGAACTGCTCGGGCAAGCACGCCGCGATGCTCGCCGCGTCCGTCGCCTCCGGCTGGGAGACCGCCTCCTACCTGGACGCCGGCCACCCGCTGCAGCGGCGGGTGCGCGCCGTGACCGAGGAGCTGTCGGGGGAGGAGACCGCCCACGTCGCCGTCGACGGGTGCGGCGCCCCGCTGTTCGGGCTGTCGCTGACCGGGCTGGCGCGGGCCGTGCGGGCCCTGGTCGTCGCCGA
This sequence comes from Streptosporangium sp. NPDC050148, assembly GCF_055586505.1. Classification (NCBI taxonomy): domain Bacteria; kingdom Bacillati; phylum Actinomycetota; class Actinomycetes; order Streptosporangiales; family Streptosporangiaceae; genus Streptosporangium; species Streptosporangium sp. NPDC050148. The sequence goes on along the minus strand of NZ_JBVJIA010000036.1, from coordinate 49,252 downwards.
GCCGGGGACCCCGCCGCGCGCGGTCGCCGACGCGATGCGCGAGCACCCCGAGTACGTCGGCGGGACCGGGCACGTGAACACCTCGCTGATGCGGGCGCTGCCGGGGGCGGTGGCCAAGGGCGGGGCCGAGGGGGTCCTCGTCGTCGCGCTCGCCACCGGGCACGCGGCGGCCGTCAAGGTCATCGACGGCAGCCCGCGGGCCACGAGCGCGATCGCGCTGGCCGCGCTCGGGGCGGCCGGGGGAGACGTCGCGCCGGCCGCGGGCTTCGCGAGCGTCCCCGTGCTGGGCGGGGGCGTACCTGTCGGTGAAATCCACGCACTGGAGGAAGAATGAGCCTTGTCCATGAGATCTGCATCGACGGCACCGCGGGCGCGCTCGCGGCCGAGCAGGCCGGGGCGCACCGCGTCGAGCTGTGCTCCGCCCTCTTCGAGGGGGGCCTGACCCCGACCCTCGGCACCGTCGAGGCGACGCTCGCGGCGGTCTCGACGATCCGGGTCCACGTGATCGTCCGCCCCCGGGGCGGCGACTTCATCTACGACGAGTACGAGGTCGCGGCCATGGAACGCGACGTGGCCACGATCAGGGACGCGGGCGCTCAGGGTGTGGTGATCGGGGTGCTGACACCGTCCGGCGAGGTGAACGTCGAGGTGAGCAAGCGCCTCATCGGCGCGGCCGGGGGCATGTCGGTCACCTTCCACCGGGCCTTCGACATGACCGCCGACCCGTTCGCCGCCCTGGACACCCTCGTCTCGCTGGGCGTCGACCGGGTCCTCACCTCCGGCCAGGACGTCACCGCGCTGGAGGGCGCGCCGCTGATCGCCTCCCTGGTCGAGCGGGCGGGCGGTGACCTGGTCGTCATGCCCGGCGGCGGCATCACGCCCCGCAACGTGCACCGCGTGGTCGAGGCGACCGGAGCCTCCGAGATCCACTTCGCCGCCCTGGTCGACGCGCCCAGCCCCGCCGTGCACCGCAACCCCCACCCGTTCATGGGCGGCGAACTGCGCCGGCCCGAGTACAGTCGCCTGATCACCTCCCCGGGCCTGGTCTCCGAGGTGATCGCCGCCTCGGGCACCTGACCCGCCTCGCGCACGATCCCTCCCGGACCCCTCGGAACCGGCGAGCGCCGCCGAGACCGCTCGCGACCCGGGCGGACAGGGGCGCCGCGCCCCTCGAGGGCGGGGAGCCTGGACGTCGGGCGGTGGCGGCACGGGCGGGCTCAGGGTCGTGGTCGACTGGACGGGTGATCCGGACCTTTCCGGGCATCACCGGTCCGCGGTGCCGTGGCGGCATGCCCGGCGAGCCGGACCCGTGTCCCCACCTTCGGAGAAGAGGTCGCCGATGCGTCTTCATCCAGGCGAGACCGAGGCCGCCGGCCGGCGGGTGGTGAGCGTGCGCGACGCCGTTCGGCGGCTGCTCGACGCCTCACCCGGCGTCACCGGACGTCCACGGGTGATCGCGATCGACGGCCGGGGCGGTGCCGGCAAGACGACCCTGGCCGAGCGGCTGCGCGCGGCGGTGCCCGGCTCCGCCGTCGTGCACACCGACGACATCGCCTGGAACCACGCCTACTTCGACTGGGGCGCCGTGCTCGCCGAGAACGTCCTGCGGCCCCTGTACCGGGGTGAGGCGGTGGACTTCCGCCCCGATGCCTGGATCGCCCACGACCGGCCAGGATCGATCACCGTCCCCGCCGGTGCCGAGGTCGTCTGGGTCGAGGGCACCGGCGTCGTCCGCGCAGAGCTCGCCCCGTGGCTGGACGCCTCGGTGTGGGTGCAGGGAGACCTCGACGAGCAGGAGCGCCTGCTGCTCGCCCGCGACGGCGACTCGCCCGAGCAGCGGGAGCACGTGGCGAACTGGCTGCGCGAGGAGCTGCCGTTCCTGCTGCGGGAACGGCCGTGGGCCCGCGCCACCATGATCGTCGCAGGTCCTCCGTACGTCGGCCACGACCCGGACACCGAGATGGTCGTCGCCCCGCCGACCGGCCCCCGCGGATGACGGGCGCCTTCGCCCGCGGCGGCCCGACCGGCGTAGGGTCCCTTCCGGAACGACGGTGACAGGAGGGTGAGACGGCATGGCGCGGGCCGGCTACGAGCTGGAGTTCGAGGACACCTTCGAGGGGGATCGCCTCGACGAGGATCGCTGGGTCGCCCGGTACCTGCCCCAGTGGAGCGACCGCACGGCCTCCGCCGCCCGGTACGAGCTGGACGGCCGCCACCTGCACCTGCTGATCGAGCGGGACCAGCCGCCCTGGTCGCCCGAGCTCGAGGGGGCGCTCCGCGTGTCGTCGCTGCAGACCGGTGTCTTCGCCGGTCCGGTGGGGAGCACGATCGGACAGCACGGGCGCGGCTCCGGGGCCGTCGTGCGTGAGGCCCAGCGCAACGTCCGGCTCTACACCCCGAGGTACGGGCTGATCGAGATGCGGGCCAGGGCGACCGGCGACCCGGGATGCATGGTCGCGCTGTGGATGATCGGCTACGAGGACTCACCGGAGCGCTCCGCCGAGATATGCGTGTGCGAGATCTTCGGCCGGGACGTCGGACCGGACGGCGCGAAGGTGGGGATGGGACTTCACCCGTTCGGGGACCCGGAGATCACCGACGACTTCACGGTGGAGACCCTGCCCATCGACGCACGGGAGTTCCACGTCTACGCCGCCGAGTGGACCCCCGAGCACGTAGCCTTCTTCGTCGACGGTCACCATGTCCGGACGGTCGACCAGTCGCCGGGCTATCCGATGCAGCTGATGCTGAACATCTACGAGTTCCCCGGACCGGACGGGTCGCCGGGGCTCGGGGGCGACTATCCCAAGCGGTTCACGGTCGACTACGTCAGGGGCTACCGTCGCGTCGCCCCCGGCTGAGCGAGCCGGTCGGCGGGGCGTGCACCGGCGTGCACCGGCGGGCACCGGCGTGCACCGGCGTGCACGGCCTCCCGTCCGAAAGGCGAGCAGCTCCGGCGGCGCCCCGCGTGCCCCGTGTGCGCCGTGGCGCGGCGCACCGGCGACCTCCCCCCGCTGTACGGGATCGTGGCCAACGCCGGCGTGCAGCTCACCTCGACCAGCAAGCTGGCGGTCGTCCACCTCGTCCACCTCGTCCACGAGCTGGCCCGGCGGCTGCCGCAGGGCGTCGACGCGTACGCGTTCAACCCCGGGCTGGTCCCGGACACGGACCTCGTCCGCGACGCCGGACCGGCCCTGCGGCGCGCGTTCGGGCTGCTCGCCCCGGCGCTGAGCCTGCTGCCCTTCGCCCAGCGAGCGCGCTCGGCCGGCGCTCAGCTCGCGGCGGTCGCGCTCGGCCCGCGTCCGGGGGCGTCCGGCGACTACATCGACCGCGACCGCGTCGCCCGCTCGTCACCGGAGTCGTTCGACCGGGCCCGGGAGGAGGCCCTGTGGAGGGACTGCGCCGAGCTGGCCGGCCTGCCGGCCGTCACACCGTGACGGCACGCGGACGATCATTCCCCGACCGCGACCGGGTCCCTCCGGCCGCGGGTGCTGGCCCGGTCCTGCTCCCGGGGTGGCCCGTCGCCGCGCCGTCCGGGGCGTCCGCGTCGTAACTGCAGGACGGCCACGGACGACAGCACCAGCAGCCCGCCCGCCCACTGGACGGGGCCGAGGAGCTCGCCGAGCGTGAGCGCCGCCAGCGCCGTGGTGACGACCGGCTCGAACGTCGACAGGATGGCCGCCGTCGACGGTCCCGTGCGCCGCAGGCCCGCGAAGAAGGTCAGCATCGCCAGGACGGTGGACACGACGGTGATGCACCCGAGCCAGAACCACCCCCGCCATCCGAAACCGAGGTCCGTCCCGCCCGTCACCAGTGCGCGGACGGTCATGGTCAGGGCCGCCCCGGTCATCACCAGCGCGGCCAGCGTCACCGGCGGCAGCCGGTGCACGACGGTGTCCGAGACGAGGATGTAGACGGTGTAGGTGGCGGCGGCGCCGAACGCCAGGGCCGCGCCGAGCGGGTGAAAGGCCGCCTCACCGCTGCCCAGCAGGACGAGCAGCGTCCCGCAGGAGGCGACCGCCAGCGCCGCGCAGCGTCCGGCCGTCAGACGGTCCCGGCCGAGCAGCACGGCGGCGAGGGTGACCAGCAGTGGGTAGGTGTAGAAGACCAGGGACAGCAGCGAGGCGTCCATGAGTTCCAGCGCGGAGAAGTACAGGCCGGCCTGGGCGGCGTACCCGACGGCGCCCAGGCCCAGGGCGGTCACCAACACCGCCGGGGTGACGCGCGCCGCCGTCCGGCCGGGGACCACCGGGGTACGGCGCAGACCCGGCCGCAGGAGCAGCAGCGTCGCCAGCAACGCGGCTCCCAGGACGAAGCGCACCAGCAGCAGCGCGTCGGGCGAGACGCCCGAGGCGTACGCGAGCTTCCCGAAGATCGCCATGGCGCCGAAGCACGCGGCGGACACAAGACACAGAACCGGACCCATGCCCCCAGCATCGAGGACCTGGACACTTCGAGTCCAGTGACGATTATCGGGTGTCATTCGTTAGGATTTCCGAATGGTCACGCTGGATCTCCGCCGTCTTCGCCTGCTTCGCGAGCTCGAGGAACGCGGCACCCTGGGCGCGGTGGCCGCCGCCCTGGACTACAGTCCCTCCTCGGTGTCGCAGCAGCTGGCCGTCCTGGAGAGGGAGGTCGGCGCGCGCCTGCTGGAGAAGGCCGGGCGGGGGGTGCGGCTCACCGACGCCGGTCGCCTGCTCGCGCAGCACGCCGGCGTCCTGCTGGCCGCGGCCGAGGCCGCGACGGCGGATCTGGCCGCCTTGGGCGGTGAGGTGCGCGGCACCGTACGCGCCGGCGGCCTGCAGTCGGCGACCCGCCGGCTGCTGGTCCCCGCGGTGGCGCGCATGTCGGCCCTGCACCCCCGGGTGCGCACCGAGATCACCGAGATCGAGCTCGAGCAGGCCCTGCCCGGACTACGCCTCGGGACGATCGACCTGGTGATCAGCGACGAGTACGACGGCCACCCACGCCCCCGGCCGGCCGGGCTGCGCTTCGCGCTGCTGCACGAGGAACCGCTGAAGCTGGTCCTGCCACCCGGCCACCGGCTGGCCGGGCCCGGGGGACCGGTCGCCCTGCCCGAGCTCCGGGACGAGGTCTGGGTGGCCTCGGACCGGGGGACCGGCCATCACGACATGGTCGTGGGAAGCTGCCGGTCCATCGGCGGCTACGAACCCGACGTACGGCACCGGTCCAGCGACGCCGACGTCCAGCTCGAACTCGTCCGCACCACCGGGGCCGTGGCGCTGCTGCCGGCCCTGACCCTGCCGACCACGCAGGACCCGGCCCTGGCGATCCGAGACGTCGCCGGGCAACGGCTCGGGCGGCGGCTGGTCGTCGTCCGCAGGGACGGCCCCTCGCCCCCCGCGCTCACGGCCTTCCTGGCCGTCGTGACCGGCCAGGCGCACCACCTCGGGACGGCCGGGAACGGCGGGCGGACGTGATGCGGCCGTCGGGGCGTCACCGGCGGTCACGGCCCGCCTGCCGACGGGCGGGAGACCGGAGACCCGCGTGTCGGCACACCGGACGTCGGCCCGGCGGCCGAGCCCCGCGTGCCGACTGCCGAGCCGGCCGAGATGGCGGAGCCGGCCGAGATGACGGAGACCTGGGTGTCGGCCGTACGGGGATCATCGGCGTTTTTGACGGTGTCCGGGGGTAGGGTCGTGAATCGGTGGCCGTCGCGCGCCCACCTGAATCCGAGCGGTTCCGGGCCCACGTCCCGGCCGTGAAGAGGACAAGAGTGCCGTCGCCTCCGTGCGCGAGACAGGTTCCGCCCGACCGATCGTGCTGATCCGGCGGGGTGACGTGGGCACCTGCGCCATGAGGGAGCCGATCGTGGACAAGCGTGAGCGGGAGATCCGCGCCTACATGGACGAGCACGGCGTCCGGCGGGCCAGGGCGGTCCGGGAGCTGGACACCCGGCGGACCGCCGCGGCCGAGGACGGGAACGCCGTCCCGGGGCCGGTGCCCCCGCAGGACCCGCCCGCCACCCCGCCGGCCGCGGTACGCCCGGACGACGACCCGATGACCGACTTCGCCGAAAGTGCCGAGCGGCACCGGGGCGAGCTGCGGGTGCACTGCTACCGGATGCTCGGGTCGTTCGACGAGGCGGAGGACCTGGTCCAGGAGGTGTTCCTGCGGGCGTGGCGCGGCCGGGACGGCTTCGAGGGCCGTTCCTCGCTGCGCGCCTGGCTGTACCGGATCGCCACCAACGCCTGCCTGGACTTCCTCGACGGCAAAAACCGCCGGACACTGCCCGACCAGGCCGATTCGCCGGCCGGCCCGTGGCTGCAGCCCTTCCCCGACCACCTGTGGGAACCGGTCGCGCCGAGCGCCGACGACCCGGAGAGCGCGGTGATCGCGAAGGAGACCCTGGAGCTGGCGTTCCTGGCCGCCATCCAGCACCTGCCGCCGAGGCAGCGCGCCGCGACGATCCTGTGCGACGTGCTGGGCTGGCCGGTCCGCCGTACGGCCGAGGCCCTCGACGGCAGTGTCGCCTCGGTCAACAGCGCGTTGCAGCGGGCCAGGGCCACTCTGCGCGCCCACCTGCCGCCCGGCCGGTCGGACTGGGCCCCGTCGGCCCCGCCCTCCGACGAGGACCGCAGGATCCTGCGGTCCTACATGTCCGCGGTGGAGCGCGGCGACCTGACCGCGGTCGCCGAGCTGCTGGCGCGGGACGTACGGGCGACGATGCCGCCGTACCCGGAGTGGTTCGCCGACCGCGACAGCGTGCTGGCGGCGTTGACGGAGAGCTGGGACGCCGGCTCACCCCACTACGTCGGGACGCTGCGCATGCTGCCGACCAGCGCCAACGGCCGGCCGGCCGCGGCGACGTACCGGTGCCCGCCGGGCGGGGACGCCTACGAGCCGTTCGGCATCGGCGTGCTGTGGGTCCGCGACGGCCGGATAACCGAGATCGTCGCGTTCCACGAGCCGGCCCTGTTCCCGTCGTTCGGCCTCCCGCCCACCCTGGACCGATGAGGTTCCGCGGTGGATGCCGTCTCAGAAGGCACAAGGTGATCGACCGACAGAGGAGACGACAGTGAGCGACATCGAACCGCAGACCGCGAACGGCAAGGTGCTCTGGCACTTCACCATGTCCCTGGACGGGTTCGTGGCCGGGCCGGACCACGACATGGACTGGATGATGACCGGCATCTCGTTCCAGCCGGGCCTGGTCGAGCAGTACGTCGAGACCACCGGCGCGGTCCTGGGCGGCAGGAGCGGCTGGGACCGCTTCCCGGATCCCCGCGGCGTCTACGGCGGCGCCTGGACCGGACCGATCTTCGTGCTCACCCACCATCCCGAGGACGCCGAGCCCGCCGACGGCGTCACGTTCCTGGACTGTGACGTGGCCGAGGCGGTGAAGATCGCGCTGGCCGCGGCCGGCGGCAAGAACGTCGAGGTGCTCTCGCCGACGATCGGCGGCCAGCTTCTCGAACGCGGGCTGCTCGACGAGATCGACCTGCACATCGCGCCCGTGCTGCTCGGCGACGGCATCCGGCTGCTGGACCTCCCCGGTGGCCGGCCGCACTACCTGCACCGGGTCGGCGCCGACGACCCCACGGCCGAGCTGAGCGTGCGGTACCGGCCCGTCAGGCCGTGACCGAGGACGTCACCACGGCGACGCCGGGCGCACCCGGCCCGGCCGCTCCCCGCCGGACCGGACGGCGGGGGGCGGCGTCCCCACCCCCGGATGACGTTCACCGCCGTACCGGGGCATGCTGAAGCCATGAACGATGACGAGCCGGCCGTCGCCGTCCGGGCACTGATCAACCGCTACGACCTTCGGGTGTGCTGTTCGAACGTCCGGATTCGATCCGGCTCGAATCGTTGGGAGCCGACGCGGGAGCGGTGTATTGCTGTGGACACCGCTTTTACACCGCCCCGCCGGACGATGCCGAAAAGGGCGGGGCGGGATGATCGTCTGACGTGAGGAGATCGCGTGCTCGTTGTCAAGCGCGTCCTGGGAGCGCTGCTCCTGGTCGGCGGGGTCCTGGCCGGAGCGTTCAGCCCGGCCACCGCCGCCTCGGGTGCCGGTGCCGCGGCGCCCAACTGCCAGCACAGTGGCGGCAGCGGGAAACCACGTTCGGCCGCCTACCTTCTCCCGGGGAAGACCGGTTCGATACAGCTGTGCAAGGACAACCGAAACCGGTTCTGGGCATATGTGATCTTCTACCGGCCGCTCGCGTCCAACCGGTCCGCGCAGGCCGCCATCGTGACGTACAAGAACGGCAACTGGTGGTCGGCCGACACCTGTGACCAGGGCGGGAACGGGTACGTCCGGCCGGGACAGACCCGCTGCTGGACCAAGAAGATCTCCAGGAAAAGCGGCGTCTACTCGTTCGCGGCCGCGGCCGAGCTCTACGACACGGCCAATCCGGGTGGACCGGGGATCGCCCGAAACCTCACGCTCAGGTGCCCGAGGGTGGGTAACTGCTTCCCGGACTAGACGGACACCGGAGAGCCTCTTCCCGCGCGTCGATCCCACGAGATCACGGCAGGTCCAGCAGTTTGCCCGCCCGTCAGGGTCGGGCGGGCATCTGCTCCCCGCCCGGCCACCGGGTCATCACGACCGCGCGCGATCCCGAAGGATCACGCCCTGCCCCCTCGTTCCATGACCGCACGCCCTCCACCTGGGAAAACTTGCGTATATCATCTCTGCGAACGCAACCGGGAGGGTCGGTCCGCGCGAACATACCCCCAAGGAAACGGGATGAGGCGGTGGCCGAATCGGTCCGCCGGTCAGAGCCGACCGACCGAAGGGGACCGGAGATGGCAGAACCCGATTTCGCCGCTTTCTTCCAGGCCACACCGGCCGCACTGGCGTTGTTGTCGCCGGATCTGGTGTACACCACGGTCAACCAGACCTTCGAGCGGCTGACGGGCCACTCACGCCACGAGATCGTCGGCCGTCATCTGCTGGAGATCTTTCCCGGCAGCCCGTCGACAAGCCAGGGAGAGGCGCTGCAGCTCTCGATGCAACGGGTCCTGGCCGAAGGCGCGATCGACATCATGCCATTGCAGCGCTATGACCTGGAGATCCCCGGTAGACCGGGACAGGTGCAGGAGCGGTACTGGAACATCACCAACGCTCCCTTGCTGGACGATCAGGGCAACACCTGCGGCGTGGTCAACCTGCCGCAGGAGGTGACCGCCTTCGTCCAGCAGATGACCACCAGGGGGCTGGCGGTCACCACCGAGACCGCCCTGGCGCCCATGGCCGCGATCGAGGCCCAGCTGTTCGCCCAGGCCGGCCAGCTGCAGGAGATCACCCAGCGGCTGCGCCGAGGCGAGGCGAGGGAACGCCGGTTGGCACAGGAGCTGCGCACGGCGATGCAACACCAGCAACAAGCCGTCGCCGACACCTCCCACGACCTGCGCGGCCCGATCACCGGCCTGCAGACCCTCCTGCAGGTCGCCCTCGCCGATCCTCAGGCCGACGCCCGCCAGATCCTGCTGGCCGCCCTCGAAGACGCCGAGCGCCTGGGCGCCATCGTCGGCGACCTGCTGGAGCTGGCCAGGCTGGAGGCCGGCGCACCCGCCGACACCGAGCCGGTCGACCTGGCTCACCTGGTGAGAAAAGAACTGCTTCACCGCCAGGCGACGATCACCACGATCACCACTTCCACCTGCCTGGCCGCGGGGGTGCTGGTGCAGGGTTCGGCGGTCCGGCTGGGCCGGCTGGTGGGCAACCTGCTGGCCAACGGTGAACGCCACGCCCACTCCTGCCTGGAGGTGACCGTGGGCGCCCAGGGCGAGCAGGCGGTCGTGGAGGTGACCGACGACGGGCCCGGCATCCCCCGTGCCGACAGGGAAGCGGTCTTCCGCCGGTTCTTCCGCCGCCCCGACGCCCGCCGCAACGACCCCGGCGGCACCGGTCTGGGGTTGCCCATCGCCCGCCAGATCGCGCAGGCGCACGGCGGCACCCTGCATGCCACCGATCCCACCGGCGCCCGCCCCGGAGCGCGACTGCTGTTGCGCCTTCCCCTGCTGCGCGCCTGACGCGGGTCTTGGTGATCACGCGCGACCACGGGGACCCCGCCTCGACATCGAGGGTGTGCCCGGCCCGGACACGTCCCCTGGATCGGCCCGGCCCGCCGGGCCTGACGGGCGGCCCGGTGTCAGCGGCCTCACCGCTCAGAAATCCTCCGCCACGTCGTCGGTTCTGGTGACCCCTCACCACTCGCGGAAGGATCGACGACCATGACCGACTCCAGACTGCCGAGCGCCGACGAGGCCGCGTTCATCGCGGCGGCCCGCTCCGACGACGCAGCACGGTTCACGCTCCTCACGGAGCGCCACCGGCGTGAGCTGCAGGTGCACTGCTACCGGATGCTCGCCAACTACGAGGACGCCCAGGACATGACGCAGGAGACGTTCCTGCGGGCGTGGAACAAGCGGGAGTCGTTCAAGGGCCACGCTACGCTGCGGACCTGGCTGTACCGGATCGCGACGAACGCCTGCCTCGACTTCCTGGAGAAGCGCAACGACCGCACACCCGTGCCTGCCGAGCTGCCGGGCGCGGGCTCGGAGGTGCACCACCTGCAGCCCTACCCGGACCGGATGCTCCCGGAGGACCCGCAGGAATCGGTGGTGGCGCGGGAGACGATCGAGCTGGCGTTCATCGTCGCCGTCCAGCACCTGCCGCCGCGGCAGCGGGCGGTGTTCATCGTGCGCGACGTCCTCGGCTGGCCGGCGTCGAAGGCCGCCGACGCCCTCGAACTGACCGTCGCGTCGGTGACCAGCGCACTGCAGCGGGCGCGCGTGACGATGCGCGAGCAGCTGCCCGGCCGCCGCCTCGACTGGCGGAGCCCTGCCACGAACGAGCTGTCGGACGACGAGCGCGGCGTGGTGAAGTCGTACATGGAAGCCCATGAGCGCAACGACCTCAACGGGCTGACGGCCCTGCTGCGCGACGACCTGCGCTTCGCGATGCTGCCCGACCCGGGCGCCTTGATCGTCACGGCCAAGGACGCGGTGGACGGCTGGGTCTCCGGTGGGCTCTTCCAGCGCGGCTACGACGACTGGCGCTGCATCGCCACGACGGTCAACCGCATGCCCGCCGCCGCGCTGTACCGCCGCGCCCCCGGCGACCGGGAACACCGTCTGTTCAACATCGCGGTCCTGCACATCGTCGACGGGAAGATCGCCGAGCTCACCGGATTCGACGCCACCGACAAACCATGGCTGGACCTGCCCGCGACGCTGTGATCGGACTCGTCCCCGTCGTCGACGAGTCCGGTGCACGGGCAGGCGTCACCGTCGTCCCCGTCTTCGGCGAGTCGGCCGGCAGCTCACCGGAACGCAAGGAAGGGCCGGGAAAAGGTTCCCTCATCGCCGGGGGGCGCGGTGAGCACGCCGGGAAGGATTCACCAGCCGGGCGTTCGGCCCGTGCTCATCGCCTCGTCTCGTACCGGGTCAGTACCACGCCGCCGGGAAACGTCCGGGTCTCCACCAGGGTCAGCTTCACCCAGTCGTCCAGGGCCGTGAAGAACGGCGTGCCGCCGCCCACCAGGACCGGATGGGTGACGATCGCGTACTCGTCGATCAGCCCGGCCCGCATGGCCGCCGCGGCGAGTGTGGCGCCGCAGATGTCCATCGGGCCGCCGTCGCCGGCCCTGAGCCGGGCGATCTCGGCGACCGCGTCGCCGGTGACCAGGCGGGTGTTCCAGTCGACCTCGTCGATCGTCGACGAGAACACCACCTTCGGCATGTCCCGCCAGCGGCGCGCGAACTCGATCTCCGCCGGTGTGGCACCCGGCTGCTTGTCGGCGGTCGGCCAGTCGGAGCTCATCGCCTCCCACAGCTTGCGCCCGTACAGCGCCAGGCCCGTCGCGTCCACCCGGTCGGACCACCACTGGAACAGCTCGGCGCTCGACGACGAGTCCGGTCCCTCCCCTCCACTCCAGCCGAGGTCGTCGCCGGGCGCGGCGATGTAGCCGTCCAGGGTCACGTTCATGGCGAAGATCAGTTTCCGCATCGTGTCAGCCTCTCGTGAGTCGATCTCACACGTACAGACGGGCGGGGCGCGGAAACCTGATCGGTGCGCGATCCGCGGTGGTCGCTCAAGCGCCCGAGGCTCGTCGAACGCACCGTCGCGGGCGGTCAGGCCGCCTCGTCCTCCTTCCTGGGCCTGGGAGCCGGAGCGGGCCGCACGCGGCCGGGGTGGGCCTCCCCGTCGGGGAAGACCCACTTCCGGAACGCCCAGAAACGGAAGACCATGGCGATCAGTGTGCCGATGACCTGCGCGCTCATGAAGTCGGCGACCTCCTGGGCGACCAGGCTCACGTTCGGGGTCTCCAGCAGGAACACGTACCGGGAGATCCATAGCGGTACGGAGCTGAGCACCAGGCCGACGCCGCTGACCAGGAAGAACAGCGCCGCCTCGTGATGGCGTTCGCGACCGCCCCTGGTCCGGAACGACCATTCGCGGTTCAGCACGTAGGACACGATCGTCGCCACGAGCACCGCGATGACCTTCGCGGTCACCGGTTTCGGCTCCAGAACGGTCAGCTTCAGCCCGTAGAACACCGCGTTGTCCACCAGGAACGCCGTTCCGCCGACCACCACGAACTTCAGCAGCTCACGGTGCTTCAGGGCAAGGGCGTGCAGCGGTCCCGGCAATCTCACGAGGACCGCGTCAACCGTTTCGAAGCGTCCCGGTCTTCTCACCATCCGGGCGTCCCGGTCTCAAGTCCCACTGACACGGCCTTTCCTGCTCGGGCGGCCGGAGCCGCATCCGCCGACATCGGATGTCGATCCTCACGCGCACCACGGTCGAGCACTTCGCGGTGCAGTGCCCGTCGGGAAGCCGGACCGTCCCGGTGACCGGATGAGCCGCCGGGAAAGCCGCGGTCCGGACACGACATCGGGATGACCCTCGCCGGAAGCCGAGGGTCGCCCGGTGCTCGACCGGTTCGCCGATGTATACCGGGGTGTTTCACGACCGCCCGGTATTGACCACGCGAGTCACAGCACAATAAACACCGTTTTGGGGATGATGACACCTTTTTCATCGGTACGTTGAGCTCAACGAGGCGACAGGGGGGTACGAACGGATTCGCACGGCATATCGGTTACGCCATCAATGGCGACCGTCGTCTTCCGTCAAGGCCGGGCTCGACCCCCGCGCGACGTTCCGGAGAGCCTGCGCCATGCTCACGTGGACGCGGCCATGGGCGGCGTCAGCGTCCCGGGCAGTGGAGAGCGGCGTTCCCGTTTCTCGTCACCGCCGTCCCCGACGCCGGATGCAGCCGGGGCGCGGCGGAAGGACACAGGGCCGTCCTTCGTGCGCGCCGGTCAACCGGTCCCGGCCGGGCTCGCCTTCCCTGCGCCCCGGACGGCGTAGCGATGCATCGTGACGCCCCGCTCGAACGATCGCTGCTCGAGCAGGTCGAGCTCGATCGGCATGTCGTAGCCGTCGAACAACGGCCTGCCGAAGCCGAGGATGTCCGGGTGGGTGAAGAGCAGCAGCTCGTCGAGCAGCCCGGCCCGGAGCAGCTGTGTCGCGACCGCCGCGCCGCCGACCCCGATGGCGCCTTCGGTCTCGGCCCGGAGGGCGGCCAGCTGCTCGATCGCGTCGTCCCCGCCGATGATCCGGGTGTTGTGGCCGGCGCTGTGACGGGTGCGGGAGACGAGCACCTTGGGCGTGGTGGTCCAGATCTCGCCGTACTCACGCAGGACGTCCGGCAGTGAGGCGTCCTCACGCGCCCGCGGCCAGTACTCCTCCATCGTCTCGTACATGGTCCGGCCCTGGACCATCAGGGAGAGCCCCTTTGCGCGGGCGTTGAACTCGCGGTGCAACTCCTCGCCGATGCGCAGCCACTCGCCGGCGCCGTCGTCCCCGGGGACCTGCTCGATCCGCAGGTCGAGGGACACGTTCATCCAATACACGAAGTGGCCCATCGTCTCCTCTTCCCCTATAGTGATTGTATTTTGCAATCACTATAGTGAGGACGACATACCTGTCAAGGAGGAATCGTGGAACCACGGTCCGGCTGTCCGATCAACGCGGCCGTCGAGCTGCTCGGAGATCGCTGGTCGTTGCTCGTGCTGCGCGACGTCATCTTCGGCGACCGTCGTTACTTCCGGATGCTGCTCACCGGGTCGATGGAGGGCATCGCCTCGAACATCCTCGCCGACCGCCTCGTGCGGCTCGTCGAGGCGGGGATCCTCACCCGCGGCACCGCGGCGCGGGGGCAACGCGCCCGCTACAGCCTCACCGAAGCCGGTATCCAGACTCTTCCGATCATCTACGCCCTCGGCAACTGGGGCCTCGACTGGCGCGAGGGCGGCGACGGGCTCCGGATCCGGCAGCGCCTCATGCGCGAGGAGGGGCCGGCGTTCATCGAGGAACTCATGGACGACCTCCGCGTCCGCCACCTCGGCGCCCCGCCGAAGCCGCACGACGGTCCGGGCCCGTTCGAGCGCCTCGACGCCGCCTACGCCGCGGCCGCCCGGCAGGAACACGCCGATTGACGACCACGCGGCCGGCGCCGGGGGAGCGGCCGCACGGCCCGTCCGGGGTCGTGATCGCGCGGCCGGAAAAGGATTGGACGCCGTGACGCCCGGACTTGTAGCTTGCAGGCGACCGCGACACGGCCCGAGGAGGTGAGACCCATGAACGCTGTATCGATGTGGGTGCTCCCGCCTGCCGTCACGGTCGGGCGAACGACGTAGGTGTCGCCGGGAGCGCCTCGATGACAAGGCACTCCCGAAAGGCGACACCCATGCACTCTCAACAGGTCATCTCCGAGCCGTCGTCGAACGACGAAGGCGAGCGCGACTCCACGGCGGGCGAGGTCCCCGCAGCTCTCCGGTCGCCGGCCTCCGGCGCCGATCGCGCGCCCCTCGTGTTCGATGTGATCATCGCCGGGTGCGGGCCGACCGGTGCGATGCTGGCCGCCGAACTGCGGCTGCACGACGTACGGGTCCTCGTCCTGGAGAAGGACACCGAGCCCGCGTCGTTCGTCCGCATCGTCGGCCTGCACATCCGCAGTCTCGAGCTGATGGCGATGCGCGGACTGCTCGATCGCGTCCTCCCGCACGGAAGACGGCGTCCGGCCGGCGGCTTCTTCGCCGCCATCCCCAAACCCGCGCCCGAGGGCCTGGACTCCGAGTACGCCTACCTGCTGGGCATCCCGCAGCCGGTCATCGTCCGCCTGCTGGAGGAACACGCGATCGAACGGGGCGCGCAGGTCCGGCGCGGTCGCACGGTCACCGGTCTCGAGCAGGACGACGAGGGCGTGACCGTCGAGCTGTCCGACGGGCAGCGGCTGCGGTCGCGCTACCTCGTCGGCTGCGACGGCGCGCGCAGCGCGGTGCGCAAGCTGCTCGGCGTCGGCTTCCCCGGCGAGCCCTCACGGAACGACACGCTCATGGGCGAGCTGAAGGCGGACATGCCGGGCGAGGAGATCGCCGCCAGGGTGGCCGAGATCGGCCAGATCCATCGGCCGTTCTGGCTGCGGCCCTTCGGCGAAGGGGTCTACAGCGTCGTGGTCCCCGCCGCGGAAGGCGGCGACCGCGCCGAACCGCCCACCCTGGAGGATTTCAGGCAGCGGTTGCGCGCCGTCGCCGGAACCGACTTCGGCGTGCACTCCCCGCGATGGTTGTCCCGCTTCGGTGACGCCACCCGGCTGGCCGAACGTTACCGCGTCGGGCGGGTGCTGCTGGCCGGTGACGCGGCGCACATCCACCCGCCCCTCGGCGGTCAGGGTCTCAACCTGGGCGTTCAGGACGCGTTCAACCTCGGCTGGAAGCTGGCCGCGCAGATCCGCGGCCGGGCGCCGGAGACGCTGCTGGACACCTACCACGCCGAACGTCATCCGGTCGCCGAGGACGTGCTGGACAACACCCGCGCCCAGATGGAACTGACGTCCGCCGGGCCGGGCCCGCAGGCCCTGCGCAGGCTGCTCACCGAACTGATGGACTTCGACGAGGTGAACCGCCACCTGATCGAGAAGATCACCGCGATCGGCGTCCGCTACGACCTCGGTGAAGGCCCCGACCTGCTCGGCCGCCGCCTGCGCGACATCCAGGTGGGACAGGGCCGCCTCTACGGTCTGCTGCATCGCGGCCGCGGCCTGCTGCTGGACCGCACCGGCCGCCTGACCGCCGGCGGCTGGTCCGACCGGGTCGACCACCTCGCGGACCCCACCGCCGAACTGGACGTCCCGTGCGTCCTGCTGCGCCCCGACGGACACGTCGCCTGGATCGGCGACGACCAGCAGGACCTGGACGACCACCTCTCCCGCTGGTTCGGCAGGCCCGCCGGCTGATCCCACCCGGGCGGCGGCCGTCCCGCGATCCGCGGCGCTCCCGGCCGGCCGGCCGGGAGCGAAGTCGTCGATCTCGCGTCCCCTCGCCCCGCCGGCCGCGCCGGCTACGGCGTCGTGTAGCCCAGCGTGTAGTGGCCGCTGCCCTTGAAGGAGAGCAGCAGGTAGCGGTAGACGCCGGGCGGGCCCACGTAGCCGAGCTCCTCGAAGGGGCGGGGGGTCTCGGAGACCGCGACGGTGTTCCAGGTGAGACCGTTCAGTCTTTGCAGGCGGTGGCCCTGGGCGTGCTCGACGAGATGACGACCTTGTTGGCCCTGACGTCGATGTAGCGCACGCCGCTCACCTCCGAAAGCGCGGACCGGGCGGTGGTGAGCTTCTCCTTGACCGCCCGCAGTCTCGCCAGCGATCGGGCGACGACGAGGGGCCGGGCGCCCGCGGCGGTGATCTGGGCGGCGTCGGCACGGCCGGTGGTGGCCACCACCAATGTCTGCCCGGCGACCCCCCGCAGCCAGGAGCCGGCGAAACGATCACCGAGCCTTTCGCGCAGCTGCGCCGCGATCGAGGTCAGCCGGGATTCGTTGAGCAGGCGGCTCTGGGCCTGGTCCTCGGTCAGTCCCAGGTCCCGCCGGATGGCCTTCAGCATGCCCATCGGGGGTTTGCGCGCCGGCAGGACCCGCTCGGGGGCCTCCACCCCCGAAACGGCGGGGAGCGCCCGAGCCGGACGGGAGGCGACGGCCGGGGGCGTCGAGGTGAGGACGGTGACCGCCAGGAGACATCCCATGGCGGCGGCACACGTGCGGAACATGACGATCTCCTTGACCTCGGCTCTGTGAGCGCGGGGGGGACATCGCCGTGCGGCGCCGGTCGATCCGGTACACCGGCGAACACCACCTTAACCAGGCCGTTGCCGCTCACCGCCCCGGAAGCTCCACGCCACACCGACGGCGACCTCCGGGCAGGGAGGGCGCCGTGCCGCACGCGGTCCGGCCAGCGAGGCGCGCGGGAAATGAGGCGCCGAGCCGACAGGATGGCTGCATGGGGGAACACGGCAGGCGATGGCTCTTCGCCGATCAGCTCGGGGACCACTTCCTCGACTCCGACGACCAGCCGGTGCTGCTGGTCGAGGCCAGGTCGGCGCTGCGGCGGCGGCGCTACCACCGGCAGAAGGCGCACCTGGTGCTCTCGGCGCTGCGGCACCGGGCGGCCGAGCTGGGCGACCGCGCGCTGTTCCTGCGCACGGCCACCTTCGGCGAGGCGCTCGGCCGCGCCGGTGGCCGCATCACCGTCTGCGGGCCCACCAGCCACGCGGCCGACGCGCTCGTCCGGGGCCGCGCCGAGGTGACCGTCCTGCCCTCGCGCGGCTTCACCAGCACCGCGCGGGAGTTCACCACCTGGGCCGAGGGCAGGGCCGGCCACCGACTGCTCATGGAGGACTTCTACCGCGACGCCCGGCGCCGCCTGGACGTGCTCATGGACGGCGACGAGCCCGCCGGCGGCCGGTGGAACCTCGACGCGGACAACCGCGAGCCGCCGCCCGCCGGAGGGCTGGACGTGCCCGGCCCGTGGACGGCCGAGGAGGACGAGATCGACGAGCGGGTGCGCCACGACCTCGACCGGTGGGAACGCGACGGCGAGGTGTCCTTCGTCGGGCGCGACGGCCCGCGCACGTTCCCCGCGACCGTCGCGGAGGCGCGCAGCGCGCTGCGGCACTTCATCGACCACAGGCTGCCCGCCTTCGGCCCGCACCAGGACGCGATGCTCGCCGGTGACCCGTTCATGGCGCACAGCATGCTCTCGCCCGCCATCAACCTCGGGCTGCTCGACCCCATGACGTGCGTGCGGGCCGCCGAGGCCGCCTACCGGGCGGGCCACGCCCCGCTCGCGAGCGTCGAGGGGTACGTGCGGCAGCTCATCGGCTGGCGCGACTACATCTGGCACCTGTACTGGTACTTCGGCGAGGACTACCGC
This sequence comes from Streptosporangium sp. NPDC050148, assembly GCF_055586505.1. Classification (NCBI taxonomy): domain Bacteria; kingdom Bacillati; phylum Actinomycetota; class Actinomycetes; order Streptosporangiales; family Streptosporangiaceae; genus Streptosporangium; species Streptosporangium sp. NPDC050148. The sequence goes on along the minus strand of NZ_JBVJIA010000036.1, from coordinate 31,010 downwards.
GACCTCAACCGGCTGTCGGCCCGCACGGCGCCACCCGCCTGGTTCGAGGAGCTTGACGCCGACGCCGTCGAGGCGCGCTGCCTGTCGTGGGCGCTCGCCCAGGTGCGCGACACCGGGTTCACCCACCACATCGTCCGGCTGATGGTGCTCGGGAACTTCGCGCTCCAGCGGGGGTACGACCCGGCGCGGCTGACCGACTGGTTCCACCGCTGCTTCGTCGACGGGTACGACTGGGTGATGGTGCCCAACGTGATCGGCATGTCGCAGCACGCCGACGGCGGCATGCTGGCGACCAAGCCGTACGCGGCCGGGGGCGCGTACATCAACCGCATGAGCGACTTCTGCGCGTCCTGCCGTTACCGGCCGGCCCGGCGGACCGGTGAGGACGCCTGCCCGTTCACCGCGGGTTACTGGTGGTTCTTCGCCCGCAACCAGGAGTGGCTGGCCGCCAACCCGCGCACGGCCCGCGGCGTGTACGGCATGCGGCGGCTCGACGACCTGGACGAGGTGTGCGCCCAGGAGGCCGCACGCGGCGACGCGCCCCCCTGACCGCGGATCACCACCGGAGGTGTCGTCCGGCGCGTCGTTCTGCGGCCCGATCCCCGCCGGCCCTGTGTTCACATCGTGACGACCAGCTTGCCGGTCGTGTGCAGCCGGACGAAGTCCACGCACGCCTGAACGCCGTCGTCGAGGGTGTAGCGGCGGCCGATGGTGGCCGGTGGTCCGCCGCGCACCGCCAGTTCGGCGACCTCGCGCATCCCGCCGAACGTGCCGTCCATGTCCAGCACGAAATGCAGGCCCACGTCGTCGCGGTCGATCCACTCCTGTCGTGGCACGGGGTAGGTGATCGTCAGCAGACGCCCGCCCGGGCGGACGGCGTTCGCGACCGCGGTGAGACGGTCGCTCGGCAGGGTCAGGTTGAACGCGACATCGACTCCTTCGGGGTACTCCGTCTCGGCGTACCCGATGGTCCCGTCGGCGCCGAGTGCTCGCAGGACGTCGGCGTCGGCGGCGGTCGCGGTCACCCGGGCTCCCGCGCCGGCGAGCAGCGGGATCAGCGCGGTACCGACGCCGCCGGTGGCGCCGACCACCAGGACGGTCTCGCCCGGCCGGACCTGGGCGGTGGCCATCAGCGCCCGGGCGGTCAGGCCGATGGTCGGCAGGGCCGCCGCCTGTTCGACGTCGAGACCGGGCGGGCGGTGCGTCAGGAACGGGGTGTCGGCCTCGAAGACCGCGTACTCGGCCAGTGAGCCGGTGCTCAGCGACGGCCGCTTCGTATCGGCCATGGTCCGCAGCGCCCGGGGCACGGCCTGACCGAAGATCTCGTCGCCCACCCGATAGGCCGTGACCCCGTCACCGACCTCGCTGACCGTGCCGGCGAAGTCGTTGCCGGGCACGTGCGGAAACGTCAGCGGCACGACCTCGCGGAAATCGCCGCTGGGCAGCCGCACGTCCGCCGGGTTGATCGAGGCCGCGGCGATCCGGACCTGGATCTGCCCCGGACCGGGCTGCGGCACCGGCACGTCGGCCACCAGGTAATCCTCGGGTGGTCCGTAGCCGGTCGCGACGACTGCCTTCACGTGGTTCCCTCCAAAAAACGGACCGGTCGGTCATGTTACGGGCGCCAAGTTAGCAATAAACGGACCGAGCGGTCAACTTGCTAGGATGCCGGAGTGACCTCGACCCGGCCGTTGCGCGCCGATGCCGCCCGCAACAGGGAACTGCTGCTGGCGGCCGCCGCGGACGAGTTCGCGGAGCGGGGCATGGACGCATCGGTCGCCGACATCGCCCGGCGGGCCGGTGTCGGAAAAGGCACCGTGTTCCGCCACTTCGCCAGCAAGGACGACCTGATCGCCGCGATCGTCCTCGACCGCATCGACGCGCTCACCACGATCGGCGAACGACTGCTGGACGCGGCGGATCCAGGCGCGGCACTGCTGGAGTTCCTCACCGCCGCAGCGCATCAGCGACAGCAGCGCGACCTGTCGTTCCTGCAGGAGGCCGGCGAACCCACCCCAGAGGTCACCAGGGTCCGCACGCGGATGTTCGACATCGTGCACACCCTGGTCGACCGGGCGCGCGAGCACGGCGCCGTGCGGACCGACGTCACCGGCGCGGACATCATCCTGCTGATGTGCGCGCCGAACTACGTCACCACCTACGTGCCGGACGCCCCGCCTGACCTGTGGCGGCGGTATCTCGCCATCATCTTCGACGGCCTGCGCCCCGAAGGTGCCCACCCGCTGCCGCACCCACCGCCGCCGACGCCTTGACGCCGGCCGCTACGCCGCCTGCCGGCTGACGGCCACCGCCGATCCCCGTTCCGATGTTCCCCGCCGGCCGGCTGGACGCCCCGGTGTGACGCACGCCGGTCCGGCCACGCCGCAGCCGGACGTCCCGGCGGAAGGGCCCGACCGGCTCCTCCCCGCCGGTGTCCGGACGTGATCGGCCGCTGGGGCCGCGGTCGTCGTGCCCGTCACGGTTCCCGTGGTGCCGCGCTCGCTTCGAGGCCGTCGAGCAGCAGGCGCAGACCGGTCCGCCAGCCGTCGTCCGCCGCCGAGGTGGCCGCCCGGTGCGCGTCCGCCGCCGGGGTGGCGCGCGGGCGGCCGTCCTCGCCGTCGGCGAACGTGGCACTGGCGTGCAGGAGGGCCGGGTACCGCGCCGGATGTTCCCGCAACCGGGCGAGCAGGCGTTGCCCGGTGTCGCCGGGAAGCGTCCAGGGCTGGGTGCCCCTGCCGGTGAGGGCGACGGAGCGCACGAGGGCGAACATGGCCAGCACGACGTCCAGGCGCCGGGCGACCGGCAGGCCGCTCGGGCCGATGGCGGCCAGCGCGGCCTCGATCCAGCCGACCTCGCGTGGCCCCATGGACCGCTCGCCGATCGTCGCCGCCGGCAGCCACGGGTGGCGTTGCCAGACGGCGTACAGGTCGTCGGCCCACCGTTCGGCGCGGAGGCGCCAGTCAGGGATGTGGGACAGGTCCGGCGGGTCCTCGACGGCGTGTTCGACGGTCAGCGCGACGAGCTCGGCCTTGCTGCGCACGTAGCGGTAGAGCGCGTTCTTCGTGACCCCGAGTGCGCCGGCGACCCGTTGCATCGACACGGCGTGCAGGCCCTCGGCGTCCGCGACGTGCACCGCCGCCGCCGCGAGGGCGGCGTGGCTCAGCGAGGGCTGCGGTCCGAAGCGTGGTGACGGCGGCGGGGACCACAACAGCGTCAGGATGTTCTCCTCGTCGTCGGCAGGCGCGGCTGTCATCCTCGATCCCTTCTTGCGACCCGAGCAGGACTGTGTCTATCGTACACAGTGTGCGGCGGGCACAGTGGCCGCCCGACACGGTCCTTCCCCGAGCACTTCAAGATCTGAGGATTTCCACGATGCGACGTGTGATCGTTTCGACCTTCGTCACCCTCGACGGCGTGATGGAGGCTCCGGAGACCTGGTCGTTCGACTTCCACGACGAGGAGAACATGAAGGACGCGCTCGAGCTGGTGCTCGGCGCGGAGGCCCTGCTGCTGGGCCGGACGACCTACGACGGCTTCGCCGGGGCCTGGCCGTCCCGCGAGGACCCGATGGGCTTCGCCGACAAGATGAACGCGATGCCCAAGTACGTCGCCTCGACCACGTTGCGCGAGCCGGCCTGGCACGGCACCGAGGTCCTCGACGGCGCCCACGGCGACGTGGCCGAACAGGTCGCCGCCCTCAAGCAGGCCGGTGACGGAGACCTGCTCATGTACGGCAGCGCCACCCTCATGCGCCACCTGCTCGCCGCCGGCCAGATCGACGAGATCCGGCTGCTGCTCAACCCCATCGTCGTCGGCTCCGGCCGCAAGCTGTTCCCCGACGGCCACCCGCGCACCGCACTGGACCTGGTCGAGACGCACCGGTACCCGGGCGGGATGACCCGGCTGGTCCTGCGCCCACGCGCGTAGCCGCACCGGCGGGGCCGCCCTGCCGGTGCGTCGCGCCCCCGATCGTCCCGGCCGCCGACAGGCCCGGGGTCAGGCCGGTCTCGACGGCCTCGACGGCCTCGCGGACGGCGTCGCCGGTCTCACAGGGCGACGGACGCGCCTGCCGGGATCCGGGCGTAGCCGCTCTCCCTCTCGAGCCACCCGTCCACGTACTCCAGGCCGATCGCGCTGAGGTGGACGTCGTGGATCGGGAACGCCCGGGCAGGCCGGACGCCCCGGATGAAGGTGACGGCCTCGCCGGTCTTCACCCACGGCCCGGACGCCGGGACCAGCAGGGTGTCGACCTCTTCGGAGGGCACGAAGAAGGAGTCCCCCGGGTGGTAGAGGCCGTCCACGAGGAACCCGAGGTTCGGGCAGCCGGGCAGGCCGTCGACGATCTCGGCGTGCTCGCCGCCGACGGCCTTCACGGTGAAGCCCGCGGCGTCGAAGGTCTCGCCCGCCGCGACCGCGACCGCTCCCTCGCCGAGCTCCGCGGCCAGCGCCGCATGGGTGTGCACGGTCAGCGCGGGGTTGCCCGCCCTGGCCGCCTTGAGCGCCTCGACGTCGACGTGGTCGGCGTGCTCGTGCGAGACGAGCACGGCCGTGGCGCCGGACAGTGCGGCCTCCGCCTCGGAGAAGACGCCCGGATCGATCACCAGCACCCGGTCGCCCTCCTGGAGGCGTACACAGGAGTGCCCGAGTTTCGTGAACATCACCGGATCACCCTATCGGCTCCTCCCCGACGGGCGTTTCCCCGAAGGAGCGGCCGTTCCCCCGAGGAAGGCCACCGCTCGGCCGTGCCGCCGGGATGCTCGTGGCCGCGGTGGCCGCCTTCGTGCAAGGCTCCGGTGCACTTGTCGGCCGCCGGGTCCGAGGCGTGGCGGCCAACCGTTCGCGCGGTGTCCCGGCCGGGAACGAGGCACGGACCGTGCCGGGGAGGTCACTCCAGCGCGGCCGCCTTGCGCAGCAGCACCGAGCGTTCGCGCCGGTTGGCGCACAGCCGGGCCGCCAGCTCCAGCTCGGCGCGTGCCTCCGCCCGCCGGCCCAGGCGGGCCAGCAGCTCCCCGCGTACGGTCGGGACCAGATGCGAACCGGGGAGCCGGTCCGAGGCGACCAGCTCGTCCACGATGGCCAGGGCCCGCGCCGGGCCCGAGGCCATGGCCACGGCGACGGCCCGGTTGAGCTCGACCACCGGCGAGGGCGCGACCCGGCCGAGCGCCTCGTAGAGCAGCACGATCCGGTCCCAGTCGGTCGCCTCGACCGACGGCGCCGACACGTGGACGGCGGCGATCGCGGCCTGCAGGCCGTAGGGGCCCAGGCCCCGGGACGCTGCCCCCGGTGCCCCCGGTGCCTTCGCTGCCCGCGGTGCCCCCGGTGCCTTCGCTGCCCCCGATGCCCTGGCCAGCGCGGCCAGCCCCCGGCGGATCGCCGCGACGTCCCACAGCCGCCGGTCCTGGTCCCCGAGCAGGACCGGCGTGCCGTCCGGGCCGGTCCTGGCCGGGAAGCGCGCGGCCGTCAGCTCGCACAACGCGAGCAGGCCGTGCACCTCGGGCTCGTCCGGCTGCAGCGCGGCCAGCGTGCGGGCCAGCCGGATCGCCTCGTACGCGACGTCGGGACGCAGCAGCCGGTCGCCCGACGTGGCCGTCGACCCCTCGGTGAAGATCACGTAGAGGACGCTGAGCACGCCGCCCAGCCGTTCCCGGCGCTCACCGGCCGGTGGCGGCTCGAACGGCACCCCGGCCGCCGCGATCGTCCTCTTGCCCCGGGTGATGCGGGCCTGCACGGTCGGCACGGGTACCAGGAACGCGCGGGCGATCTCCTCGGTGGACAGGCCGCCGACCACGCGCAGGGTCAGCGCCACCCGGGACTCGCGGGAGAGCACCGGGTGGCAGCCGACGAACATCAGCGTCAGGACGTCGTCGCCGATCCCGTCGGGGTCGATCTCCTGCTCGACCCCGGGGTCGGCCGCCAGCAGGGCGTACCGGTCCTGGAGGGCGGCCCTGCGGCGGATCGCGTCGATCGCCCGCCGCCGGGCCGTGGCCATCAGCCATCCGGCCGGATTGGCCGGACAGGCACGCGGCCACGACACCAGCGCCTCGGCCACCGCCTCCTGGGCCGCGTCCTCGGCCAGCCCGAAATCGCCGGTGAACCGGGTCAGCGCGGCGACGATCCGGGCCGACTCGATCCGCCAGACGGCCTCGACGTCGGCCGTTCCCATCAGGTCCGGCCGTCGCTCTCGCCGCCCAGCGGGGCCTCGTCGGCCTCGGCCACCCGACGGACCTCGATCTTGGACCCGCGGACCGCCGGGACCCGCGTGGCCCACTCGACCGCCTCCTGTTTCGTGGCGACGTCGAGCATGAAGTAGCCGCCGAACAGTTCCCTGGTCTCGCCGTACGGCCCGTCGGTGACCACCGGCGCCTCGCCGCCGAAGTCGACCACGACGCCCTGGCCCGGATCGTCCAGCCCCTCGGCCGCGACGAGGACCTCGGCCTTCATCATCTCCTCGATGAACCGGTGGGTCGCGGCCATCATCTCGTCGAGATCGGCCATCATGGCCGCGTTCGTCTCGTCGGTGCCCCGCATGATCAGCAGGTATTTCGACATCGCGTTCTCCTCGTCCGGCGGGGCCGCCCCTCGGCCCTCGCCCTCACACGTCGAACGGGCGGCCCGCCGATCGACACGGCCCCGGAGAAATCCTCTCGCCGCGACACGGCCGATCCTGTCAGACCGGCCCCGGACGACGGCCGACGCGGTCACCCCGCCGATCGGCCCGGTGGCGCCGCAGACCGGGACGCGTCCGTCGCGTGCCCGCGACGGGAGCGCGGGGCCCCGGCCCTGGTCCCGGTCCGGTTCCGGCCCTGGTTCTGGTCCACCACGAGCCGTTCACCCGGATGACGCCTTCCCGTACGCCGCCGTCCCTATCCTCTCGACCCGTGGCCGTGGATTTCGAGAGTTTCGACCGGTTCCTGGACGAGGCCAGGCGCGGGCTCGACGCGCTGGGCAAGGAGCCGCCGCCGGAGCCGGAACCCTCCGGTGGCGAGGGGACGGCCGCGGACGGGCGGGTGTCGGCGAGGGTCTCCCCGGAGTGCCGGCTCACGTCGCTGGAGGTCGATCCACGGGTCATGCGGATGGGCTCGCACGAGCTGTGCGACCTGGTCATGGTCGCCGTCAACGCCGCCCTGGACGACCTGCGCGCGAACGTCGAGGCCAGGCGCGAACACGTCGACGCGGCAGGACTGGCCCGGGCGCTGGAGGGCGTCCAGGACGAGTCCATGAGGACGATGAACGCCATCGTGCAGGAGATCGGCGATCTCGCCCACCGGATCGAGAGCCGCGGATGAAGCCCCTGGACGTCCGCCCGTCCACCCTGCGAACGGCGTCCGGCCGGCTCGGCGGGGTGCGGGACGACCTCGCCGCGCACGGCCGCGACCTCGGCGGCTCCCCGGCCATGTTCGGCACCGGGCCCGTCGGCGGGCTGGTCGGCGGGGTCTACGCGCAGACGGTCGGTGCGATCCTGGAGTCGCTGGAGTCGGTCGTGACCGACCTGGGGGACGCCGAGCAGGCGCTGGGCCTGATGGACGCCGGGTACCGCCGGGCCGAGCGGCTCGGCGAGGAGGCCGTCAGTCAGGCCGTACGCGGGGATTCTCCAGCCAGTCGCCCACCGTCATCTCCCCCTGCCGGGACATCCGGTACGGCCGGGCCCGGGTGATGTGGTCCGGGGCGACGCCACCGGGGAAGACGACCTCGTCGTAACTCGAGCCCGGCAGCCGGATGCCGGTGCCGCCCGGCGTGCTGACCTCGTACACCCAGCCCTGTCGCCCGTACTCGTGCCACCACCGGTGGATGTCGCGGTTGTAGCTGGTGCCGACGAAGGCGGAGCTGCGCGCCCGCTCGTCCAGGAAGGCGACGTACCCGTTCAGGTCGGTGTTGGCGGGATTCCTCGGCTGAAGGCCCTGGGAGAAGATCTCGTCGGGGTGTCGGGTGTCGGACCGGTAGAGGGGCCGGTCGTCCCGGCGCCACACCGGCCGCGTGCCACGGAAGGGGGAGTCGCGAAAGCCCGGCCGGGGCCGGATCGCGGACAGGTCGACGTCGCGGTTCGCGGCGACCCGGAGAGGGTCCCAGTCCGCCGGGCGGCCGCGCAGCCGACCGGCACCGCCGCGCAGGAGCATGACCGCGCGCTTCAGCGGGTCGACCACGCCGCGCGAGAAGAAGCGGACGACGTCGTCCAGCAGCCTGCGCAGGGCGGCGCGGGTCATGGCCGTACGCGCGGCGACGGCCGCGAGCGAGGCCGCCGGGGAGACCACCGCCGTGGCCGCGGCACGGGCGACGGCGATCAGCAGCGCGACGAGCTGGGCGATCACCCCGAGCTTCCACAGCAGCACGATCAGCGCCGCGGTCAGCAGGGCCGTGCCGACCAGTTCGAGGGCGTCGGCCAGCCGGTTCGCCCGGTCGACCGGCGCGCTCCGCTCCGCCCACGAGCGGTAGGCGTCCACGCCGTCGCCGGAGTTGCGCTCCCACACCTGGCGCTGGTGCGCCTCCATGTCCTGCGCGGACCGCCTCAGCCGCGCCGCGAGCATCACGTACCGCGTGCCCTCGGCACGGATCGCGTCCTCGTCGGAGTCCGGCCAGACGACCAGGCCGGTCCAGGCCAGCGGGACGGCCAGCTCCTGCGGCAGCCGAAGGGACATGGCCGGTCAGCGTCCGTCCGGGCGGGGAATGCGGACGCCCGCGTGCCCCTGCGCGTTGAGCGCGAGATCGACGCCCTCGGGCATGAGATCCACCAGGTCGGAGCCGCGCAGCACCTGCCAGCCCGACACCCCGGCCGGAAGGTCCCCCGGCAGATGGGCCCGCGAGGTGTAGGCCATGACGACTCCCGTGTCGTACACCGGGATCCTCCCCTCGGCGTCGGTGCCGGTGAGGACCTCCGACTCCAGCAGGAGCGGTACGAGGTCCCCGCCGTCCGAGTAGCCGGTCACCGCCAGCTGGACGGCGGCGTCGAGCGGGTCGGCCGGCTCGCCGAAGCCCAGTGACACGGGCGAGGGCCGGTGGTCCGGGTTGGGGGTGAACTCCTCGCTCACCTCGCCGCGCTCGTCGACCCGCCACGCGCCGATCACACCGTACGGGGGGACCGCGCCGTCCGGGTCGAAGAACGGGTCGACGGCGTACAACCACCGGCCGGGCGTCGAACGCGCCTCGGCACGCATGCGGTCGGTGAGCGGGGGAGGGGCGGACACGGTCGGCAGCCTACTTGATCGGTATGTCCCGCCGTGGCGGACTTCGGCCCGCCCTCGCCACACCGCCGGCTCGCCCTCGTGCCACCCCGCCGACCCGCCTCCGCCCCCGCGCCACGCCGCCGGATCGCCCTGTGCGCCACGCGGCCGGATCGCCGCTGTGCCACGCGGCCGGCCCGTCCCGGTACGAGGTGACGGTGCCGGCCGCGGGCGTGCGCTCGTGGTCAGATCTCCAGACGCGGCCAGTCGGCGAGGTCGCGCAGCAGCTGCCGGTCGTGCGTGGCGACGACGACGGCGGCGCTCGTGCCGCGGATCGCGCCGGTCAGCTCGTCGACCAGCGCCGGCGACAGGTGATTGGTCGGCTCGTCGAGCAGGATCAGCCCGGGCCGCCCGGCCAGCGCCAGCGCCAGGTCGAGGCGCCGCCGCTGGCCCTGCGACATCCTCCCGACCGGTGTGCGCATCGCATCGGAGTCCAGCAGCCCGAGCGCCCCGAGCGGGACGGCGTCGGCGTCGCGCAGCGTTCCGCGGGCCACCAGCCGTCCCACCTGGCGGGTGTACGCCTCGCGGGCGGTGAGTGCGAGGTCCTGCTCGGCGGTCTCCTGGGTGACCCGGGCGATCCGCGCCCCCCTCGCCACCTGGACGTGCCCGCTCGTGGGCGCGAGCGAACCGTCCAGCACCGCGAGCAGCGTGGACTTGCCCGCGCCGTTGGGGCCGGTGACGAGCAGCCGGTCGCCACCGTCGAGGGTGAGGTCGACCGGTCCGGCCAGCCGCCCCTCGACGGCGACGCCGTACGCGCGCAGCTGCGGCGCACCCGGCCGGACGCCCAGGTCCGGCCACCGCAACGCAGGCGGTGGCGGCGGCACGTCGATCCGGTGCGCCCGCAGGACGTCCTGCTGCCGGTTCAGGGCCTGCACGACGCCCGGCGCGCGTGACTGGCGCTGGTGCTTGCCGGTCCCCTTGTCCGGCCGCCAGCCGGTGGAGAGCCGGTCGCGGGCCCTCGACACCGCGTCCTGCAGCCGCCGGTGCTCGGCCTGCTGCTGCTCGTGGTCCTGCTCCCAGCTCTCGCGCTCGCGGCGCCGGGCCTCCTGCCAGGCGTCGTAGCCGCCGGCGTACAGCCGCGGCCTGTCGTCGCGGGTCGGGTCGAGGTCGAGGAAGCGGTCCGCGACGTCGCGCAGCAGCGCCCGGTCGTGGCTGACGACGGCGAGGCCGCCGTCGTGCTCGCGCAGCCTGGCCGTCAGGAAGTCCAGCCCGTCGGCGTCGAGGTGGTTGGTCGGCTCGTCGAGCAGCAGCACGTCGTGCCGCGCGCCGAGCAGGCACGCCAGCCGTACCCGGTAGCGCTGCCCGACCGACAGCGTCGCCAGTGGACGGTCACGGTCGGTGCAGGCTCCGAGGGCCTCGAGGGCGACGTCGACGCGGCGTTCGGCGTCCCAGGCGTCCAGCCGGGTGGCGGCGTCCAGCGCGGCGGAGTAGCGGTCGCCGGCGGCGGGGTCGCCCTCGGACATGGCGAGGGTCGCCTCCTCCAGCGCGCCGAGGGCGGCGAGCGACGCGGCCAGCGCCCGGGACGTCAGGGTGCCGACGGTCTCCCCGTCTCGCACGGACAGCTCCTGGCGGGCCAGGCCGATCGTGCCGGCCCGGTGCACGGTGCCCGCGTCCGGCGTGAGGAGCCCGGCCAGCAGGTGCAGCAGCGTCGTCTTGCCACGGCCGTTCTCGCCGACGACGGCGATCCGCGACCGCGCGGAGACGGTGATCGAGACGTCGTTCAGGACGCGCCGGGACCCGCGGGTGACGGTGACGTTCGTGGCGCGGACGTGTGCGCTGTCGCCCGCCTCGACGGGCAGGGACATGATCTCGGGGTTGGGGGTGAGGTTCAACGGTGCTCCGCAGCTCGCAGTGGAGCCGGGCAGCGGTGATCGGCCGCCCGGCGGGAACCGGGACGGCGAGCGCGGACTCAGCAGGAAGAAGGCGCCGCCGTCAGCGGGCGGAGCGGATCCTGTGCGACCAGATGTTCTGCGAGCGGTTGCCTGGTGCCATGACGGTCACGCTAGCAGCCCCGGCGCCCCCGGCTCATCTGGATTTCGCCCGCTGTGACACGCCGCACGGGTGACCCGGGGGAGCACGCCGAGGGGCGTCCGGGCCGGCCGGACGATATTCGATGGCCTCCGCGAGCCGATCGTCGTTAGCGTGTCACGATGATCTACGAGCATCCTCTGGCGTACGTGCTCGGCCTGGAGGGCATCGCCCTGATGCGGTCCTACACCGGTGAGCACGGCCGGGCGTTCGTCGAGGCGCGTCTGGCCGAGATCCGTGAGCTCCTCGACGACGAGTCCCTGGCCGCCGCCGTCGAGGTGGTCCGTGTGGACCCCGTGGAGGGGTACCGGATCTGGTCGCGGACCTACGACGGGCCCAACACCGCGTTCGACCTCGACGAGCCCTTCATCCGGGAGATCGTCGACCCGCTGCCCGCCGGCGACGCACTGGACGCGGCGTGCGGCACCGGCAGGATCGCGGCCTACCTCGCCGGCCGTGGCCACCGGGTACGCGGTGTGGACCTCTCGCCCGACATGCTGCAGCGGGCGCGCCTGCGGGTGCCCCTGGCGGAGTTCCTGCTCGGCGACCTGTCCCGCCTGCCCGTCCCCGACGAGTCCGTCGACCTGGTGGTCTGCTCGCTGGCGCTGACGCACGTACCCGCTCTGGACCCGGTACTGGCCGAGTTCGCCCGGGTGCTGCGGCCCGGCGGACATGCGGTGATCGCCGACATCCATCCCGAGGGCGTGGCACGAGGGCTGATCCCGCCGGTACGGCTGCCGGACGGCCGGCCGGGAAGGGTGGCCACCTACCGCCACCTGGTCGGGGACTACGTACGAGCCGCGCTCGCTGCGGGGCTCCGGGTGCGGCGCTGCGAGGAGCCCGGGAATCCGCCGGGCGAGCCGCGTGAGCGCAGCGACGTCCCGGGACCGTGGGACGTGTGGCCGTGGGCCCTGGGCGACCTGGCGCCCGAGGCCGCGCACGCGGCCGTCGCCGGGACGCCGTCGATGCTGCTGTGGCACTTTCAGCGCTGACCGGTCCGAAGGCCCTTGCCCACGGCGAGCCGCTCACGGGGCGGGCGCGGGCGAAGCGGTCAGGAATCGAGAAGCGCTGCCTGGACGGCCGCGCCTAGCGTTGCCCGCATGAACATCACCGTTCGCTCCGGCCTCCTCCCGCACGGGAGTCACGCATGAACCTCACGCTCGACGTCATCACCCTCTGGACCCCCGAGGTGCAGGCCGCGGGCAGGTTCTACGCCACCGCGTTCTCCTGCGCCGTCACCGGCGGCGGTGACGGCGGTGACGACGGTGACGACGGGGACCCGGTGAACCTCGACCTGCACGGGACCGGGCGGCTCGCCGTGGAGGCGGGCGCGGAACCGGCCGCGCCGGGATTCCGCGGCTACCTGCTGACCTACGTCGTCGACCGGCCGGCCGGGGTCAGGGCCCTGATGGACGCCGCCGTCCGCGGCGGGGCGGAGGTCCTCAAGCCCGCGAGGAAGGCCCTCTTCGGTTCGTTCTCGGGGGTGTTCCGGGCACCGGACGGCGCCGTCTGGAAGCCGGTGGCGGCCACCGGCAAGGACACCGGCTCCGCGGCGGACAGGCCGCTGCCGACCGAGACCACGCTCATCCTCGGTGTTTCCGCGCCGAAGGCGTCCAAGGTCTTCTACGAGGCCCTGGGCATGACGGCCGACCGGGAGTACGGCAACAAGTACATCGACTTCCACCCCGCCAAGGCGGCGACCAGGCTGTGCCTGATGGAACGCGGTGTACTGGCGAAGGACGCGGGCATCACCGAAGGCGGGGGCGGTTTCCCGTCGGCGGTCCTCACCCACACGGCCGGGTCCCGCCAGGAGGTCGACGCCCTCCTGGCGTCCGCGGCCGCCGCCGGGGGCCGGATCACCGGCGGCGCCGCCGAGACGGCCGGGGGATACTCCGGTTCCTTCACCGACCCGGACGGCTTCCTGTGGAGGGTGACGTACTGAGCCCCACGAGGGCCGTACGCCCGTCCGGACCCGGAGCACGTCCCCGTCCCGGACGGACCACGCGGAAGACGACCACGACCATCGACACAGGGAGCAGCACCTCCATGAGCGCAGCATCGAAGGCAGGCCGGAGGAACGAGCGGGGCGAGCCCCCGGGGGAGGGGTTCTCCGGGCAGGAGCGCGCCGCCGTCAAGGAGCGCGCGGCAGAACTGAGGACGGACGCGCGCCGCGGCCGGAGCGCGGACAAGGCCGCGGCCGACGAGCGGGACGTGCTCGCGAAGATCGCCGAGATGGCGCCGCAGGACCGCGCGCTGGCCGAGCGCGTGCACGCCGTCGTCACGGCCGCCGCCCCGGAGCTGGCGCCGAAGCTGTGGTACGGCCAGCCCGCCTACGCCAGGGCCGGGAAGGTGGTGTGCTTCTTCCGCAGCGGGCAGGTGGACAAGGAGCGCTACTCGTCGTTCGGGTTCACCGCGGAGGCGGATCTCGACGACGACGACGGCATGTGGCCGACGGCCTACGCCCTGACGGAGTTGAGCGAGGCCGGTGAGGCGGCACTGGGGAGGCTCGTCACGAAGGCCGTGGGGCGAGGTCCCGGGTGAGCGCGGGTGATCTCCGGCGCGCTACCTCGACGTGGGGTTCCTGACGGTCACCCGCCGGGTCCGGCCGGGTGCCCGTGACGAGGACGACGGAGACGGCGCGGCGGGTGACCGGCGCGAGAGCAGGTATCCCGCCAGCGCGGCGAGCAGGCCGACCAGGCCGGCGGCCGCGAAGCCGCTCGCCGGGACGGAGGCGTCGATCGCCGCTCCCACGACCGGGGCGCCGAGCGCGAACCCCGCGCTCGCCGCCGAGGACTGCAGGCCGGTCGCCTCGCCTCGCGCACCGGCCGGCGCCAGCCGGCTCACCTCGTCGGAGACCGTGGAAAGGGTCGGGGCGGTGAGCAGTCCGGCACCGGCGACGGCCGCGCACAGCCAGGGCCAGTCATGGGCGAGTCCGGCCGGAACCGTCACCAGCCCGAGCAGGCCGAGCAGCAGCCAGGTGGGCATCGGCCGGGGCAGCGCCCCGTACACCAGGCCGCCCACGACGGACGTCAGCGCGAACACGGCGACGACCAGGGCCGCCCACGAGACCTGACCGGCCTCCCGGAGGGTGGCGACGATGGCCAGGTCGACGCCGCTGAGCAGCATCGCGACGCCGAACCCCATCGTCAGGACGGCGGCCATGGGCGCTTCGAGCCACTCCCGGCGCCGGGGCCGGCCCGCTACCCCGGTCCCGGTCTCGTCCTCGGCCCGCAGCGGCGGGTCGAGCAGGGCGATCCCCGCCCCGCCGGCGACGATCGCGGCGCCCACCCCCCAGGCCACCACGCCGGGGGAGAACCGCGCCGCGCACAGGATCACCAGCGTCGGCCCCACGAGGTACGACAGCTCGCCCGCCACCGACTCCAGCGCGAACGCCGCCCGCCGCTGTTCCGCCGTCGTCATCGCGGCGATCGCCTGCCTGGTGACCGCCTGGATCGGCACCATCAGCAGACCGGCGGCGAAGGAGGCGCCCAGCAGGACCACGTACGGCAGCACCGGGACGGTCAGCCAGAACACGAACTGCGGAACGACCGTGACCGACAGCACGACACGCAGGCCCCGCCGGTCGATCATCCGTCCCAGCAGCGGCCCGCCCAGCGCGACACCCGCGGTGAGCGCCGCCACCACGGCTCCGGCCGCCGCGTAACTCAGGTCGAGGGCGAGCACGACGTACATCGTCAACGCCATCGCGTCCGCCGTGATCGCGGCACGGGCGAGCAGCGAGATGCCCAGCAGCGGCGCCATCCCCGGCACCGCGAGCACCCGCCGAAACTCGATCACCGGTGTGACGCTAGGACACCGGGAAGGCCATAGGAAGTCGTCAATTCGTTGGGCGGGGCATAATGAATGCTTATGGCCCGTGATCTCGACATCGCGCTGCTGCGGTCGTTCGTCACCGCCGTGCGGGCGGGCAGCATCAGCCGCGCGGCGACGGCGCTCGGCCGCACCCAGCCCGCGCTCAGCCAGCAGTTGCGCAGGCTGGAGAGGGACGTGGGCGGTCCGCTGCTGCACCGGGCGCCGTCCGGTGTCTCACCGACCCGGGCGGGCGAGGAGCTGCTTCCCTACGCCGAGCGCATTCTCGCGCTGTCGGCCCAGGCGCTCGCCGGGACGGGACGTGCGCTCACCGGGCGCTGCGGAGTGGGACTCCTCGAAGACCTCGCCGCCTCCCGTCTCTCCCAGGTGCTCGCCGACCTCGCGCGGCCGCACCCCGAGGCGAGGCTGGAGGTGCTCAGCCTTTCCGGCGCGGCGATGCGGGAGGCCTACGACACGGGCCGTGTCCAGCTCGTGCTCGACGAGGTCCCCCATCTTCCCTGGCCACCGCGCTGGACGGTGCGTCTGCCGCTGGTCTGGGCGGTAGGGCAGGGAGTCGACACCGGCGCCGATCCGCTGCCGGTGGTGCTGTTCTCGAACACGTGCGCCTGGCGGACGTCGGTGCTGGAGACGATGGAGGGCACGGGACGTCCCTGGCGGGTGGCGTTCGAGAGCAACAGTCTCGCCGGGGTGCTGGCCGCGCTGCGGGCCGGGCTCGGGGTCGCGGCGCTCCTGCCCGCCAACCTCGAACCGGCCATGGCCTGCCACGACGCCACCGCGTTGCCCGCCCTGCCGGACGTCGAACTCGGTCTCACCCGCCACCCCGGCACCGAGGGCGACGCGCTCGTCGACGCCGTGGAGACCGCCCTGCGGCGGATGATCTGAGCCGTACGGGACCGCCCCGCCGTCCGCGCGGGATCAGGGCATGGAGGTCGTCCTGGACGATGCCGCCCGGCCGGTCCTCGTCGGGCGCCGGTCTCACCTGCCCGCCCGGTGGCGGCTCGGGGACACGCCGCGTACCCGTTTGAAGGCCACGCTCAGCGCGAAGGCGTTGGCGTAGCCGACGTGGCGGGCGACCGCGTCGATCGTGGTGTCGGAGGAGCGCAGCAGGTCGGCGGCGAGCGCCATCCGCCAGCCGGTGAGGTACGCCATGGGGGGTTCCCCCACGAGGGTGGTGAACCGGCGCGCGAACGCCGCGCGTGAGGCGCCCACCTTCTGCGCCAGCGAGGCGACCGTCCACGGGCGGGCCGGGTCGTCATGGATCAGCCGCAGCGCCGGGCCGATCAGCGGATCGCTCTGCGCCCGGTACCAGCCGGGTGCCCGGGCCTCGGGGCGGGCGAACCAGGCGCGCAGGGTCGCGAGCAGTGCCAGATCCAGGAGACGGTCGAGGACGACCTGCTGGCCGGGTCCTTCGTTGTCGACCTCCCGGGCGAGCAGTTCCATGATCGGGGACTGCTCGCCCGACCGCGGCACGAGCACGACCTGCGGCAGGGCGCTCAGCAGCCGCTCGCTCACGTCCCCGGTGACCTGGTAGGTCCCGCTGGCCACGATCGCCGACCCGTCGGGGCCGTGCCCGCTCGTGCGCGGCCCGAGCCGCAGCCTCTCGGTGATGTCGACGCCGTCCATGGTGGTCAGCCGGTTGCCCGCGTGGACCATGATCTCCGGCGGGGTCGCCGGGTCGTCGCTGATCGTGTACGGATCCGGTCCCTTGACGATGGCCACGTCCCCGGTGCGCATCGGCACCGGCTCACCGTCGCCGAGCATGATCCAGGCGTGCCCGCGCAGCGTGGTGGCCAGGGCGAGCGGGGCGCCGTCGGAGATCCGCAGCGACCACGGAGGTTCCAGGATCGCCTGACAGAACGCCGCACTTCGGGCACGAACGCCGTCGAGCAGGTCAGCGAGGGGGTCCACGACCTCAGTTTAGACGCACAGAAATGGAAGTGAGCGTACGGAATATGGATCGTCTCTCCCGATGCCTGTTCACTGGGCATGACCCACTCGACGACCCACCTCGACGACCCACCGGAGGCATCCGATGTACGCGATCACAGGAGTGACAGGCCACGTAGGCGGGGCGGCGGCCCGGGACCTCCTGGCCAGGGGGGAACCGGTGCGGGCCGTGGTCCGCGACGCGGCCAAGGGCGCGGACTGGACCGGAGCGGGAGCCGAGGTCTCCGTCGCCGATCTCGGCGACAGGGCGGCGCTGGCGGAGGCGTTCCGCGGCTGCCGCGGGGTGTTCGTCCTGCTGCCGACGGATCCGGCGGCGGCCGACCCTGACGCCTACCACCGCGGGCTGGCCGACTCGATCGCCGGTGCGGTCCTGGACGGCGGTGTCCCGCACGTGGTGATGCTGTCCTCGATCGGGGCAGAGCTGGCCGAGGGCAGCGGCCCCATCCGCTGGCTCCACCACATGGAGAACCGGCTGCGCGAGACGGGCGTGCCCCTGACCGCGATTCGCGCGTCGCACTTCCAGGAGAAGGTCGAGACGGTGCTCGACGCCGCTCTCGGGGCCGGCGTCTACCCGGTCTTCGGGGCGTCGGCCGACGTGCCCGTCCCGATGATCGCGACGCGCGACATCGGCGGGGTGGTCGCCGGCTCCCTCACGGCGCCCGCCCCGGCCGGCGAGATCATCGATCTGGACGGCCCCGAGTACTCGGAACGGCAGGTGGCCGAGGAGCTGGCGGCCGTTCTCGGCAGGCCGCTCACGGTGGTGACCGTCCCGCGGCCCTCGTGGGTCTCCACGATGGTGGAGGGGGGCGTTCCGCCCCGGCTCGCCGAGGAACTGGCCGGCCTGTACGACGCCGAGCAGCGAGGCGTCCTGCGACCCGGGGGCGGCAGGCGGCACACGTGTACGACCGAGCTCGGCGAGACGCTGCGCCACCTGGTGAGGACCACCGCCTGAGGCGGCCCGAGGCACGCCACGGCATCGGCGGATGCGGCCCGCACGACCGGCGGCCCGGAAGGCGCCGCCGTCATGCCGGGCAGCTGTGGGGGCCGACGCTCTGCCCGGCACCGACGACCGTGACCCGGGCGGGGCTCTCGGGCGCCGTGGCGGCGGCCGTGCACACGATCTGGCCGACGGCCAGCGCGGACAGCTCACCGGCCGGGGTGGACAGGGTCACCACCACGTGGCCCGCGGACCTGCCGGTCACCGAGAACGGGCCGGCCTCGGGCGGAACGTCGCTGGTGAGCCCGTGCGCCTGCTCCCTCGCGGTGGGCCCGGCCGCCAGCAGCGCGAGCGTGTCCGCCTCGAACAGCGGACGGCCACCGGGCCGGGGCCGCGTCACCGCGGTGAGCCGGCCGTCCTTCACCAGGTAGAGGGTGATCGTGGTGGCCGGTACGACGCCTCCGCTCGGCGGGTCGCCGGCGGGGATGACGTCGCTGGGCTGCACGCCGCAGCCGGCCACGACGGCGAGCGACACGAGGCCCGCGGCGAGCACGCGGCGGGCGGGGCCGGTCCTCACCCGGGGCCCCCGTCCGGGTCGGACACCGGTTCGGGTGCCCGGCGTGGCAGGCGCAGCGTGAAGACGGCGCCGCCGTCCGGGGCGTTGGCGACGGTGAGGTCACCCCGGTGCAGGCGCGCGTTCTCCCGCGCGATGGCCAGGCCCAGGCCGCTGCCCTCGGACCTGGCCCTGGCCGCGCTGGCCTTGTAGAAACGGTCGAACACGTGCGGCAGCACCGCCTCGTCCAGCCCCGGTCCGTGGTCGCGGACCTCCAGAACGATCCGGTGCGGGTCGGCGGAGAGCCGTACCGACACCGGTGGTTCGCCGTGCCGCAGGGCGTTGCCGACCAGGTTCGCGAGGATGACGTCCACCCGGCGCGGGTCCAGCCGTGCCGTCACCGCCGGGGGAAGCTCGGCCTGCACCCGCTCCGACCAGCCCCGCACCCGCAGGGTCGAGCGCACCAGCTCGGCCACGTCGACCTCGTTCGGCACGAGGGCCGCGACGCCCGAGTCGAACCTGCTGATCTCGATGAGGTCGTTCACCAGCGCGGTGAGGTTGAGCGTCTCCTGGCTGACCAGCCTGGCGGCCCTGCCTGCGGGCTCGGGCAGCCCGGCCGCCTCCTCGTCGAGGACGTCGGCGACCGCGGTGAGCGCGGCCAGCGGGGTGCGCAGCTCGTGGGACACGTCGGCCACGAACCGGCGGGCGTCGGCCTCCATCTCGCGCAGCTGCGTGACGTGCCGTTCCAGCTCCGCGGCGGTGTCGTTGAACGTGCGCGCCACCTCGGCCAGCTCGTCGGAGCCGCGGACCACGATCCTGGTCCGCAGCTCGCCCTCGCCCAGCAGGCGTGCCGCCCGGCCGAGCTCGCGCACCGGGCCCAGCACGCTCCGGGTGGCCAGCAACGCGAGGACGACCGCGAATCCCAGGGCCGCCCCGCCGATCAGCCAGGCGCGGGTGGCGAGGTCGTCGATGCTGCGCTGTTCGGCGAGCAGGCTGCGCGCGGCGTAGACCTCGACACCCGATACCCGCGCCGTGCCGTCCGGTTCGGTGATCAGCAACGGCGCGCCGATGATCAGCCAGGGCACGCCCTGCCGCACCACGCGTTGCCACGCGGTATCGCCGCCGGCCACCACCCGCCGCAACTCCGGTGAAACCACCCCGAGATCCATGGCCGGCACCCTCCCGTCCGGCCCCCCGGGCTCCGGCGGGGCCTGCGGGACCGGCATCCCCCCGTCCGGCCTGCCGGGCTCCGGCGGAGCCAGCACCCTCCGGCCCGGCCTCCCGGGCCCTGAGGGGGCGACCGGCGAGTGCATCCCACCGTAGACGGCGATCGCATACTCCACGCCGTCCTGGCCGGGCACGGCGGCGGCGATGTCGCCGAGCTCGGCCGGGCCCGGCGTCGCGCTCCGCAACGGGTAGAGCGCCTGCAGGCGGCTCCTGACCGCCTGGACCGTGGCGTCCTGGGTCCGCTGCAGGATGTCGTTGCGGGCCTGGAGGTAGATCCCTCCGGCCACCGCCGTCACGGTGACCACGCACAGCAGCGCGAACGCGAACAGCAGCCGGGCACGTAGCCCCAGGTTCGGCCAGGATGCCACCGGAGGATCACACCGGCCCGAACCGGTACCCGAAGCCCCGTACCGTCTGCACGTAGACGGGCGCCGCAGAGTCGTCCTCGATCTTCGCGCGCAACCGCTGCACGCAGGCGTCCACCAGCCGCGAGTCGCCGAAGTACCCGTGCTCCCACACCGACTCCAGCAGCTGCTGGCGGCTGTGCACCCGGCCCGGCGTGCCGGAGAGCTCCAGCAGCAGGCGCAGCTCGGTCGGGGCGAGGCTGACCGGCACGCCGCGGTTGGAGACCGTCAGCCCGGCCCGGTCGATGGTCAGGTCCCCGTGCCGCTCCAGCTCCGCCTGGTCCCGGCCGATCCGCCGCAGCACCGCGCGGATGCGCGCCTCCAGCACCCTGGGCTGCACCGGCTTGACCACGTAGTCGTCGGCGCCCGCCTCCAGCCCGGCCACCACGTCCATGTCGTCGCCGCGCGCGGTCACCATGATGATCGGCACGTCCCCGGCGGCCCGGATACGGCGGCAGACCTCGAACCCGTCCATGCCGGGCAGCATCAGATCGAGCACCACGACGTCGGGAAGGTCCGCACGCAGCCGCTCCAGCCCCTGCTCACCGGACTCCACCGCGCGCACCCGGTGCCCGTGCCGGGTCAGGGCCAGCTCGAGGCCCTCCCGCACGGCGGGGTCGTCCTCGATCAACAACACTCGTGACACGCCACCGAGTATCAACAGCACGCTCCGTACCTCGCCGCCGGCCGACTCCACCCACTGTCGACCGGCCGTGTCCCCGCCCCGTCCGCGCCGTGTCATGGTCGTGTCACGGTCGCGCCGACGATCCACCGGCGATCCACCGATGATCCACCGGCGATGGCCGCCGTCGAGAAACGGTGACATGCGGCGGACAACGCACGCACATTCGACGCCAATCGTAGTTCGTCATGAACGAATCACGCACGATCCCACCCCGGCCCCGTGACCGGCTGTACGCCGTGGTCACGCTGGTGCTCGCCGTGCTCCTGCTGCCCGCGGCGTTCGCCCGGCATCCCGGCCGGGCCCTGGAGGTGGCCTGCCGCTGGGCGTTGCGGACGCGATTTCCCGCCGAGGACCTCACCGGGCTCACCGACGGTGCCCTGGCGGCGTTCACCGCGGCGCGTACCCGGGCGCTCTGGCGTCACGGCCAGCTCATCGGCCTCACCTCGGGATACCGCGACCCCCTCCTCCAGCAGCGGATGTTCGACGAGGAGGTGCGCCGCTCCGGCTCCCCGGCCTCGGCACGCATGCTCGTGCTGCCACCGGCGGAATCCGGCCACGTCAAGGGCATCGCGCTGGACGTACGACCGCACGAGGGCGCCCGCTGGCTCGAGGAACACGGCGCCCGCCACGACCTGTACCGCATGTACGACAACGAGTGGTGGCACTTCGAGTACCGCCCGGAATGCGCCGGGGTAGCGCCGCGACGGCGGCCCCACCCCGGCGTGGGCCACGCCGGCCAGGACGGGGCCCGGATCGAGCCCGGCCCCGGTTCCGCCCACGGGGGCCATCCGGGGGAGGTGACGGGCCGCCACCCGGGAACCGGGCCGATGATCCGGCCGGCGCACCGAAGGGCTCGGCCCGGGCGTCCGGAAGCGGTGGCGGCCGGGCCGCGGGCCCGTCCCGCCGCCCGGGACTGACGACGACCTCCCCGCGATCCGGTTGTTCAGTACAACCATTTGGTTGTATGGTCGAACCATGGCGGCTGATCGCGAACTTCAGGACGCCGTGGTCCGCTTCGTGCGGGCCTTCGGCCTGCACCAGCCGGACCGGACGCCCTGCGGGCAGCCCGTCCCGGTCTCGGAGGCGCACGCGCTGGGCGAGCTGGCAAGAGACGGCGCGCTGCGCCAGAGCGAGCTGGCCCACCGGCTGCGGCTGGAGAAGAGCACCACCAGCCGGCTGGTCACCCAGCTCATCGACCGCGGCTGGGCCGAGCGCACCCCCGCGCCCGACGACGGACGCGGCGTGCTGGTCCGGCTCACCCCGTCCGGGGTGAGCGCCGCCCACAGGCTCGCCGAGGCCAGGTCCCAGCGGTTCTCCGCCGTTCTGGACCGTGTTCCCGAAGGGGAGCGTGCCGGCGTGCTGCGCGCCCTGACCATCCTCACGGAGGCCATCGATGAAACATAGGGATCGCCGCGTCCAGGCGCTGGTCGCGGCACTGGCGCTCGTCATGATCGCCGTGACCGCGTACGCGCTCACCGGCCGCGACGAGCAGGCGTCGGCCGCCCGCCAGGCCGAGATCGCGGCCAGGGGCCGGCAGGTGATGCCGTTCGACCTGGAGCGCACCACCCACCGCTTCACCACGTCCGCCACCGGTGGCGTGCAGACGGTCACCTCCGACGACCCGGCCGACACCGGGCAAGTCGCCCTGATCCGCGAGCACCTGACCAAAGAGGCGGAACGCTTCGGCAGGGGCGACTACGGCGACCCGGCCTCCATCCACGGTGGCCGGATGCCGGGCCTGCGCGACCTCGAACAAGGCCACGACCGCATCACCATCCGCTACGCCGAACTCCCCGCCGGGGCCACGATCACCTACACCACCACCGACCCGTCCCTGGTGAAGGCGTTGCACGCCTGGTTCGACGCCCAGGTCGCCGACCACGGCCGGCACGCCGAACACGGCTGACCCCGCCCCCGGCCGGCTGGAGACCGTCCCGGCATCGGGCCACCGACCGGCTCACCGACCGGCTCACGAAGGCCGTCACGGGCTCTCGGGCCTCAGACGGCGAACAGGAGGGCGGCGTTGACGAGCACGACCACGGCCGTGGCGAAGTGGATGCCGAACGCGACCGCCCTGGTGCCACCGTGGCGCAGGACGATGACGGTGTCGCCCAGAGGGACGAGGGCGACGACGAGCATGAACCAGGCCTCGGCGCGGGCGCCCGCGAAGGCGAGCAGGACGAGGCCGAGGACGCCGTAACCGAGGTCGCGCACGCCCTTGACGGCCAGGTAGGCGCCGTCACCGTCCTTCCTGGCGGGGACGCCGTAACCGGCGGCCGAGGCGTGGGGTGTCAGGAGGAACCGGAGGCCGATGAAGATGATGAACAGATTCAGCACGACGGCCAGGCCGTAGGCGACGGGGGTGAGCATGATCTTTCCTTTTGCTAGCAGCGCTAGAATATAGAGCGAAACTAACATGTCAATGACAGGAAAAACAGCGACGATAGAATCGAGGTCGTGCCGACCAGGACGTGCCGTGAGCGAGAGCGGCCGATCACCACGACCGCCCGGGAAACGGCCGCGGGGGAAACAGCCGCGCGAAAAACGACCGCGCGGGAAACCGTCCTGCCGGAAGCCCGGGACGCGGTGACCACGCGACGGGTCGCCGAGAGGATCGAGTACGATCGGCCGGTCCTCTACGGGTCACTTCACCGGCAAGACGGCAGGCCCCGGCACCAGGACCATGGGCGCCGCTCCGGACGCCCTGCCCGGGGGCGGGGTGCGGTACCGCGGGCGGTCGCCGGCACCGGGGCGCCGTGGACGCGTACTACCCGGCCCCGCCCGTATCGGCCCCGCCCGTATCGGCCCGGCCGGGGGTGGCGCGCTCGGGCTCGGCGGTGGTCACGGGGAACAGCTCCAGTTGCTCGTCCCCGGGTTCCGAGGTCGTCAGCTTCAGGCAGCGCCGGCAGGTGACCGCGCCCCGGTCCGGATGCGCCGCGCCCGGATCCCACCCGCTCACCCCGACCATGCACGCCGGACCGGGCATCCGCTCCCCGCCCAGCCAGCGCGTCATCACCACCGCGTGCACGATGCCCGACGAGCGCACCCGCAGGTTCGAACCGTCGGCGTAGGCCGACCGCGCCGACGCGGCGAACACGGCCAGCGCCTCGTACAGCTCGGGTGCCTCCTCCGTGGCCATCAGCCCTCCCCACCGCGGGGGACCGGCGGCTTCCCGGTGCCCTCGCCCGCAGCCTGCAGCCCGTCGTCACCCATGGACCCAACCTAAGCGCCCGGCCCCTTCGCCCGAAGACGCGGATGCTCCCTCGACACCTGCCCCGGGCTCACCGCCGCACGCGGCCGGTCGGCGGCCGTCCGTTCCGGTCGTCGGGGGTCCGGATCGCCGAAGGCGCGGTCAGACGGTGTCGCCCAGCTGTTCGGTCAGCCGCTCCAGGCCCCCCTTGACGATCTTCCCGTACTCGTCGTCGCCCAGTGCGCCGATCCGGGCCCGCGCCTGCCGCAGGTGCTCGCGGGCGCGGTCGAGGTCGCCCAGCTTGCGGTAGCAGTCGCTCAGGTTGAGGTGCAGCGACGGATACAGGCCGGCCACCGAGAGCGGCACCCCGGCCTGCGCCACCCGCTCATCGGTGACCAGCGCGACGGCGTCGAGCGCCCGCAGATCCCACATCAGCTCCTGCCGTACGTCGTCCTGCACGTCGGCCATCGAGTGGGCGAGGACGCAGACGTGCAGCGGATCGCCCTGCTCGCCGCCGATGTCGTCCCAGATCTGCGCGAACAGCTCGCGCGCGGCTTCCCGCCGGCCCTGGTGGTGATGCAACTCCACCCCCTGGCCGATCCGGGTCATCGTCGGGTCGGTGGTCATCGGCGGCTCCTTCACCGTCGGCCTGCTGCTCGGTACACCTTGACGATCTTCAAGTCTCCGGCCGGCCGGTCCGCCCGGCGGATCCCGGTGACGACCGCGGCGCCGGACCGGGTCCGCGGCCCGGCGGTGCGGGGTGGCCGCGTCGGAGGTCAGCGGGGGGT
Organism: Streptosporangium sp. NPDC050148; assembly: GCF_055586505.1. Taxonomy (NCBI): domain Bacteria; kingdom Bacillati; phylum Actinomycetota; class Actinomycetes; order Streptosporangiales; family Streptosporangiaceae; genus Streptosporangium; species Streptosporangium sp. NPDC050148. The sequence goes on along the minus strand of NZ_JBVJIA010000036.1, from coordinate 6,205 downwards.
GAGGACGTCGAACTCGTTGCCCTCGGGGTCGGCGAGGCACGTCCACGGGACGTCGCCCTGGCCGAGGTCGAGGTCGGTGGCGCCGAGCGCCCGCAGCCGGGCCACCTCCGCGGCCTGGTCGTCGCCGGGGTAGGGCCGCAGGTCGAGATGGACGCGGTTCTTCACGGTCTTGACGCCGGGCGTGCGGAGGAACTCCAGGTACGGGCCCACGCCCCTGGCCGAGCGCATCCTCGCGTGGTCGTCGGTGACCTCGTGCAGGGTCCAGTCGATCGCCTCGTCCCAGAACCGGGCCATGGCCCGCGGGTCCGCGCAGTCGACGACCACCGCGGCGATCGGCCCGGTGTCCCGGTAGATCTCCCGGGGCTCCAGCACGCAGAACTCGTTGCCCTCCGGGTCGGCGAGGACCGTCCACGGCACATCGCCCTGGCCGATGTCGGCGGGCGTCGCACCGAGCCCCTTCAGGCGCTCGACCAGCTCCGCCTGATGGGCCACGGAGGTGGTGGCCAGGTCGACGTGCACGCGGTTCTTCACCGTCTTGGGTTCCGGGACGGCGATGACGTCGATGCAGACGGCGACGGGGTCGGGGTAGGCGAAACCCACGGGCTCGATGTTGGTCACACCGGGTTCCTCGCTGCCGACACCCCAGCCGAGCGCCTCCGCCCAGAACCGGCCGACCGCGGAGTCGTCCCGGGCGTCCATCGCAATCTGAACAAGCCGCATCGCCATGCCGCCGATGCTATACCCGTGTGGATCAAGGAATCACGGGGAACGGCACGCCTTCGGCCCGACCGGCGGCACCGGGCAGGCGCAGGCCGTCCACGAGGAGCCCGACCAGGCGGCGCGCGTCGTAGCGGGGGTCGCTGTCCGCGCCGATGCAGAGGTTCCCGACGCCGCGCATGAGCTCGTACGCCTCCAGGTCGGGACGGATCTCGCCGGCCGCGGCCGCGGCCTCCACGAGCCGGGCGCACACGGGCAGGAGCCGGTCGAGGAAGTAGGCGTGCAGCTGCCGGAAGCCGGCCTCGTCGGACCGCAGCGCGGCGGCGAGCCCGTGCTTGGTGACCAGGAAGTCGACGAACAGGTCGATCCATCGTCCCAGTGCCGCGTGCGGGCTCGTGCCGCTCGCGAGCAGCACGGGCCCGGCCTCGGCGCAGGCCTCGATCTGGTGCCGGTAGACGGCGATGACGAGGTCCGCGCGCGTCGGGAAGTGACGGTAGATCGTGGCCACCCCGACCCCGGCCCTGGCCGCGATGTCGCGGATCGGCGCCTCGACGCCCGAGGCCACGAAGACGGCCGCCGCGGCGTCGAGCAGCACCCTCTCGTTGCGCCGGGCGTCCGCCCGCTTGCGCGGGGCCGCCCGCCCCGTGTCCTCGTCGCCGCCGTTCACGTGCCACGTCCTCCCTGTCGCGTTTGCCAAACGGAACACGGTTCCGTATCGTGAGTCATGCGGAACGGTGTTCCGTTTACTCATGATGCCAGAGTCGCATCCCCTCCACCAACGTCAGGAACCCCGCCATGCAGTACCGCACCCTGGGCCGTACCGGCGTTCAGGTCAGCTCCCTCGCGCTCGGCGCGATGAACTTCGGCGCCATCGGGCGCACCACCCAGGACGAGGCCACCGCCATCGTCGACGCCGCCCTCGAGGCCGGGATCAACCTCGTCGACACCGCCGACATGTACGGCGCCGGCGAGTCCGAGGAGATGGTCGGCAGGGCCATCGCCGGCCGCCGCGACGACATCGTGCTGGCCACCAAGGCCGGCCTGCCGATGGGCCGGGAACGCAACCACCGGGGCGGCTCGCGCCGCTGGCTGGTCGTCGAGCTGGAGAACAGCCTGCGCCGACTCGGCGTCGACCACGTCGACCTCTACCAGATCCACCGGTGGGACCCGGCGACCGGTGACGAGGAGACGCTGTCGGCCCTGACCGACCTGCGGCGCGCCGGCAAGATCCGCTACTTCGGCTCCTCGACCTTCCCCGCCTACCGCATCGTCCAGGCCCAGTGGGCCGCCAGGGAGCACCACCTCGGCCGCTACGTCACCGAGCAGCCCGGCTACTCGATCCTGCAGCGCGGGATCGAGACCCACGTCCTGCCCGTCACCGAGCAGTACGGGCTCGGGGTGCTGGCGTGGAGCCCGCTGGCCTCGGGCTGGCTGACCGGCGCGATCCGCGAGGGCCGGCGGATCGCCACCCACCGCTCGGCGTTCATGCCCGAGCGCTTCGACCTGTCCGTCCCGTCCAACCGCGCCAGGCTCGACGCGGTCGAGCGGCTGGCGAAGGTCGCCGACGAGGCCGGTCTGACGATGATCCAGCTCGCGCTCGGCTTCGTCACCGCCCATCCGGCCGTGACCAGCGCGATCATCGGCCCCCGCACCCTGGACCACCTGCGCTCACAGCTCGCCGCCGCGGACACGGTGCTGCCCGCCGACGTGCTCGACGCCGTCGACTCCGTCGTCGCACCCGGCGTCGACCTGGCCCCGCACGAGCGGTTCGACACCCCGCCCGCCCTGCTCGACCCCTCGCTGCGGCGCCGCTGAGCCCCCGCGGCACCGAAAGGACCACGCCCATGCCGTACGCCCCCCGCCCTGGCCCCGGCCGCGCGACCCGCCCCCTTCTCCGAGGGGGTCGCGCGGCGGGTCGCCGACGAGCTCATCACCACGTCATGACGCACGGGCCGCTACGGCGTCACCGGCCCGCCTCCGGCGGTGTCCTTCGGCGGGAAGGGTTCACGGCGTGATCGGCGGCCCGTTCCCGCGGCCCTCGTCCGGCGATCGCTTCGGGACGGGGCTGGTGCCGCGAGAGACCACGCCCTACACTACGGAGTGTATTTAAAAATACACACAGAGTTTTTTCCTATTCGGCATGTTTCGTACATCGCCATCTCCCTGGGCCGTCTTGACCCCGCGTCCTTCAGGTGATGCATCAGGGAGACACCATGGGTCCGTTTCATCTGACCGTCCGCCCCGTGCACGACTACCCCGACGACCACACCGTGGTCGAGGTCGGCGGTGAGGTGGATCTGGCCACCGCCCCCCGCCTGCACGCCTGCCTCGCCTCGCTCATCGACGGCGCCGCCGGCCCGCTGGTCCTCGACCTCGGTGCGGTGACCTTCATGGACGCCCGTGGACTGACCGCCCTGGTCGCGATCAGGACCCGTGCGGACACCGCCATGATCCCTCTGCGGCTCGCCGCGCTCACCCCCTTCGTCCGGCGGCTTCTGTGCCTGACCCGCCTGGAGTCCCTCTTCCCCGTCGCGGTCGGCCCGGACCACCGGCCGACCGCCCAGACCCCCATCACCTGAGCGACCGGCTGCCCGGACCGCCCGGCTACGACGGGGCGGCGCCGAGCAGCTCGGACACGATCGGGTCCTGGTCGGTCACCTGACGGGCCACCGCCGACAGCCGCTCGTTGTGGTTGCGGGCATGGGCGCGCATCAGCGCGAACGCCTCGGCGATGGGGATCTGGCCGCGCTCGGCGAGCATGCCGCTGGCCTGTTCGATGACGATGCGGCTGTTGAGGGCGTGTTGCAGTTGCTCGGTGACGAGCTGCTGCCGGCGCAGGGTGCGCTCATGGGTGATGCCGATGGTGGCCACGTCCGCCAGCGCCTGAGCCACGGCGACATGGTCGGGAGAGACGGCCTCGGTGGTGGCGCTGAACAGGTTCATCGCTCCCAGTACCTGGTCGCGCAGCCGCAGCGGAAAGGCCTGCACCGCGGCGAAGCCCACCTGGTGGGCCGCCGCGGCGAAACGCGGCCATCGCTGCGGGGGAGCGGCCAGGTCCGGGCAGATCACCGGTCGCCCGCTGTGGTAGCAGTCCAGGCAGGGGCCTTCCTCGTTCTGCAGCTGGAACAGCTCCAGCAGGCGGACCTGTTCGGTGGAGGCCGCCACCAGCGTCAAGGAGCCACGCGGGTCGGCCAGCAGGATGCCGGCGGCGTCGACGTCGAGGAGGTCCACGCAGCGCTCGGCCAGCGTCTGCAGGAAATCGATGACGTCGAAGCCGACCACCAGCGTGTCGGCCAGCTCCACGAACGTCTGCGCCGTCCGTCGGTCGAGCACTGTCCTCACCTTCGTTCCATGATCGTGATCGTGTCCGGCGGTTCGTCGTCCGTGGGAGCCACGGCGGCTCCGGTCCGGTGTCAGTCCGGTTCGAATCGCAGCCGCCGCGCCACCACGTCGCGGGCCACCTCCAGCAGGCCGCGTCCATCGGCGAAGGCGCGGGCGCGTAACCGGACGAACGCTGCACTCAGGTCGGTACCTGACTGGATCGCCACCATGCCGGTGGCCTGGTGCACCTGTGCCCAGCGCTCGGCGCTCTCCCACCGCAGTTCCTTCACCTCGTCGGCGTCGTCGGGGGACGCCAGGTGCTGCACCTGCACCAGCAGCGCCGCATCGGCGAACACCAGCGCGTCGGCCACCTGCTGCGGCGTCAGCCATCCGGGCTCGGTGCGGCTGATCTCCAGCACACCGACCGAGATCACTCCCAGCAGCAGCGGGAACACGAAAATCGCGCGGACGCCTGCCTGCACGGCGGCCGGGGCGAACATCGGCCAGCGCCGCCGCGTGGCGTCATCGGCCAGGTCGTCGACCAGCACGGGCCGGTCCCCGGCCAGCGCGTCATGCCCCGGGCCCTCGCCCAGCGTGGCGTGCAGGTCCATCGAGCGAAAGGCGCCCGCACCGCTCCCGCACACCGGTTCGTACCCCGTGAGCCGGCCGTTGAGGGCCATGCCCACCCCTTGGGCGCGTAGTGTCCGCGCGCAGACCAGGCACACCGTCTCGAGACGGACCGCCGTGCCCTCGGCACGGGCGTGGTCGTTGATCGCCGTCCACACCGCCGCCGAGCGCCGCCTGTCCATCAACCTCCGCCGTCCACGACACCGGTGTCCGTGGCGACCACGGGCCGGCGATGTCCGCCGACGCCGGGCCGCGCCCGGCCCATGACGGACGCTCGGCCCCGGCCGGGTCCGCTCTCCCGTCCGGTCGGCTTCGACAGGCGACCCGCCACCGGCTTCGACGGGCGACCCGCCACCGGCGAGATCGACGTCGCCCGGATCACGCCCGCGTCGCCGTCACCCGCGTCGAGACCGGCGCCGACCGGCACTCGCAGACCACCGGCATCGATGACGGCCGACCCGCTCAGATCAACGTGAAGAGGGCCGTCACCGCAGGCCGCCGGATGAGTCATCGGCGCCGACGCCACCGTCATCGTCACCGCGGGCACGCCGCCATGATCCAGCTCCCCTTCCGGCCGCATCCCCGGCGGATGAGCCGTCGGGGTGATGCGCAACGCCCCACATGTTCCACCGTTGCGGGCCGGCGCGCAGCCGATACCGCCGATGCCGTCCATGCCGCACCCTCCAGGGGCTCGCCGAAAGGACGAGCCCGCCGGCGAGGAATGGTACCCGTCGGACAAGACCGTGCACCGGCCCCGCACCGGCCGTGCACCGGACGCGCCTGCGGTACGCCCGACGTGCCGCCCGGCCGCCGCGGTGCGTTCATCGCGGGGCCGCTGCGGCCAGGAGCCGGGCGAGTCCGGACGGCTCCGTGATCATGGGCCAGTGGCCCGAGTCGATGTCCACGAGGTCGAGGTGCTCGACCCCGGCCACCTCGGGCGCGTCACCGGCGGCGATCCACTCCCGGGCCTGGGCGGGGGTGAACTCCGGACACACGACGAGGACGGGGACGCCGAACCGCCGCTCGTCCCTCAGGCGCACCACGCCCTTCGTCACCCCTGCGGGCACGGGGATCGCCGCGTCCGCGAAGTCCCGCCTGGCCTTCTCACCGAGGTCGGCGGAGTCCGGCCCCTCGAACGGACCCCAGCCGGGAAAGGGCGTCACGCCGTCCTCCGGCTCGAAGAGGTCGGCGTAGCGCTGCCCGTCGGCGGCCGGGAAGCCTCCGATGAACACGACCTTGGCGACCCTCTCCGGCCGCGCGTCGGCGGCCAGCCAGGCCAGGGTGCAGGCGGCGGAGTGCCCCACCACCATGGGCGCCCCCGACGCCGAGTCCACGGCGGCGAGCACGGCCGCCACCTGGTCGTCGAAGGTGGCCGAGGCCGGCCCGGGGGGGGGGGGGCGGGGAGAGGGGGGGGGGGGGGGGGGGGGGGGGGGGGGAGGGAGGGGGGGGGGGGGGGGGGGAGGGGGGGGGGGGGGGGGGTGGGGGGGGGGGGGGGCGGGGAGGGGGGGGGGGGGGGTGGGCAGGAGGGGGGGGGGGGGGC